>JAOPXK010000180.1 GCA_025965195.1 Marmoricola sp.
ACTGATAGTGCTCGAGTCGAACGATCCCGACCGCGACATCCTGATCTACATCAACTCGCCGGGTGGGTCGTTCACCGCGCTGACCGCGATCTACGACACCCTGCAGTTCGTGCGTCCCGAGGTGCAGACCTACTGCATGGGCCAGGCCGCCTCGGCGGCCGCCGTGCTGCTGGCCGCCGGCACCAAGGGCAAGCGGTTCGCGTTGCAGAACGCCCGGGTGCTGATCCACCAGCCGTCCGGCGAGGGCCAGGGTCAGGTCACCGACCTCGAGATCCAGGCCAACGAGATCCTGCGCATGCGTGCGCTGCTCGAGGAGGTGC
The DNA here is from genome assembly GCA_025965195.1 of Marmoricola sp. Taxonomy (GTDB): domain Bacteria; phylum Actinomycetota; class Actinomycetes; order Propionibacteriales; family Nocardioidaceae; genus Marmoricola. Next base: position 321 of record JAOPXK010000180.1, read on the forward strand.
TGGCCAAGCACACCGGGCAGACGATCGAGAAGGTGCGCGCGGACATCGAGCGCGACACGATCCTCACCGCCCAGCAGGCCAAGGAGTACGGGATCGTCGACGACGCCGTACTCCCTGGCCTGCGCCGCCGTGAGGATCGTGTCGCGCTCGATGTCGGCTCGGATCTTCTCCTCGGTCTGTCCGGTGTGGTGCGCCAGGATCGACTCGAGCAGCGACCGCATGCGCATGATCTCGTTGGCCTGGATCTCCAGGTCGGTGACCTGGCCCTGGCCCTCGCCGGACGGCTGGTGGATCAGCACCCGTGAGTTCTGCAGGGCGAACCGCTTGCCCTTCGTCCCCGCTGCGAGCAGGACTGCGGCCGCTGAAGCCGCCTGTCCCATGCAGTAGGTCTGGATCTCGGGACGGACGAACTGCAGCGTGTCGTAGATAGCGGTTAGCGCCGTGAACGACCCGCCGGGCGAGTTGATGTAGATCAGGATGTCGCGGTCGGGATCGTTGGACTCCAGCACGATCAGCTGCGCGATCACGTCATTGGCGACGACGTCGTCGATCGGCGCGCCGAGGAAGATGATGCGCTCCTCGAACAGCTTGTTGTACGGGTTCGACTCCTTGATGCCGTAATTCGTCCGTTCGACGAAGGACGGCAGCACGTAACGCGATTGCGGCAGGTGCAGGCCCTGCGGCGGCGTGGACAGCTCACTCATAGCAATGTCTCCTCTGTGGACCATCTCAGGCCGGCGCCGGACCGGGGCCGTTCGGCACCTGGGCCACCCGGCTTACGACGTGGTCGACGAAGCCGTACTCCTGCGCCTGCTCGGCGGTGAACCACCGGTCACGCTCGGAGTCGGCCTGGATCTGCTCGAGCGGCTGGCCCGTGTGCTGAGCGATCAGCTTGGCCATCTCGATCTTGGTGAGCCGGAACTGCTCGGCCTGGATCGCGATGTCCGAAGCCGTTCCGCCGATGCCGGCGGACGGCTGGTGCATCATGATCCGCGCGTGCGGGAGGGCGTAGCGCTTGCCCGGCGTGCCGGCCGACAGCAGGAACTGGCCCATCGAGGCCGCCATGCCGAGAGCGTAGGTGGCGACGTCGCACTCGACGAACTGCATGGTGTCGAAGATCGCCATGCCGGCCGTGACCGAGCCACCGGGCGAGTTGATGTAGAGCGCGATGTCGCGGCTGGGCTCTTCGGCCGCGAGCAGCAGCAGCTGCGCGCAAATCTGGTTGGCGATCGTGTCGTCGACCGGCTGCCCGAGGAAAATGATGCGCTCGCGCAGCAGGCGGTCGTAGACCGAGTCGTTGAGCGTCATGCCCGGGCTCGAGCTGCGCATCTCGCTAGCCCGAATCGGCTGGGGGTCGAAGCGACTCACGTCGGCGGACCTTCCTTCACGTCTGGTTGGTGACATCGACACTAACGAAGCGGACGACAGCAGAAGTCCCGATTGGGCCTTCGTTCGCTGAGGGCGTGACTACTCGATGTCGCCCGCGTCGTCATCGTCGTCGTCTTCGACCTCGTCAGAGGCCGCCGCAGCGAGGTCGGCGATGGCGTTCGGCGCCAGCGCGGTCAGGTCGACCGCATTGCCCGATGCGTCAGTGATGACGGCGTGCTCGAGGAGGTCCGCGAGCGCCTTGTTGCGTCGGACATCGGCCACGAGCGCCGGCAGGTTGCCTGACTGCATGACCTGGCTGGCGAATTCCTGCGGCGGCATGTTGTACCGCGCCGCCTGGCGCACGAGGTAGTCCGTCAGCTCGGCGTCGCCGACCTGCACCTCGGTCGAGTCCGCCACCGCGTCAAGCAGGAACTGGGCCCGCACCGACTTCTCGGCCCCCTCGCGCAGCTCGGTGGTGAACTCGTCGCGGGTCTTGCCCTCGCGCTCGAGGTAGCTGTCGAACAGCGCATCGTCGTGACCGAGCGAGTGCACCACCTCGTGCTCGCGGTAGTCGATCTCGGCCTTGACGGCGGATTCGGGGACGGGGAACTCGACGGTCTCGACCAGGTGCTCGACGAGCTTGTCGCGCGCCTGCGCGCCCTGCTCGAGCTTCTTGACGCTGCCCAGGCGCTCGCGCAGGTCGTTGCGGAGCTCGTCGATGGTGTCGAATTCGCTGGCCAGCTGCGCGAACTCGTCATCGAGCTCGGGCAGCTCCTTCTCCTTGACCGAGTTGACGGTGGCCGAGATGTCGGCCTCGGTGCCGGCCCGCTCGCCTTGCTGCAGCGCCGCGGTGAAGGTGACCGTGTCGCCGGCGTTGGCGCCGGCGATCGCGTCGTCCAACCCGTCGATGAGGTCACCGGCGCCGACCTCGTAGGACATCCCCTTGGCCGAACCGGCTTCGATCTCCTCGCCGTCGAGGGATGCAGTGAGGTCGAGCGAGACGTAGTCGCCGGTCTCGACGGAACGCTCCACGCCCTTGAGGCTGCCGAACCGCTCGCGCAGGGCGGTGAGCTGCTCGTCGATGTCGCTGTCGGTCACCTCAGCGTCGTCGACGGTCACGGCGATGCCTTCGAGGCTGGGCAGGCTGATCTCGGGACGGACGTCGACCTCGGCGGTGAAGCTCA
>JAOPXK010000042.1 GCA_025965195.1 Marmoricola sp.
GCCGGCTCCTGCGCCCAGATGCAGATGCCGAGCCTGACCGACAAGGGCCCGCACGGAACCATCGGCGTCAGCGCCGCGTACTGCATCTCGGCGAAGACCAAGCATCCCAAGGAGGCCTGGGAGTTCATCAAGTACCTCGGCAGCGTTGCCGCCAACCGGGAGCTGTTCTTGCGCGATGGTCAGGCGCCCGCCTACAAAGCGCTACAGAAGGACCCGCAGGTCCTCGCCGAGCTGAAGAAGTGGTGCGATCCCGACATCGCCAACCAGCAGACCCTGCTCGCCACCCCGCAGGGCGCACTGGATGCGCCCTGGTTCGCGGAATGGCAGATCTTCAACCAGCAGCAGATCCAGGAGGCGGTCCTCGGTAAGGCCTCACCGAAGGATGCGATGCAGGCCTCGTCCGACAAGGCCGTCTCGCTCGCCAAACAGCAGTGACCGTTGAGTCTGCCGACCGCTAGTCGGCCCGGTCCCCTTCGACGACCCGGCGATGCAGCTCGGTGGTCAACTTATGGATCTGGCGGGTCAGGTCGGTGTTCGTCTTCAGCTCGAGCTCTTGCTCGACGAAGTCATGATCGGCCTTCGCCTGCTGGAAGGCGCCTTGCCGGTTCTGTCCGATCATCACGAAGGTCGACAGGAAGATCGCCTCGAGGGAGACCACCAATGTCAGGGTGGGCCACGGTGTCGACTCGGCGAACAGCATCCACAACGCAAAGATCGCCGCATGGATGTAGACGAACGGCATCGACCCTGCGAACGCCGTGATCGCATCGGCGACACGCAGCTGGACGTTGCCCTCCCGTCCTTGCCGGAACGCCGCCACGACTGGATGGCTCATGCGCTTGACCTCGTGCTGGAGGGGACCACCGCGACCATACACTCGGCGTATTCAAGGAGTGCCCGGGTCGGGTTCCCAGTCAGTACGTCGAGCGCCATCCGGTCAGGGTGCGCGCCGATGACGATCATGCCCATTCCCTTCCCCGCATGGATCAGGCAGTCCTCCACCAAGCCGCGGCGGAGCTGGACGCTCACCTTGACGTCGGGAAACTTCTCCGACATGCCGGCGATGGTCTCGGCCACGATTCGCAGCTCGTCCTCGCTGCCTGCCTCGCCGGCACTCATCAGGCTGAGGCCCATCCGTCCGTGGATGTCCCAGAAGCCATGCATGACGGTCAGCGGCTGCGACCGGAACGATGCCTGCTGATACGCGAACTCGACGGCGGGCAGGTTGCGCCGCTCTCCGCCAACCCCCACCAAGATGCCGTTGTCTTCGGTGGTCGGCTCCTGCGGTCGGAGCACCACGACCGGGCACTCGGCGTTCCGGGAAACCGCGAGACTGACCGAGCCGAGTTGCAGGGTCTTCATCGGACTCCGGCCGTGCGAGCCCAGGACCACCATCGTGGCCCTCGTGGAGGCATCGACCAGAGCCTCGCGCGGATCGACCGGGACATGTGCCGTGATCACCTCGAGCCCAGGCGCGCGCTTGGCCACCCCGCGCATCGCCGCGGACAGCAGGGCCTGTCCCTGACCCTTCAACGCCGCCGGTACGACGAGCGGGTCCAGGCCGACGGCGCCGGACAAGTCGATGCTTCGCAGATCCACTCCGTGCAGAAGGGTCAGCGGCCGGTGCTCCAACTGCGCCTGGATGATTGCCCAGCCCAGCGCCCGCTCGCTGGGGCACGAGCCGTCGATACCGACAACGATCGTTCCCGAGGGGACGTGCGACAGGTACGTCATGGCTCCACGCTGCTGTGCCGGAGCAGGTTGCGGAAGCGGCTCAGGACCTGTCTCGGAGGGCCGGATGGCCCTACCTCTCAGGGCGCTGCGGCCTCGCCCCTCATCAGGGCCGCCACCTCGCTCGCAGTCCAGGCTGGCTTGACGTCGCCGGATCCATTGGCCGAGACCCAGCCGTGTTCGGGCTCCAGATGGCGGACCACCTTGGCAGGTACCCCGGCGACGATGGAATGGTCCGCGACAGCGCCGCGAACGACCGAACCGGCACCCACGACAACCTGACGGCCGATTGTCGTCCCCGGCAGGATGATCGCCCCGTGCCCGATCCAGGACCCGGCGCCGATCACCACCGGCTGGTGCGTACCGAGCTGGAGGCCGACCGGGGTCTCGGGATCCTGGTAGCCGTGGCTGGCATCGGAGATGAAGACGTCCTGACCGCACCAGACGTCGTCGCCGATCGTGATCGACTCGTGGGCGGTGATCGTCGTACGCGCCCCGATGACGCAGCGGTCTCCGATGACCAGGCCTCGCTCCGGTAGCGCAGCGTCATCGGGGCCGTACCCGACGATCAGGGTGCAGGACCGTCCGATCAGGCTGTCCCGGCCAAGGTGGATCGACCGCGCACCAAACAGGGTGGCCATCGGATAGGCGATGTAGCTTCCGGCTCCGAAGCGGCCGAAGGAGTCGGCGAGGTCCGTTCCGGGCTGGATCGCCCCGCCTCGTTCGACCCAGCGATGCGCGACATGGACAGCGCGATTCAGCAAGCGACGCGACAACGACATCGCGTGAGGCTACCGGGATGACGCTCCCCGAGCACCGCATGTCCGCCAGGCGAGGACACCGGTTCCGCGGTCGAGCCGATCTTCTCGCCGTGGCCGAACAAATCTCCGGATGGCGTCGTCTGACTCCCTGACAGGTGTAGGAGAACAGCATCGACACCCAACTCGGAGGAACACCGATGACGAACAACTTCAGCAACCGACGTACCCGGGCCGCCTTGGTCCTGGCCGGCGTCCCCGCCCTCGCAACCGGCCTCGTCCTGGGCCTCGGCGGCGGCGCCGACGCGTCCAGCGCGAACGCGAGTGAGCGGACCGCAGCCCAGCCGGCAGTGGAGTTGGTGAACCTGCTCCAACCGGCCGACATCGACGACGCGTTCCGGGTCAGCAGCGCGATCAGGTCGGTCGTGAGCGCCGGCAACGGCAGCTACGGCATGTCGGCCTGCACCGGCGAGGAACAGATGGGTGACGTGGTCGGCAAGGCCGCCAACTACTTCTATGGCGTCTACACCGCGAGAGCAGCCGCGACGAACACCAAGTTCACCGTCGACCAGAACGTCGCCGACCAGAGTTCCGCCAAGCGGGCCGCCACGAAGTACGCCTTCATCGTCCGCCAGGTCCGTGGCTGCCAGCACGAGCCGGCCGGGCACTGGCGCTACGGCGTCGCCCATCGGCTGACCATCGGCGCTGGCACCGCGACCTGGATGACCACGACCAATGGGGACGGCACCAGTGCGGGCGGCATCGTGGTGGCTCTCAGCGGACGCCACCTGGCGGTGGCCGAAGGAAACCTCGGGGCGGCGCCCGCGATCCGCCGGCTTGCGGTGGACACGCTGCGGCAGCTGCGCTGACTGTATGAACAGTGCAAGGGCCCGACCTCGCATCCGAAGAAGGGCCCTTGTCATTGCTCAGCTGGCCGGATCGTCGACTACCGTCGCGAACCACGCACCTGACGGCTCTTCGGGATTCCTCCCTCCGGGTCGTCGCGCAGCAGCCACACCGGGTTGGAAAGCGCGATCACGTCCCCGGCAGCGGTGCGGACCTCCACCCGAACGAAACGGGGTGCCCTGGTGTCGATCTTGACGTCGGTATAGCCGCGTGACCATGCCGACGACGAGAGCTGGGTCGAGGTCGTGCCCGGCTGGGGAACCGACGGACCGGCGTTGTCGACGGTGCCTTGCACCAGCCACACCGTGCTACCGGCGGGCACCCGGCTGAGCAGGACCCGGACGTTGCGGGTGGCCGCCCTCGAGACGGTGACCGAGCCCATAGGTGCCGCCCCATCGACAAGCAGTCCGATGGTGCCTTCGAACACGGCCGGGTTGCCGAAGAACACATTGCCCGATGACAGCGCTGGCAGCAGGTCCTTGAGGTCCCGGCTCTCGGAGTGCGCCCAGGTGACGAAGTTCGACTCCTGGCCGAACCAGTCCTGGCCGGAATGATCGTCGCTGACGCCGGTGCCGGTGAGGAAGACGCCGTTGCGCGAACACACATCCCACACCTGGGCATGGCGATCGAGATCCACGCCACCCCGACTGGGATAGCCGACCTCGAGGATGTCGGAGCCCATCGCCCGGTCACTCAGCACCGATGCCGCGACCGAGGCGCGCAGCGCGTCCTGTTGCGCTGGCGGCAGCTCCGCCGGATGCCCGGTTCCGAACGGGTGGTTGTACGACGCGAGCCCGCCCATCGAATGAATCATGTCCACGACGGCGTACGCCGCATTGGGGTCGGGGTCGGCGATGGGTCGGGGATCGGAAAACGTTGGCATGGTGATCTTGGGACCGAACCAGTTGAGGTGGCTCGGCTTCACCAGTGAGACCTCCAGGCCCTGGTACTGGCGAACCGCAGGGAACCGCTTCGCATAGCCCTTCATCAGGGCCGCCTGCATCTCCAGCGGCGCGTTGGCCGTGCGCGGGGGTCGGGTGATCCGCAGCAGATCGAACCATCCCTCGGCCAGCTGCTCCCTCTCGCTGACCGCACTGAGGGTGAGGTTGAACATCGCCGCGTCCCGGCTGTCGATGTCCGGCCAGAACCGGGCCATGTCCTCCTCGGGGCGCAGCCGGATGGTGTTCCAGCGGCCCGCGCGTGCCGGAACGTGGACGACCCCATCGATCCCGGACAGCCTCCTGTCCTGCTCGTTGGTCCCGTCGATGACGTAGGTGAGGGTGTACATGCCGGCCGGACGGCCATGGGCTGCGGGACGCCAGCTGGTCGTCAACGCGAGCGAGAGATAGCTGTGCCGGGAAACCGAGGCGGGAAAGACGTCGATCTCGATCGTCTGGTCATAGACCGAACGCTGGTCGACGGTGTTCGCGGCCGAGCCCTTCACTCCGACGGAGACCAGGTCAAGGCCTTCCGATCGCGCGGACAGGTGCACGGAACCCGCAACCGCAGCGTCTGCAGGTGATGCCATCGAGGTGTCCCAGGCGACCGCGGAGGTGGCAGCGGTGCCGACGGACTGTTGCGCCCATGACCAGGCGACCCCACCGACCTGTTCGGTCGGGCCGTTCATGTGGATCACGTCCGGGTAGCCGTGCTCGGCCATCCGGAAGTCGTGCTCGGTCCACCACATGACATCGATGCCGGTCCGGGTGGCCTGGTCCAGATGCGTTTGCATGCTGGCGGTGCCCTCGCTCCACGAGGCATGGATGTGCATCGCCATCGCGACGACTGCTTCGTCGCGGCCGGCCCATGGGCCTTTGTGCTGTCTGGGGTCGGTCGCGGCACTCGCCTCGGGCTGTGGGCCCACGGCCAGCCTGCCGGCGCTGAGGGCGGTGATGGCTGCCGCTGATTGCAAGACGTTACGTCGGGTCGGGCTCATCGTGCTCCAATTCTCGTATTCGACATACCAGTCATTGAATCCACGGCAGGTGAACAGCGGCCGGCTTCTGGGGCAACCGCGATCAAACCGGTCTGGGCGAGATCGGCGGGATCGGGACGGCCCCGAAGTGACGTCCTCGATGTCGGTCACGAGCACGCCAATCGGCTGCGCTACTTTGTTGAGCGTTCGCGCTTTGCCAAGGTCGTTTGCACGTCAGCAGGGATGAGGATGTCCAACTACACGATCGGTACCGCCCTGACCCGGTGGACGTTCAACCTCCCGGTCTCCGTTGCGATCATCGTCATCCTTGCGGCGTACCTCCTCGCCGTCCGCTCTGCGAGGAGTCGGGACACCAAGTGGCCGCTGTGGCGAACTGCGGCGTTCATCGTCCTGGGTCTTGGCAGCGTCGTGCTCTGCACGATGTCGTCCCTGGCGGTCTATGACCACACGTTGTTCTGGCCGCTCGCGCTGCAGCTCGTGTTTCTGATCTCAATCGTGCCGGTCTGTCTGTCCTTGGGTGACCCGCTGGGACTGGTCGGCGCTGCACTGTCGCCCGCAGGTCGGACGCATTGGGAGCGGGCGCTCAGGAGCCCGGTCGCTCGCGCGATCACGTTCCCGGTGGTGACGCCACTGGTGGCCCTTGCACTCCAGATGGTCGTCTTCTTCAGTGGCTACCTCACGGCGGCCCTGCACCACGCCGTCGTGATGGATCTGTTGTACCTGAACGTTCTCGTCGTCGGCTGCGTGGTCGCGTTGCCGTTGCTAGGCGTCGAGCTGTTGCCACTGTGGTGCACCGACCCGCTGCGGATGTTGTTCGCCTGCGTCGACGGGCTTCTCGACGCCATCCCTGGGGTTGCCCTGCTCACCTCTTCGTCCTTGGTGGCTGGTGGCTACTACGCCAACGTCAGCCGCACCTGGGGTCCGAGCCCCTTGCGCGACCAACATCTGGGCGGCGCGTTGATCCTCACCGTGGCCGAGGTGATCGCAATGCCGTTGCTCGGCATCCTGTTCTTCAGGTGGGCCAGGAACGACATGTCCCAGGCCCTGGTCCTTGACGAAGAACGGCCCGTTGCGCAGCGGACCAGCACAGGGGGCGAGTTGCTGGAAAAGCCCTGGTGGGAGACCGAGGCCCGCGGACGTCTCGATGATTCCTGGCCACGCAAACCCCGGACGAAGACCTCGCGGCGCCATCGCAACCACGACCACCCGCCGGAGTAGAAGCACCCACAGCACTGCCCCGGCTCGGTCGCCGTCGCGTGGACCTCGGGCCGAAGCCCTAGCATCGGTAGGTGCCCCCGCGTTCGCCGTTGCCGTCTCGCCACGGTCTCAGCGCCGCGTGGCTCCGTACGCCGGACCGCGACCGACTGCGACCCGAACCCTGGCCGACGATGGGGGCATGGCTGCGCCACCGGCTCCCCGAGCACGTCGACGTCGCGCGGATGCTCACCGACGAGCGCTTCGTCTACCAGGACCTCGGGTCCGTTCGAACCGACGATCCGTACGTCCCGCACACGTTCGTGTGGTTCCACCGGGATCTGCGGGAGGAGGTCGCGGTGCCGGGCCCGCTGCCCGTCATCCACCGCGACGATCGGATCGTCGTCGTCGACAAACCAGCATTTCTCGCGACCATTCCCCGCGGACGGCACGTGCAGCAGAGTGTGGTGGTCAAGCTTCGGGTCGAGCTGGGCCTGCCGGAACTCTCGCCGCTGCACCGGCTGGACCGGGTGACCTCCGGTCTGCTGATGCTCGCGACCGAGCGGAGGTGGCGTCGCCCGTACCAGATGATGTTCGAGCGGGGCACGGTGAGCAAGACGTACCGGGCGCTGGCTCCGTGGCGTGCGGAACTGGCGTCGCCGGTCACCGTCCGCAATCACATCCGCAAGGCGCGTGGTGTCCTGCAGGCCGAGGTCGTGCCCGGTGCGCCGATCAATGCGGAGACCAGGATCGAGGTTGAGTCGAGGCACGGCGACCTGGCCGTCTATCGGCTGACGCCTCTCACGGGACGGACCCACCAGCTACGGCTGCACCTGAACGGTCTGGGGATCCCGATCGTGGACGACCCGCTCTATCCCGTCGTACAGGAGATCTCGATCGACGACTTCACCCGGCCCCTGCAGCTCCTCGCGAGTGAGCTGGAGTTCGTCGACCCGGTCGACGGGACCACACGTCGGTTGGCGAGCACACGGTGTCTGCCGCTGAACCCCGAGAGCTGAGCAGTCTGCGACCGAGATTCGTTGCGACAGATCCGCCCCGTTCCCGTCGCCCGAGTCGAATCGCCGACACGGCGGTGTCCAGCTCAGGCATCCGCCGCGACCAGCGGGCCGCCCTCGGCGAATACCCTCTGGGCAAAGCGCTCGCCGATACGACGGTGGGTCACCGCGTCAGGGTGGAGCTCATCGGGCAGAGGCAGCTCGGCGAAGTCCGCTTCGCCGTACAAGTCGCGGCCGTCGAGGTAGTGCAGGTTCGGGTCGTCGGAAGCGCGCTCGGCGACGATGCGGGAGAGCTCGTCGCGGATGACGTTGAGCGTCAGACGGGTATGGTCCGTCGGATCCCCCGTGGCCAGGAAGCTCAGTCTGCCAACCCTCAGATTGCTGAGATCCGGTGCAGCTGGACCAGGGGTGTTCTCATGGATGGGGCACAGAAGGGGCGAGACGACCAGCAGCGGCGTCGTGGGGTGACCGTCACGGATCGTGTCGAGGAAGCCGTGCACAGCCGGGGCGAAGGCACGCAAGCGCATGAGATCGGTATTGACCAGGTTGATGCCGATCTTGACGCTGATCAGGTCCGCGGGGGTGTCCCGCATCGCGCGCGCAACGAAGGGGTCCAGCAGAGCGCTTCCACCGAATCCCAGATTGATCACGTCCACTCCCCCGAGGGACGCGGCCAGCGCGGGCCACGTCGTACTCGGGCTCGCAGCATTGGAGCCATGGCTTATCGAGCTGCCGTGGTGAAGCCACACCTTGCGGCCGCTGGCCGCGATGGCCGCGGCCGGGGCATTGGTGCGTAGGGCGACCAGGTCAGTCATCTCGTTGTACGGCAGCCAGATCTCGACGTCCTTCAACCCGGGCGACAGCTCGCTGAACTCCAGCGTGCCGACCGAGCCAGGCTCGGTCACCGCAGATCCGGTCGCCATGTCCATGGTGCGGACGTTGCCACCGGTTGCGCTTGCCTGTCCGGCAAGACGGCCATCAACGAGTAGGTCGTAAATGCCATCGGGACGGGGCGGGGCGCCCTTGTAGGCCATCTTCGTCGGGAGTACGTCGAGCTCAATGGCGGTGGCGCGAGTACGGAACACCAGTCGTATGCCGGAGGGCTGGACCTCGGCCATGGTCAGCTGGTCATCGGGGATCTGCTTGCGCGCCCAAGCAGGCAAACGATGCGGCAGCACACCGTGCGCTGTCCGCTCGACGTCCAGAGCTCCTCGCAGCACCTCGGCAGTGATCGGCGTGCTGAACCAGCCGTTCCGCTCATCCCTGTCGCCGCGCTCGGGTTCCTCGTCAATCGCGGCGTCCATGAAGAAAGTCTTCCAAACGCCTGCCCGGCACCGCCCCACCGGCCCCGGTGTTCGGGTCGATCGCGGCGTCAGTCGAAGAACGCGCCGTAGATGACGGCGATGGCGGCGCCGACCGATCCGAGCCCGGCGGCGGCTCCTCCGGACGATCCGCCTCCGCCGGCGGCAGCGAAGTCGGCATCGACCTGGGCGACCTGCTGAGCGCCGGTGAAGGCCACGGTCTCGAGCAGCTCGTAGACCGGGTAGTCGGGGGCGTAGATGCTGTCGGCGCCATCGATGAGGATGGCTTTGGCGAGTTGAAGACCAGCGGCAGCGTGGTCGTCGAGGTGCTCTTGCGCGAGCAGGGTGTCGACCGCCGCGATCATCTCGGTGATCGACTTTCCCTCGAGTGCAGCATGCACGCGCTCGAGGTGTGCGGTGAACGACGCTGACCGCCCGGCACGCTCTTCCTCGAACCGGAGATAGCCCGCGCGAGCGGCCCGCAGGCGCGCCTTGGTCTCGTCATCGAACGACTTGACCTGGAGGGCCGCATCGACGACCTCCAAGTTCGTGGGGGCGTGCCCGCTCGGGACATCGAGGTACTTGATGACGTGGAGTGGACGATCAAGAACCGCTTTGACCAGTTTGGTGTGGTCGGCTGCTGTGAACGGTGGCGCTTCGTAGACATCTTCCATGGGAGATTCCTCCAGGAGTCTGCTCGATTCGTATGGCCCGACACCAGCATGCGCTCCATCGAAAGGCTCGTCCACCCATGCAATTCCTCGGGTGAGGGGAGGCCTGTTCTCATGGTGAATGGGCGCCGTGGATCGCAGCTACGAGGGCATGCTCGGACACCGGTACGACGTCGGCGGCGTGATCCTGGCGACCTACCGCCGCTGACAGTCGCCGTCAGGAGCTGGTGAGGATGACGAGTCGCTGGGTCGCTCGGGTCATCGCGACATAGCGGTCGACCGCTCCTTCGGTGCCGTTGCCGAACGCCTCCGGGTCGACGAGGACAACCAGGTCGAACTCGAGGCCCTTGGACAGCTCCGGGGTCAGTGACCGGACGCGCGATGTCGCCTCGAACGCCGGATCGCCGATGACGCAGGCGATCCCGTCCACATGTGCGGTGAGCCAGGTGTCGAGGATCGAGTCCAGATCCGAAGCAGATCCGTGCACGACGGGGACGCCGCTGCTGCGGACGGAGGTCGGCACGTTGGCATCCGGGAGAACGGCCCGGATCACCGGCTCGGCTTCGGCCATGACCTCTTCCGGCGTCCGGTAGTTGATGCTCAGGGAGGCCAGGTTGATCCGGTCGAGCCCGATCCGTTCGAGCCGTTCGGTCCACGACTCCGCGAACCCGTGCCTGGCCTGTGCTCGGTCCCCGACGATGGTGAAGCTCCGCGACGGGCAGCGGAGCAGCAACATCTGCCACTCGGCGTCGGTCAGCTCCTGAGCCTCGTCCACGACGATGTGCGCGAACGGACCGGCGAGCGGGTCCGGGTCGGTCTCGGGGAGGGCGGCTTCGTCGACCAGGACGTCGCGGATCCCCTGCTGGCGCAGCTGGGCGATCATGCCGTCGTCGTCATCGGCCTGGAGGAGCTCGTCGACAACCCTGTCCATCTGCCGACGTTCGGCGGCGACGGCGGCGGCGTGACGCCGCTTCCGGCGTGATGCCTCGGGGTCGCCGAGGCGTTGCCGGGCGGCGTCGAGCAGGGGCAGGTCCGAGAGCGTCCACGCTTGGGGGTCGTCGCGTTGCAGCTTCCCGACCTCCTCTGGACTGAGCAACGGGGCACCAAGGCGCAGGTACGCGGGCACGTCCCAGAGGTCGCCGACGAGGTCGGCCGCCTCGAGGAGCGGCCAGGCCTTGTTGAAGGTGTCGGCCAGCTCCCTGTTCTGGGCGATCGACCTGCGGACCAGGTCGGGCGAGGCTTCGTCGTCCTCGTCATCCTGCTCGTACTTGCTCGCCAGGATCGCGAGCAGTTCCTCCCAGACCTGGTCACGCGCCTCGTTGTGCGGCGTACCCGGCCCCGGCGCGTCGAAGGCGTCGGCCCAGTCGTCCGGGCTGACCCAGATGTCGGCGTACGGCGTCTCGACCTCCATCCCGTCGATAGGTGGCTTCTCGTAGAACCGCACGGCCGGCTCGATCGCCTTCACCAGGTCCGCGGAGGCCTTCAGCGCGGCCACCTCCGGGTCGGATTCGGTCGTGGCGCCGGCTCCTTCGGGGACGAGGTCCCGGAGGGTGCAGGTCTGGACGCCCTCCTCGCCGAGGCTGGGGAGGACATCGGCGACGTAGGCGAGATAGGGCTGGTGCGGACCGACGAACAGCACGCCGCCCCGTTGGTGACCAAGACGCGGGTCGGAGTACAGCAGGTAGGCGGTGCGGTGCAGCGCGACCACCGTCTTGCCGGTGCCGGGGCCGCCATCGACGACGAGAGCGCCACGAGAACCGGCGCGGATGATGGCGTCCTGGTCGGCCTGGATGGTGCCGAGCACGTCGCGCATCCGGTCCGTCCGGTCGGCACCCAGGCTGGCGATGAAGGCCGACTGGTCATCGAGCGTCGGTCGATGGTCGAGCCCGACCAATCCTTCAGTGGTGAACACCTCGTCCCAGTAGTCGCTTATCCGCCCGCCGGTCCAGCGATACCTGCGGCGGCATGCCAGACCCATCGGGTTGGCGTGGGTCGCTCCGAAGAACGGTTCGGCCGCGGGGGAACGCCAGTCGAGCAGCAGCCGACGGCCCGCGCTGTCGGTGAGGCCGAGCCGTCCGACGTACACCGGCTCGGGGTCGTCTGCGCTGATGATGTGTCCGAGGCACAGGTCCAGACCGAAGCGACGAAGGGAGCGCAGCCGAGTGGTCAGCCGGTGCACCTCCAGGTCTCTGTCCATCGCCTCCTGGCCGATGCCGCCGGGCGCCAACCGCTCGGTATCGAGGCGGTCGGACAGGTCGGCGATCGACTGCTCCAGGCTCTCCGCGATTGCGGTGAAGTGCCGCTCGTCGCCGGCGATCAGCGTCGGGTCGGCCTTGGGAGTGAGGTGGCCGGGAAGGTCGAACGCGCTGGTGGTCAGGGGGTTCACGTCATCGGCTCCGTATCGGTTCGACGTCCCCGCGACCCATACGTCGACAACAACCGCATTCACTGACTCCCGTGTCCGTAGGTTCTGACCTTGTCCGGTGATTCTGGGGCACGACCCGGGTCTTGTCGCAAGCCCACCGGTGCGCTATACGTTGGGAGTGGAGGGGGTTCAGCCGGCTTGCATCGCTGCCATGTTTCGCGCCATCTGATCCTCGGACACACGAAGGGCGTCGGTCGGGCTGAACTGGACGAACTCCGACCCTGCGTCCGCCGCGGGAACGTGGCCCGGCGGCATGTAGAACGAGTCGCCCGGTTCGATCATCTCGTCGTGGTCCGCATAGTGAACGGTCAAGCGCCCGCTGAACAGGTAGCCCCAGTGCGGGCACTGACAGCTGTCGTTCGGCAGACCCTTCAGCATGGGTCTCAAGTCGATGTCCTGACGAATCGTCACGAAGTTCATCGTGTGGTCGCCGAACTCCTCGGTCCGGTCGACACCAAGGCCGAAGTCGTTCGTATTGGTGGCTGTTTCCTTCGAAGCTGTGGGCATCTCACTCGTCTCCTCGCTGCCGGATTTCGTCCTGTCGCATGACTGAACGTCTGGCCCCGACGCTAGTCAGCGCGCTGGGTGCCGGCATGAGGGAAACGCCTCATCTTCCACGGTGAGCCGTCATTCCCGCCCGGTGCCCGGCAGACCATGCCAACCAGATGTCGTGGCACGAATCTCTTCTTCTGGCAGGAGTCCGTGCTGCAGCGCGAACAACGCAGCCGCCGCGCGCGTCGGGGCGTGGATCTTGGCGTAGATGTGCTCGATGTGGTTGCCGGCCGTCTTCGGTGTGATCACCAGTCGCTCGCCGATCTGCCTGTTCGACAGTCCTCTCGCGACCAGCCGGAGTACCTCGACCTCGCGAGGGGTCAGGCCTGCGAGCCCGTCGATACGCCGACGTACGCGATGCCCCGCGGCGCGCAGCACGACGTCCGCCGCCTCGCCGCCGAGCCGTCCCGCACGCGCTTCGTCACGAAGGTAACCGGCTGCCTGCTCGGGCGATTGCATCCGGCGATGCGGTCGAGGTTCTCGTTTGGTCTGATACCCGTCTGCTGCGGCCAGAATGCGTGCAAGCCGGGAGATCGACCCGGCAACGAGCCCGCGCGGATAGCCACTGCCGTCCAACCGCTCGCGGTGCTGCACCGCGATCCGGCCCAGCGGCTCCAGCGTCGCCGACTGATGCAGCATTCGCTCAGTCAGGTACGGATACATCCGAACCCGCTCCCACTCCCCCGCACTGAGAGGACCAGGGCGGTCCCAAATCGCGTTCGAAACTCCCAGCCGGCCGAAGCCGTGAACGAGGCCCGCGCGGTACAGCAGGCGAGACTCCACTGGGGGCAAGCCGAGGATGCGGGCGGACTCCTTGACGAGGTCAGCGACTGCCGTCGCATGTCCGAGCGTGTACGGCGACTTCAGGTCGATGAAGTTCGCGATCGCCACCAGGGCTGCATCGAACTCGTCCGGTGACAACGTGACGGCGAGCGACGGTTCCTGATCGATCACCGATCCCCAGGTCCTCGGGGAGTCGAGGTCGTCGAGCACCTCATCAGCAGTGCTGAGCAGAATGTCGGCGAGCACGGGGTCAATCTGCTTTCCGGACCGGCGCCTCGCGAACGCTTTGGCACCCGCACTTCCACCTGACCGATGCGCGACCTCAACGTATTCGGAGAGTTGCGCGATGCGAGAGGCGATGGGAACGTCCGCGCCGGACAGGTTGCCCGGCCAGCCATGTCCGTCCCATTGCTCGTAAGCCGATCCGACGCCGTCCAGAACGGCGTCCGGCAGGTTCAGTTGCTCGGCGAGTGACCGCGCCATCCGCGCATGCTGAGCGATCATGCCGCTGACATCGCGACGTCCGGACAGGGCAAACTCGACGGCGATCCGGAAGCGGTTCAGCGGCGGATTTCCCGATCCCAGCAAGCTCAGCGTCGCGGCGGCTGCGCGCAGCCCGTTGGCGTCGTACTTCCCGGACTTGAGAGCGATATCGTCGCCGAACCACTTTGCCTGCTCGTGAGCGTCGGTATGACAGCCGACGTTGACGAGCAATGCCGTGTAGTACACGCTCGCGCGGGCATCGATGTCGAGATCCAGCTGATCTGCGAGGCGCAACGCGATCAGACATTGGCGCAGCACGTGCTCCATCGGCTGGCCGAAACCCAGGTCGATGCCCAACGACAGGGCCGCGACAAGCTCGGACAGCCGCACCCGACGAGACTCCTCGCCCGCGGCAGGAACCATACGCACAAGGCTAGCCCCGGGATCCGGGTCTGCCTCAGGGGCGGCGCGCGACCCAGGTGGTCCGGGTCGTCTCGACATGGAGGTCCGTCCGTCCCAGCAGACTGTGCGGACCGTCGGTGGCGAGAAGTGTGTCGAGCGCGGAGATGTCCTGCGCGTCGAGCTGGTCGTCCAGGTGGCGCCGCAGCTGGCCGAGGAACGCGTTGGCGTACCGCCCGGTGGCTTCCGGCGCGGGCGCAGGCAGGTTGATGACGAAGGGCCTCGCGGCGTCGATGACGAACCCGGCAGCAACAAGCGCCTCGGTCCAGTCCACACCAGGGCCGCCTCCCAGCGCGGCATGGATGCGGGTCCCCAGCCCCGGGCGACCGATACCGATGTCCTCGGGCAGGACGCGAGGGAAGTTGTCCATCTCGGTGGCGACCAGGAGGCCGCCCGGACGAATCGCGGCAAAGGCCTGTCGCAGCGCGTGGCCTGGGTCGTCCAAGTGGTGCAGCGACGACGCGGCCCATGCCAGGTCGGCCGCCTCAACCCGTGGCCATGGCTTGTTGAGGTCTGCCTGCACGGCGGTGACCCGGCTGCCCAGACCGAGCTCGCGGGCTCGATGCTCGAGGCGCTGCACCATGTGTGGGGAGACGTCGAGTGCGATGATCGTCGCCGACTCGAACCGCCGCAGCAGCGCGAAGCTTCCGGTGCCGGTACCGCTGCCCAGATCGAGGATGCGGCGCGGGCTCGGATCCGCCAGCTCCGCCAGCCAGCCGGTCAGCTCGTCGAGGTAGTCGCGCAGCACCTCGGCGTCGAGGTCGAGGAGTTGCGCCATGGCGTGATCGTTGTGTGCCTCCCCGCCGTGGCGGTGCTCGGGTTCCGGGAGCGAGTCCTTGGTGGTGGTCATGTAGCCACCGTAGGACGACCCTGCGTACGAGACATATGCTCTTGCGTATGACGCAAGGAGCAGATGTCGACAGCACCGTCCGACTGCGCATCCGTGGGCTGCGGCGCGCCCGCGGGTGGTCGTTGGACAACCTCGCGGATCGCGCAAGTCTCAGTGCCTCGACGCTCAGCCGGATCGAGACCGGCCATCGCCGGATCGGCTTGGACCAGCTGACCGCTCTGGCCCGAGCATTGGGTACGACGCTCGACGAGCTGGTGGAGTCGCCCGACCACGATGACGTGGTGATCCGGCCACATCGCAACGAGCAGCGCGGGACCACCACCTGGCTGGTGAACCAGGGCCCCGGGCCACGCGGCGTCACCGTGGCCAAGATGCGGATCACCCAGCACGTGAGTGCTCAGGGGCCTGACGAGCTGGACGTGCACCCCGGTAGGGACTGGTTCACCGTCCTGTCCGGAACGGTGGTGCTTCTGCTTGGCGAGCGGCGCATCACGATCGAGGCCGGCCAGGCTGCGGAGTTCTCGACGATGACGCCGCACGGTTTCCGCGCCCGCCGCGGCCCGGCCGTGATCCTCTGCATCCTTGACCGCGACGGCGAGCGCTCCCACGTGCACGACGGGAACTAGTTGTCGACGATTGCCGCCGATGACCGAGGCCCGTCAGCACCGGCCGCCGTTCAGCTTCCGGGCCACTCACCAGTCCAACGCTCGAACGCCTTGGCTCCGCCTCGGCTGACCAGTGCCTTCACCAAGGCGAAAATCGCACCTTGCACGGTGGCGGCGATGAGAATCTCGCGCAGGTCATACTCCGACTCGAGTGCCTTGGGCGCATCAGCATCATCACCGGGTGCGGCGTGTTTCCACACCTGCTTGAAGATCTGCCCGGCGACCACACCGGCGACCACGCTGCTGATCAGGCCAACCGGTCGGTAGAGAATCTTGGCGGTCGTGCTGGTGTTCTTCTCACTCGTGCTCATCCGAAGTGCCCTCCTTGGCATTCTGGCTTTCGCCATGGCTGGTGCGGAGGTGACGTCCGCGTGCGACGTCCTTCTGGGCCTTTTCCTCCGCCTTCTCGATGTTGTGGGTGTCGCGTGGTGGTAGCTGGATGGTGCGCTCCGCAGCCAGTCCGGCCTGGAGCTCGCGACCACGCTCCAGTTCGGCGTCGAGTTCGGCGCCGAACAGCAGGGCGAGGTTGGTGATCCACAACCAGAGCAGAAAGATCACGACACCGGCCAGCGAGCCGTACGTCTTGTTGTAGGAGGCGAAGTTGGCCACGTAGAAGCCGAAGAGTGCCGACGCCAGGATCCAGATGGTGATTGCGAGCAGGGCGCCAATGCTGATCCAGCGGAACTTCGGTTGCTGAATGTTCGGGGTCGTGTAGTAGAGAATCGCGACGATCAGGACCACCGCCGCGAGTATTACCGGCCACTTCGCTATTTCCCAGACCAGAACTGCTGTGGACCCCAGACCCAGTGCGCTCCCGACCGACTTCGCCGCCGGCCCGGTGAGAACCAGCGCCAGGGCCACCGCAGCGGCGAGCACCAACGCCACCAAGGTGACGAGCAACAGCAGGGGACGGAGCTTCCAGATGGGTCGGCCCTCGCCGATCTCGTACATCCGGTTCATCGCTCGGCCGAAGGCGCCGACGTATCCCGACGCGGACCAGATCGCGGTGGCCAGTCCGATCACGAAAGCGACGCCGGCAGCCTGCTTGGCCTGTGCCAAGGACATCAGGGTCGGCTGCAGGGTGCCGACCAGGGAGCCGGCTCCGACATCGCCCAGAACGCCAAGGATCGTCGTCACCGTCTGCGGGCCCTGACCGACCAGCCCGACCAGTGAGACGAGCGCGATTGCTGCCGGAAACAGCGCGAGGACCGCGTAGTAGGTCAGCGCAGCGGCAAGGTCGGTGCACTGGTCCTTGGAGAACTCGCGCGCCGTCTTGCGGGCAACGTAGTTCCACGAGGCTTTCGTGATCTCACCGGGCGAGTCCGGCTTTCCTGCCGCTGATGGATCGTTGGCTCGCAAGGATGGGGTGGCCGACCGGCTCATCGGGTCCGCCGCCTCCGCAGGAACACCCCGACGCCGAGCACGGTCAGAAGTACGGCGCCTGCGGGTATCGCCGGCATGACGGTGCCGTCGTCGCGGACCGCCGCGCTCCGGGCGCGTGCGCTGAGTGCAGCCGCACTGGACTTCGCTGAGTTCAGCTGCCCGATCGCGCGTTGCCTGGCCAGATCGACCTGCGCCCTGGCTCGCGTCTTCACGTCCAGCCTGGCCGTTAGCGCATCAACGGTCTCGCCGAGCTCCTGTCGCGTCTGGGCGATGTCGGCTTGGATCTGCTCGACGTCAGCGCCCTTCCCGGATCCGTCGTCACCGGACTCTGATGCCTTGTACTTCCTGTTCGTCTCCGAGATCACTGACGTGCCTCCTTCACGGTCGCCAAGTCCTGTTTGACGCCTTCGACGGCTCGCTCGGGCACCAGCGGGGCCGCGTGGGCGAGCTGCTTCTTGCCCACCAGGGCCGAGACTCCTGCGATGACAAAAAGCCCGATCGCTACGACCAAGGCCGCCAGCCAGGCGGCAAGGACCAGGTCGAGCGCCAAGATCGCCGTCGTGATCAGCACGCCGAGGCCGAACAGGGCGACGACTCCAGAGGTCCCGAAGAGGGCCGCTCCGACCCCGACGTGCTTCACCTTCTGCTGCATCTCGGCCTGGGCCAGCTGGAGTTCGCGTCGAACGAGCAGGGCTGACTGCTCCGACAGCTTGCCGACGAGCTCACCGGCCGAGAGGTCCGCCGCCCACGACGACGGTCGTATCCCTGATGTGTCCGGCGTCGTGGTGTGCTCAGACATCCGGGCCGTCCGTCCCGGTCGAGAAGCCAGATGTGTCCGACGCCCCAGGCTGGGGGGCGGCTGAACCTGCTGGGCCGGACTCTCCTGTGCGGCTGCTCGTTGCCCGCTGCGCGACCCGGTCGACCTGTTCCTTGACCTTCGGGTCCTGCAACAGGTTCTGGGCCTTGGTCTTGAGTTGCTCGTAGCGTTGCCGCCCGTCCCGTGTTCCCAGGACGTATCCGGCCGCTCCGCCGACGAGAAGTGCGAGCTTGGTCTTCATGGGGTGCCTCCGGTGATCTCTGGTTGTCGATCTCTGGTTGTCGATCTCTGGTTGTCGATCTCTGGTTGTCGATCTGGTTGTCGATCTCTTGGTGTCGATCTCTTGGTGCCGACACGTCAAGGTGCCTCGAGCTCCGGGGACCAGGGAGCGGCGTGCCTGTCGAAGCCTTACGCTGTAAAGTAATCCCCGATGTTGGGAACTTTACAACGTAAGGCTCCAGGGTCAAGACCGCATTCCGAGTAGCGTGGCCGCCCTAGGTGAGGAGGACCGATGCCAAAGGGCGACGACCCCGTTGACGCCGACGCTCAGGTGGTCGACCGGCACGCCCCGCCGTCTGCGCGCGTACCACTGAGCCGCGAGCGCGTTGTAGCCGCAGCGGTCTCCTTCATCGACGAGGCCGGCCTGCCGGGCCTGTCCATGCGTCGGCTGGGCGACATGCTGGGCGTGGAGGCCATGTCGCTGTATCGCTACGTGCCCGGCAGGGAAGCCTTGCTCGATGCTGTCGTGGAGACGATCGTCGCGGAGATGCAGGAGGACGACGATGTCACCGACCAGCCTCAGGACGGCTGGCAGGACTTTCTGCAACGACAGGCCCACGGAGTTCGCCGGGTGGCTTTGACCCATCCCAAGATCTTTCCGCTGGTGGCCTCTCGCCCCGCCGAAGCGCCTTGGCTGCGGCCTCCGCTCCGGAGCCTGAAGTGGGTCGAGTCCTTCATGAGTGGCTTGCAGAGCGAGGGATTCAGCGATCCGGCGGCGGTCACGGCCTACCGCTCGTTCTCCAGTTTCCTGCTTGGACACCTGCTTCTCGAGGTTGCGGCATTGGGTGCCGATCTGGGTCCCCTGGACGTCATCGACGACGGCGTGGAGCTGAACAAGTCCCTTGCGCTCTATCCGACCGTAGCCCGGCTACGGAGACCGCTCGCGGAGGACCACTCCGCCGCAGAGTTCGAAGAGGCACTCGAGGAGCTCCTCAACCGCCTGGCCCTGGTCCAGTCGGAGTCCTGACCTGACCGCTGGCCCGATGATCCCGAAGGACACTCCTGCGACGCCGCGAAGATCGCCTCCGATACCCGTCACGCGTTGCTGGACAGGAGGCAGCCGTTCATCGCCGAGACGGTCTTCTCCCACCCCTCCAAGCTCGACCTGATCGACGACGCCCACAACCCCGGCCATACATCGTGTTCCTGCACGCTCTGCTCGTCCCCGAGGACCTCACTTGCCACCGACCTCGGTCGTCGCGTTGTAGTACCGCGCGGGGCAAACCACAGGACGAGGCGTAACCGTGCATGCCGCGTCTCGTTGAGGCGATGACAGCCATTTCCGTTCACGAGGCTTTGGGATGTGGAGGATGCATGGCTGAGTTCGCTGCCCGCCCGCCGCAGCATGGTGTCGGGTCGCTGGCTGTCTCGGGCGAGGTGGATATCGCGGTGGTTGAGACCCTTCTCGCCGAGGCGCGTGCCTGTCTGAACGCCGACGTATCCGGGCTCGTGATCGATCTCGGAGGGGTCACCTTCATTGACTCGAGCGGGCTCGGCGCGCTCGTCCGGCTCCGCAATGAGGCAGCCCAGACCGAGAAGAACATCGCTCTCGCCCATGTGCCGCCTGCAGTTGCCCGCCTGTTCGAAGTCACCGGCCTCACCGGTATCTTCCCGACGCGAGCAGGAGACTGACTCCATGCCCGGCACCCAGACGTCGACGGGCGCCACGGTCCCACCGATGCGTGGACCTGCACAGGGCGACACCGACGCCGTCCTGAACAACCAGCCAAACCAGAAATATTGGTCCGACTCGGCAACTGGCGACCTGGAGCAGCGGGCCGGTCATTCCAGGAGAGTCGCTGCTCTCATCTGTGTCATCGGCGTGCTCCTGACTGCACTGTCCAGCTGGGCAGCAGCGCGGGTCGACGACAAGGCTGAGCAACGTCTCCTGCAGGTGCAGACCAAGCAAGCGGCGGCGGTGCTGTCGACCGCCATCCTCTTGATCGAGGGACCGCTGCGTACGGCGCTGAGCGTGCAGCGGGTGGCAGGCCTCAAGGACACGACCGCGTTCGAGCGCTTCATGGCTGCGTCGGTCGGTCCGGACAAGTCATTCGTGTCGGCGTCGATCTGGCATCGCCGCGAGAATCACTTGACGCGGCTCGGCAGCGTCGGAGTCGCCCCGGCGCTTGCACCCGGTAGACCAGCGACCGAGGCCTATCTGCGCCGTGCGTTCCACACGACCACGTTCACCGTTCGGGCTGTCTCCGCTGGTGCTCAACGCCGGATCGCCTACGCGATGGCAGCCCAGGGTTCAGACCTTGTCGTCTACGCGGAGCGGGCCATCCCCGCGGACCGACGCTCACCGGTCGCCAGTGACTCCGCGTTCGCAGACCTGCACTACGCCATCTATCTCGGACCCAGGACCGACAACACGTCGTTGTCGACCACAGACATGGACCCATCGACGTTGCCGCTGACGGGCACAACCGCCCGGGCCACCGTTCCGTTCGGCGACACCGTCCTGACCGTGGCCACCTCCTCCGGGCGTCACCTTGGCGCCTCCCTGAGCCAGCGGCTTGCGCTGATGTTGCTCGTCGGCGGGATTTTCCTCACCCTCATCGCCGCACGCACCGGCCAGCAACTCGTACGTCGACGGCAGGATGCCGAAAGAAACGCCTCCACCATCACCGGACTCTTCGAGCGGGTCGAGATCCTGTACGGGCAGCAGCGAGAGCTCTCCGTACGACTCCAGCGAGCGCTGCTCCCGCACGCGATCCCGAACATCCCGCACCTGGAGATCGCGGCCGAGTACATGGCCGGGGCGCAGGGGGTCGACATCGGTGGCGACTGGTACAGCATCATCGGCCTGAACGACGACCACTTCGCGTTCGTCGTGGGTGATGTCTCCGGCCGAGGGATCGACGCCGTCGCCGTGATGGCACACGCACGATTCACACTCCGGGCATACCTCCTACAAGGCGACTCCCCCGCCGTCGCGCTCGAGAAGTGCTCGCACCAGTTCGACATCAGCGTTGACGGCCACATCACGACAACTGTCGTCGGTGTCGGCAACTGGCGCACCGGCGAGATCACGATCGCCAACGCCGGGCATCCGGCTCCCTTGCTGATTGCAGAGGACACCACCGAGTTCGTGGAAGTCACTCCTGGCCCACCACTGGGTACAGGCCCGACGACCTACCTGTCGACAACCTTCACGATGTCGCCCGGCGCCACCCTGTTCTGCTTCACCGACGGCCTGATCGAGAGGCGGAGCGAAAGCATCGACGTAGGCATGCTTCGACTGGCAGCCACCGTTCAGACGTCAGCAGAGGAGCCCGTCGACGCGCTCGTCTCCCGTGCATTGGCCAGCCTGAGGAGCAACGATGCCGCGGACGACATCGCCGTGCTCGCATTCCGATGGATCCCGATCCGATGAGAGCGCGGTTTCCAGGCGACCTCCACGCGCCCGCGAACGCCCGGGTCTTTGTCACCAAGCGACTCGACACCATCGTCGGCAGTGACCGCACCGCACTCGGCGACGACATCGTGCTCATCGTCAGTGAACTGGTGACGAACTCCGTACGCGCCGGCGCCGCCACCATCGACCTCCAGGTCCACGCAGACGCGGAACGCGTCGATGTCCGAGTTACCGACGACGCCGCTGGGTGGCCAACCGCACGCGCGGCAGGCGTCCATGATCAGGGAGGCCGCGGGCTGTCCATCATCGAACACCTGGCCGACAGCTGGAGTACCACCGCCCACGATCCCGGCAAGACGGTCACCGCCACCTGGTTCCGGCGACGGAAGTAGGGTGACCAAGTGCGGCGTCGTCGCCGATGACGGCGACCTCGGCCTCGCGGGCTTGGCGTTGCCGACGGCGCCCGGGCGCTCAGTTGATCTCGCTGCGGTGCTCGAGGAGGACGGTGTCCCGCGAGACCCCGTCGAGCTGGGCAATGCAGTCCGCACGGCCAGGGTGCGGTAGCCGGCTGAGTGGTGCAGGGCCAGGCTGACGCGGTTCTCCGGGAAGATCGAGGTCTGCAGCGTCCACACCCCGCCTTGTCGGCCTCGGTGACTTGCGTGAACAACAATGCCTTGCCCACCCCGCGCCCGCGCGCGGCCTCGGCGACGTACACCGAGGTCTCCCCCACCCCCGGCATAGCAGTCGCGACCGGAGACCGGCATCACCGCGGTCCAGCGGACCACATCTCCGTGCAGCTCGGCGACCCACGCCATACCGGGCATCCACCTTCCGCGGATCTGCGTCGCAGTTGGGAGCCTGGTCTCGAACGTGGCGTTGCGGGTAGCCAGACCCTCTTCGTAGATGGCCAGTACCGAAGGCAGGTCCTCGTCGACGACGCGCCTGGTGATCACGTCTGCAGGTAGGTCCTCGGGGCAGCACGGCGGCGATGACAGTGTGCCCATGTCGGGTGACTCGTCATGATCGCATCTCGCACCTCTCTTCATGGTGGTCATCGGGGATTTCGAGGACGGGCTGCCTCCGATCGACGCCCTCACTGTGCCCGGCCTCCCCGGGGTGATGGTGTTGTCCCCGAAGGCTTTGCCCCACAGCGCCGCGGTGGCCGAGACAATGCTGCATGAGTCACTGCACCTCAAAATTCCTGGACATCGACTACGTGGACCCGCTGTTCGCCACCGGATTCAGGCCGCACAGTTCGCCACGCGTCACCCCGATCTGGGACCAGAACGATCCTGGATACGGCGGCTGGCCGATCGACAGGTTGCTCACGTCGATGCATGTCTACCTCTTGCTCGCGGTGTTCTTCGGGATCGCAGCCGTTCGACGAGGTGACGACGATTTCTACGCCCCGAAGGACTGTGCGGCGCGTGTGGAGAAATGCAGGACGAGGGCGACATGGTTGTTCGAGGCCGCTCAGGACTACCTCGAACATCTCTCCTGCGGGGCGGGACTTCCTGGCCTCGATCGGTCAGATGCTGGCCGAAGTAGACGCCTCAACGGCACGGCGCTGATCAGCACCGACACCGGCGCGTGCCCGTAGGTGGTTCCACGGGAACTACCTACTAGTTCAGCCTGACGCGCGGATCGAGGAAGACGTAGACGATGTCGACGATGATGTTCGCCACGATCACAAAGGCCGACGCGAGCAGCACCAGACCGATGATCGTCGGCAGATCCTGACGGGTGATCGAGGAGACGATCAGTTGCCCCATCCCGGGCAGCCCGAAGACGTTCTCGGTGACGACCACACCGCCGAGCATCGTGCCCACATCGATGCCGAACTGAGTGACGACGGGGGTGATCGCGGAGCGAAGCACGTGCCGGAAGAGTATCCGTGGGCGCGAGATGCCTTTCGCCCTCGCCGTGCGGATGTAGTCCTCCCCCATCACGTCGAGCATCGAACTCCGAGTCAGGCGCGCATAGGTCGCGGCGGTGATGAGCGCGATCGTGAGCCATGGGAGTACCAGATGCAGTGCCCACTGCAACGGGTCTGTTGCCAGTGGCACGTACCCCGCGCCGGGGAACCAGTCGACACCGATCAGGTGCAGGCGGAAGAACAGGACCAACAGCAGAAACTCGCCCAGGAGAAAGGTGGGCATGGAGTAGAAGAGCAGAGCGATGCCGGTAGTGGCACGATCGATCACCGATCGCGGGCGAGTCGCGCCGAGCATCCCTGCGCCAACCCCGATCACAAGCCAGATGACCGCGCCGCCGACCACGAGCGACACGGTCACGCCGGCGCGCTGGCCGACGAGCGAGAGGACGGATCGCGAGTTCAGGTAGGAGAAGCCGAGGTTGCCGTGGGCCGCTCTCCCCAGGAAGCTCCAGTACTGGACCAGAAGGGGTCGGTCGAGTCCGAGGTTGTGCCGGATGGCCGCCACGGTAGCCGCGCTGGCCTGCCTCCCAGCCAGTGTGCGGGCCACGTCGTTC
Organism: Marmoricola sp.; assembly: GCA_025965195.1. GTDB lineage: Bacteria > Actinomycetota > Actinomycetes > Propionibacteriales > Nocardioidaceae > Marmoricola. Next base: position 24,058 of record JAOPXK010000042.1, read on the forward strand.
GGCGCGACGAAGTACATGAAGAAGACGATGGTCGCGACGAACCACAGGACGACGATGCTGAAGATCAGACGCCGGGCCAGGAACCGGACGATGTCACCCACGGAACCACCTCCTCTTCCGCGTCCGGGCCAGGGGGCCACGCGGATCCAATGCGTCGCGCACGGCGTCGCCCAGCAGGTTGAAGGCAAGAGTGGTGACCAGCAGGGCCAGGCCGGGGAAGGCGACGAACCACCAGGCGACGCGGTAATAGGGAATGGATTCGGCAAGCATGTTGCCCCACGTTGCCGTTGGCGGAAGTACCCCGACGCCCAAGAATGAGAGCGTCGCCTCGAAGACGATCGACAGCGGGATGAGCATCGTCGCGTACACGATTGCGGGGCCGAGGACATTCGGAAGGACGTCGACGACCATGATTCGGAGGTTCCCGGCGCCCAGTGCCTGCGCGGACTCGACGAACTCCTTCTCCCGCGCCGACAGTGCCTGCCCGCGCACCACACGGCCGACCGATGCCCAGGAGAACATGGCGATCACAACGATCGAGATCACCAGGCTTGGGCCGACCAGCGAGACCAGTGCAATTGCGAAAACCAGATACGGCAGAGAAAGTACGACGTCCATGAACCTCGACAGAACCGTGTCGACGATGCCGCCGATATAGCCTGCCGCGAGACCGACGAAGACGCCGATGAACACAGCGATGCCCGAGGCAGAGACCCCGGCCAAAAGCGAGATCCTTGCCCCGTAGAGGACACGGAGGAAGACGTCGCGGCCAAGGTCGTCGGTGCCGAAGAGAAACTTCTTGCTCGGACCGACGGGGATCCCCTCAGCGCTGAGCCCGGTGTCCCGGAACTGGGTATTCGGCCCATGTCCAAGGAGGTGCGCGACCAACGGTGCGCCGAGTGCTGCCGCCACCACAAGAAGGATCACGACGAAGCAGCCCACCGCCACGGGGTCACGTCGCAGTCGCTCCCAAGCCAGCAGCCAGGGGCCGCGTCCGCCGATCGCCACGATTGTCGCCGCGGCTGGATCGGCGCCGAAGCTGCCCAGGACGGCGTCAGGTTCCGGCGAGGCCATGGGCGGCACCTCCTTCGTCCGGTCCAGCAGAACGGGACGCGTCCCTGAAGTGAGGATCTGGCAAGGGAAAGTGGCACGCCACCCGGTGCCGCACATCCGAGTGCGCCGGCTCCAGTTTCGGCCGCTCCACCTTGCAGATTTCCTCGGCACGCGGGCAGCGTGTGCGGAAACGACAACCCGTCGGCGGCGCGATTGGTGAGGGAATCTCCCCTGTGAGGACGATGCGTTCGGAGTGTGTCGCAAGATCGGGGTCGGAGTGAAGCGCGGCTGAGAGCAGCGCGTGTGTATAGGGGTGCCGCGGCCGCTCGAACAGGTCGGCGGTGGCGGCGATCTCTACGACTTGACCGAGGTACATCACGGCGATCCGGTCGCTCACATACCGGACGACTGCGAGGTCGTGGGCCACGAAGACGTAGGTCAGGTGCAGCGTGCGTTGGAGCTCCGCCAAGAGGTTGATGATCTGGGCCTGAATGGACGCGTCCAGTGCCGAGACGGGCTCGTCGCAGATCAGTAGCCGCGGCCGCAACGCGAGGGCGCGCGCTAGCCCAACGCGTTGCCGTTGCCCGCCGGAGAACTCGGACGGAAAGCGATTGAAATGTTCGGGATTGAGGCCCACGAGCTTCATCAGCTCGCGGACCTCCTCGGTTCGCTCTTCCCGCTTCACGGTCCCGTGGATCGACAATGGGTCGCCGATGAGAGAACCGACTCGTCGGCGTGGGTTGAGTGAGCCGTACGGGTCCTGGAACACCATCTGCATGTCGCGACGAAACGGCCGCAGCTCGCGCTGTGACAGCGTGGAGATGTCGGTCCCGTCGAAGACGACTTCCCCCGACGTCAGGTCGTGCAGCCGCATCAAGCAACGGGCAAGCGTTGACTTACCGCAGCCGCTCTCGCCTACCAGGCCGAGGGTCTCACCACGCGTGACCTCGAGGGAGACACCGTCGACAGCTGAGACGAAATCGGTCCTGCCCCCGATCAGTCGTGAACGCCCCGCCGGGAAGCGCTTCACGATATCGGTCGCGCGAAGCAGGACGTCGTCGGACCCTGTCGCGATCGTCATCGCTCAGCCCCACCATCGTCCACGGGCATAGGGGTGCGCGCTGCTGCGGCACGACGGTCCGATGCCTCTTGACCCACACCGACCAGATCGGTCGGAAGCCAGCAAGCAGATTGATGCCCCGCGCCACCTGCGACCTTCCTCAGGGGCGGCGCCTGGGTCCGACACAGGTCCATGGCGAAGGAGCAGCGAGGGTGGAATGCGCAGCCTGCGGGAACGTTCAGCAGACTGGGAGGCGTCCCCGGGATGGGCTTGAGGCTCACGGTCGCTGATGTCCCGCGCGGAAGGCATTCGATCAGACCCGCTGTGTAGGGGTGGTGCGGCTCGTAGTGGAGAGTCCGGTTGCTTGCGTACTCCACCGGCTGACCGGCGTACATCACCATGACGTCCTCTGTCACCTCGGTGATCACCCCCAGGTCGTGGGTGATCATCACGAGCGCGGTGTCGAACTCGCGCTGAATGCGCTTGATGAGGGCGAGGATCTGCGCCTGGACGGTGACATCGAGTGCCGTCGTGGGCTCGTCGGCGATCAGGATCCGGGGATTCAGCGCCAGCGCCATCGCGATCATCACACGTTGCCTCATGCCACCAGAGAACTGGTACGGATAGTGGTCAGCGCGCTCTCGAGGGCTCGGTATCCCGACCCAGTCGAGGAGCTCGACGGCACGGGCGCGTGCCGCCTTCTTGTTCATGTCCGTGTGGGCCCGGATGACCTCGACGATCTGCCAACCGACGCGGTGGAGGGGGTGAAGGCTGGTGAGCGGGTCCTGGAATACGACCGCGATTCCGGCGCCTCGCACTTTGCGCAGCTCCGAGTCCTTCATCTGCAGCAGGTCCCTGCCCTCGAAGCGCGCAGCGCCCGAGACGTGCGCACCGCTCAACAGCCCCAGGATCGCCTGCGTGGAGACGCTCTTGCCCGAACCCGACTCCCCCACGATGCCGAGCGACCTCCCACGCCCCACCTGGAATGTGACGCCGCGGACCGCCTGAACGGGACCGTCGATGGTGTCGAACGAGACCCGGAGGTCCTCGACATCCAGCAGCGGTTCGTCGACGGCTGCAGCCATCATTGTCCTCCGCCGGAGAGCCAGATGTTGGTGATGTCAAAGTTGCCGTTGATGGGCAAGAAGACGGCATTGTGCACTCTCGATGATGTGTACAACGGGAGGTTCTGACTCACCAGCGGGATGAACGCAGCGTCCTTCATCGACTGCATCGATACCTGGGACCAGGTGCTGGCCACCTCGGCGGTCTGGGAGGCCGACAGCGACGATGCCTTGTTGATGAGGTTGTTCACGACGGGGTTGTCGTAGTCCCCGTAGTCGACTGAGTTCGGACCGTAGTTGGCTCCGTCAGTCATCGGCTGGAGAGTCGAGCGTCCGTTGTTCCCGAACCAGTCGGGCGTCCAGGAGAGCAGAGAGACGTCCCAGGCGCCATTCTTGCCATTCGCCGGGTTCGCCAGGTAGCGCCCGTATACGTCGGATCGCGTCGCGGGGATCATCTGCACCGTCACGCCGGCCGCCTGCAGGTCACTCTGGATCGACTGCGCGATCTGTGGGTACGCCCCGGTGTCCTTCGCGTACACGAACTTCAGCGTCAACCCGGACCCATAACCCGCGGCGGCGAGCAGCTGCTTGGCCTTCGCGGGATCACCTTGCAAGCCGGCTGTCGGATAGAGGTCGAACGCCTTGTAACCGATGTCGAGCGGGGTGAGGATCTGGCTGACGGGCTCGGCGATCTTCACGCCACCCAGGATCCGGGAGACCGACGTCTTGTCGACGGCGTACTCGAGCGCCTGACGCACCTTGACGTTCTTCAGGGCGCCGCTGTTGTTCGGGCTCTGCTCGTTGAAGACCGAGTAGAGCACCTGGCCACTGGGGTTACGAGTCAGATTCGGGTCCCCTGTCAAGCCTGGGATGTCAGGCGTCGGCACCGTGACGTCCCACGGCATGTCGGCCGTGCCGGCCTGGATCTGCTGCTGAACGGCCTCGGGCGTCACGCCCTGCGTGATGGTGATCTTGTCGACATACGCCTTGCGGACAGGGTCGACGGATGCCTTCCACACGGGGTTCCGCTGGAGATCGATCTCCTGGCCGGGCTCGTACTTGGTGATCTCGTACGGCCCGTCGGACATCACGTGGTCGACGAACTCCGGGCTGTTCGGGACATATTTCAGGTACTCGACCGGCACGGCGGAGGCAAAAGGTTCCGCGATGATGTCGATGAAGTCGCTGGCCGGCTGGGTGAGATGGAAGACGAGCGTCTTCGGATTCGGAGCCTGCACACCAGCCAGATCGTGGGAGTTCATGAAGTTGGCGAGTGCCGCCGCCGTGCCCGGGATCTTGCTCTCGTCAGCGCAGTACGCAGCCATACCCAGGATCGTGCTGGTGAAGTAGCCAGGCGCGCCGACAGGTGCCACCGGGTTGCACATCCGCTTGAAGCTTCGCACGAAGTCATCGGCCGTCACCTGACGCGCCGGCGAGGAGTTCCACTTCACCCCATCACGGATGTGAAGGGTGTAGGTCTTTCCCCCGTCCGTGATGCCGCCGTTGGCGTCGGTGGGGATGTCGGTGGCAACGTCCGGCACTGCCTTGGACACCACCGCCATCTCCTTGCTCGCGGGGTAGGTGAACAACTGCCGGGTCCACGCCCGCGCGAGCGTGTGGGTGTCGGTGTTGTAGCCAGCCGTGGGATCCAGGAAGTCGATGTCTCCCTGTCCAACCAGCCGGAGCGTCCCACCCCTAGCGGGCGTGCCCGAGTCATTCGAACCGCCGCTTCCACAAGCCGAGACGACGAGCGCCGTTGCCATCAAAGTTGCGGCCGTGACCGTGAGCCGAATCTTGCTAATCGTCATCTTGATCGCTCTCTGTCTCGCGGCGGCGTCGCTCTGTCGCGGTGAGGACACTCGACAACCCCACCGATGAAGATGGTAGATTGTGGACGATCCGCAATGTAGTCGGACGCGATCGGACGCGTCAAGTAGGTAAGAGAGGCCACAGGGATGGACCGAAAGCCGTGGTCAGCGGTCGCGTTGGCGGAGATGATCCGCACCCGCAGAGTCACCTCCGTCGATGTCCTGCACGCGTGTCGCGACCGCGTGGAAGCAAAGAACGGCGATCTGCGCGCCTTCGTGCACCTGGACTGGGAGACAGCCTTTGCGGCAGCCGCCTCTGTGGACGCCCGCCTCGCGCGAGGTGAAGAGGTGGGCCCATTGGCGGGCGTGCCATTCGGGGTCAAGGACATGGAGGACTGCGCGGGGATGCCCACCCGATGCGGAAGCGTCCTGCTCGAGGATGCGGCGCCGGCCCCGACGGATGCTCCGCACGTGGCTCGCCTCCGCGCCGCTGGAGCGATCCCCGTGGGGAAGACCGCGACACCCGAGTTCGCGAGCGGTTTGACCACAGTCACGCGCGACGGCATCACCCGGAACCCATGGAACCGCGCCATCACCCCAGGCGGATCCAGCGGTGGCTCAGCGGCAGCGGTCGCCAGCGGCATGGTCACCTTCGCCACCGGCTCTGACGCAGGTGGCTCGCTTCGCATTCCCGCGTCGTTCTGCGGTCTCGTCGGGATGAGGACCTCGCTCGGCGTGGTCCCCCTCAGCGTCCGCGAGCCGTCACACACCAACTGTCTCGGGGTGCTCACGGCCAACGTCGCCGACACCACAGCACTGCTCAACATCATGATGAACCTCCCCCGGGGCGCTACCGACCCCGGACACCACAACGCTTCGCTGAATGCCGATCGATCACTCAACGGCCTTCGGGTGGCGTACGTGCCGAGTCTCGGCGGAGCGGGTGCAACGCCGGAGGTGGCTGCCGCCTGCTTGTCGGCTGTCGAACGACTCAAGGCCTCCGTCGATTTCACCGAACCGGAAAGCGACTACGCCCTCCCCGAAGACCTCAACGAGATCTTCGTCGCCATCTGCGCTGCTGACCCCTGGTCGATGCTTGATGTCGATGCCGCACTCGCAGAGCACGATGACCTGCTGACCCGGTATGCAAGCGAGCGCTTCCGACGCGCGGAACGAATGAGTGTGGCCGAGCTCGGCAGGGCGGACGCTGGTCGGCAGCGATTGAAAAGCCGGTTCGCCGAGTGGTTCCGAGACATCGACGTCTTCTGCTTCCCGACGATGTCGACCTGCGAGGTCCCGGCAGAGGGCCCAGCGCCGACCCGAGTCCCGGGCCAACTCTATGAGGGCCCGGCTGCGGCATGCCCGCTGACCCGAGTAGCGAACCTGATCGACGCGCCCGCCATCTCGATTCCGGTCGGGGTAGCGGCCAACGGGGTGCCGATCGGCCTCCAGATCATGGCTCAGACAGGCGCGGATGACCTCACGATCGCGGTGGCTCAGCGACTCGAGGCCCTGCTACCACCCCTCGAACTGCCGCCGAGAGACGGCGGCACACCGAAGCGAAAGGACCTTGTCGAGAATGGCTGACAGACCAGTGCGCGTGGACCGTCCGATCCTGTGCGGTACGACGTCGACATATCCCATCGACTTCTCATCCGACTACACCCTCGAACGAGCCCTTCACGGCATTCATCAGGCCGGGCTCACGCATGTCGAGATCGCGGCGTTCAAGGGGTACTGCGAACACATCGCGCTCGACCGCTTCGACGAACACGTCGCCGGCGAGGTGGCGTCCATGCTCAAGCGCTTCGAGTTGACGCCGATGACGCTGAGCGTCTCCACGGACCTCACCGGGCGCGCGGGCGTCAGTGATCTGGCCAGAGCTGCAGATGTGGCGTCGGCACTCGGTATCCCGGTCATCATCACCTCGATCCAGGAGACTGCCGATGACCCCGAGACGACGCTGCCTCTCTTCTATGATCGCGTCGCCGAGATCGACCAGATCCTGAGCTCTCATGATCTGACGCTCGCACTGGAGACGCACCGGGGCTACATCAACACCGGCGTGCGCGGCGTCGAGGTGCTCGAGCACATCAACCTTCCCCGGTTCAAGCTGAACTACGACATGGCCAATGTGTTCAACCGCGGTGGCGCAGTTCCCGAGCAGGACCTCGCCGCAATGGGCCCGGATGCGATCGCCAAGCACATCGGGCACGTCCACCTCAAGGACAAGTCCAACTGGGTCATGGGCGACCGGACCTTTCCCACCTTCGGCACCGGGATCCTCGATTTCGGTGCGGTGCTGGACGCCCTGAGCACAGGCGGCTACACGGGCGCGATGACGCTGGAGGTGGAGCTCCACGGAGTCGGAGGTCTGGACAACCTCGACCGCTCCCTCATCGCCTCATGTGAGTACCTGGAACAGTTCTGGAAGTAGTGGATCAGATGAACAGAGCCACCACTTCCGGGTCTGCTGTGCCCGGGATGAGTGAGAGTGGTCCCAGGCTCTCGACCGTATAGACGGAAGTCTGATGAAGCTGGCCCAGTGAAGGCAGCGCTGGCCTATGACGGTGAGGTTGATCATGCAGGGCGAGGCGGACATGCACGAGCAAGACAACGGATCGATGGATCAAAGTTCCTTCACACCGGTGCAATATCCCTCGCCGGTCACCCTCATCGCGGACCAGCTGCGCTCGGCGATCATGCGGGGCGAGCTCGCGCCCGGCCAGCAGCTGCGAGAAACCAATCTCGCCCGCCGGTTCGGCGTGAGCCGCAACCCGCTCCGCGAGGCGATGCAGCGGCTTCTCCAAGAAGGAATTCTGGAGAACTTCCGAAACCGGGGCATGTTCGTCGTCACTCTCGGCGTCCAGGATGTCGTCGACGTCTACCGCGCACGCAACGTCATTGAACGGACCGCATCGCTGCTGATCCTCGATCGCGATCCAGACCGCGCTGCTGACCGCCTCACCGAGGCGCACGCAGCCATGAAGGACGCTGTGCGGCTCGGCGACCAAGGCGCCCGCCGTGACGCCGACCAACGGTTCCACGAGATCTTGTTGGAGGAGGCGGGCAGCCGGCGCTTGGAGCGGATGTTCGCCACCATATTCGTGGAGAGCCGGTTGTGCATGAACGCGCTCGAGACGAGGTATCACGAGCCCGGCGCGGCTGTCCACGAGCACCTCGACATCGCCGAGGCCATCCGCAACCGCGACCGCGAGGCAATTGCCAACACCATCGACACCCATATGCGGACAGGCATCGAACTCCTGACCACGAACATATGGGATTCAGAAGACCCGACCACCACCCGAAAGAGTCCAGCGTGAGCACGAGCCGACACACAGTCCTGATCTCCTCCTACCTCGAGCCTGAGCTCGTCGATCGCATTCGCGCCGTTGACGACCGACTCGATGTTCTGTGGGAGCCCGATCTTCTGCCCGTCCCGCGGTACGTCGCGGACCACACGGGCGTACGCCCGGACCTGAGTGATGCCGAGCTGGACCGCTGGCGGGCACTCCTCGCGCAGGCCGAGATCAGCTTCGATTTCGACTGGTGGCGACCGGCCGAACTGCCACAGACCGCCCCGCGCCTGCGGTGGGTGCAGGCGACCAGCTCGGGTATCGGCGAGAAAGTCAGGCACCTGGGACTGGACGCCGCCGACATCACCCTCACCACGGCCGCCGGCGTACACGCGGACCCACTCGGCGAGTTTGCGCTCTTCGGGCTCATGTGGCTCGCCCGCGACATCCCGATGCTGTCTGCCCGGCAGGCCGCGCACACGTGGCAGCGGTACACCTCCCGCCAGCTCGCCGGCCAGCGAGTACTGATCGTCGGCCTGGGACACGTGGGTCGACGCATCGCGGAGCTCTGCACGTCGGCCAAGATGGAAGTGTGGGCAGCCGCCCGACCAGGACGCACCCAGGCCCTCGACACCGTCAGTCGATGGGTGACCTACGACGACCTGGAGCGAGCCCTCAGCCAAGTGGATGCGCTCGTCCTCGCCTGCCCGTTGACCGAAGAGACCTTCCACCTCATCGGTCCGGCGGAGTTGGACGCCCTGCAACCCCATGCAGGCCTGGTGAACGTCGCCCGGGGCCAAGTCGTCGACGAGTCGGCCCTCGTCCGAGCGCTGTCTGAGCACCGCCTCGCCGGCGCCGTCCTTGATGTCGTCGAGCAGGAGCCCCTTCCTTCAGACTCGCCGTTGTGGGACATGCCCAACGTTCTTGTCTCGCCACACTCCGCCAGTACGGTCGCCCAGGAGAACGGACACATCGTCGACATCTTCATCGAGAACCTGAAGCGGTATCTGGGTGGGGAGCCCCTGATCAACCAGTACAGCCATGAGCGGGCGTACTGAGTGACGTTTTCAGTTGTGGCCCGAGACACGGTGACAGGTGACCTCGGGGTCGCCGTCCAGTCCAGGTTCCTCGCCATCGGGGCGACTTCCTCGTTCGCATCCGCGGACGTCGGCGCAGTGGCGACCCAAGCGCTGACGAACGTCTCCTACGGGCCGCGTGCCCTGGACCTCCTCGCGGCCGGCACCACGGCGACACGAACTCTGGATGTCCTCCTGCAGAGCGACGTTCTGCAGGACCGGCGCCAGGCCGCCGTCGTGGACGTGCAGGGACGGGTCGCGGTTCATACAGGTAGTGGATGCGCGGGGTACGCGGGTCACGTCACAGGCCCGGGGTTCTCGTGCCAGGGCAACATGCTCGTCTCCCACGACGTCGTCCATCAGATGGCGACTGTGATGAGCGACGAGGGATCGGCCCTGCCCGAACGAATGCTGGCTGCGCTACTTGCCGGTCAGGAGGCAGGCGGCGACGCCCGAGGCCAGCAGTCAGCATCACTACTCGTGGCACGCCAAGACGGCGGTTATGGCGGGCTCAGCGACCGGTTGGTCGACCTGCGCGTGGACGACCACGCCACTCCGATCCTCGAGCTGCAGCGGCTCCTCGGTCTGCATCGGCTCTACTTCGACAAGCCCGATGAAGACGCGATGCTTCCGCTCGGGCCACTGGTCGACGAGATTGCCCAGCGTCTTGTTCGCCTGAGCCATGTCCCGGCCTCCACGAGCGAGGATGCGGTCTGGGATGCGCTGGACCAATGGTCAGGACGGGAGAACCTCGAGGAGAGGATGACCCGCCGCGGTCACGTGGATCCAACGGTGCTCGCGTGCCTGCGCCGCACTGACGAGGTTGGGGAAGGTCACTGAGATGGCCTACCCGGAGCTGCCCCCGCCTCCCGAGCCGCAGGGAGCCTACCTGCCGGCCATTGTGCATGCCGGTGTTGTGTACACCGCTGGCATGACCCCACGCGAGGATGGCCGGCTCGTCGCCATCGGTCGCGTGGGCGAGCAGGTGAGTATTGAGACAGCCAGACAGGCTGCCGGTCTCTCAGCGCTGCGCGCGTTGTCCGCGGCAAGCGCCGCCGTTGGAGGACTGGACCAGGTCATTCGGCTCCTGCGGCTCACCGTCTATGTCGCATGTGGCCCCGATTTCACCGAACATTCCCGAGTTGCGGACGGCGCCTCGGAGGCCCTGGAGCAGGTCCTCGGGGCACCCGGCCGTACGGTCCGAACTGCCTGCGGCGTGAGTTCGCTTCCTGGCGGCTCCTGCGTGGAGGTGGAGCTCGTCGCCGTTTGCAAGACGCTCGCGACCCACAGGGAAGGAACCACACCCCTGCCACGCACCTAGTCCGTGTGGGCTGGTTGCCACTGGCCGTCAGCTGGGCACAACCAACGGTGAGCATGGTCCATCGAGGGCTCACCCGCATGGAAGCCAGGCGCTGGGCCCCAGCGGTCGTGCATGCAGAACCCGACGCTCGTTCCGGCGCCCCCCGCAGCCACGCGCACTTGTGAGCGGAGTACTTCACGCCAGCCGTCTTGGACATCGCGCGGCCGCGCGGACGGCCGCCACCGTGGCCCGCCTTGCCGAATCGACTTGAACCTGAGTCCCGCCACCTCAGAACGCTTGAAGTCTCGAGCGACCTCAAGCCCTGGCCTCCCCAGATTCCCTACTCCCCCACAACTCAGCCAGCGCCTCGAGAATGCATTTGGCGACTTTGTGACAGCAGGCCGTGGATGTGGGGCCTCACCTGGACCCCAGACGCCCTGGTCGAGGCCCTCCGTCGAACGACGGATGGCCGGCCAGCCGATTGAGAGATGCGTCGCAGGAGTCGGCTTGGCATAGTCGCTATTCGACGTCGATCGCAAGGAAGACAGGGCATGAAAATCGCACTGAGGTGCCGTGGGGAGAGCGTCAGTTCTAGATCCCACTCAAGCGGATCCGCCGTTGTGAGCAGCTCGGGTTCACCGCAGTCTTCTCCGCCGAGGGCGTGGGCGGCGACTCGCTGATCCTTCTGGGCTACCTTCCGCGGTCACCGAGAAGATGATCGTGGGCACCCACGTAGCGACCTGACCGCGCGGCCGCCAACCACACTCGGCCAAGGGCTGATGACGATCAACGCGATGGTCGGCGGCGGCCGGATCATCGCCGGGGTCGGAGGCGGCTTCCGGAGCTCAGCCGAAGGCTGGCACGGAGTTCCGTGGGGCAAGGCGGTGCGTCGGATGCGGGACTACGTCGACGTGCTGCGGCGGGTCTTCCACACCGCCGGGTCGTACGACGCCGATGGCAATGACCTCGAACCCACCGAGCTCTACGCCGAGCCCGTCCGAGCCCACCTCGGAGCCACCGTGGGATCCAGAGCCCGACATCAGCATCCCGTACGCCGGCGAGGCGGCCCTCGGTCTCCTCCCGTGGGTGAACACGCTCGAGCGCGGGCCCGAGCCCGCGTGGTGCTGGCTGCCGTGGGGCCGCAGATGATCGCGCTGACCGCTGAGGTCGCCGACGGTTGGTTCCCCTGGGGCTTCGTTCTTGGAACAGCACGGATCCCGCACCTAGCCGCTCAACATACAAGGTATGACACCTAAAAAAGGGATGCCTGTAACGTCAAACCTCACCTGTTGCGCGATACAATGCTGTTTCCCGCGCCGAGTTCGAAGGGCATTTTCATGCTGCACGAGTCACCGCACGCTGAGGCCCCGATGGACAAACTTGAGTCCTCGAGTCTACGAGATCAGGCCCTTCGCGCGATTCGTGCGCGCATCGTCTCCGGAAGCCTCCGACCGGACCAGTTGTATGCGTTGGGTGCGGTTGCCAGTCAGCTAGGAGTTTCTGTCACTCCAGTCCGGGAGGCGGTGCTGGAGCTCGAACGCGAGGGCCTGGTCGAGCTGGCTCGGAACCGCGGATTCCGGGTACGCGAGATGACCGAACGCGATCTGGACGAGATCATTGAGCTCCGGATCATGCTGGAGGTCGCGGCCGTTCGCAAGATTGCGGATGGCGGGCTGCTGACGGATGTGACCAGGCTCCGAGGCTTGGCGGAAGAAACCGAGCAGAGTGCGCGCGATGGCGACTGGGTCGGTTTCCTCGACCACGACCGAGACCTCCACATCGGCATCCTGTCGCACCTGGGGAATGAACGTCTGATCCAGGTCGTCCGAACTCTGCGCGACCAAAGCAGGCTTTACGGCTTGGAGAAGGTCGCCGGCACCGACCGGCTCCTCGAGTCGACTCGCGAACACGAGCTGCTTCTGGAGGCGATCGAGTTGGGCCGCCCGGAGGAAGCGGCTGCCATCATGGAGCGGCACCTGCGCCACGCCAGAGGTATCTGGGCGGGACGCCCGGAGTAGACGCTTCAGGCTGGCCAGATCACGGTGTTGCCCATCAACGCAGGAGCGTTGCGGGAGTCCGGCTACGGCAGCACGACTGCGGGTTCACCCACGATTGAACGTCGCTCTCCAACGCCGGTGCGCTCCGCGACGGCGAGGACCGCCTGCGCGGCGGCTGCGTCCTGGACTCCGATTCCGGTGCTGTTGTAGTAGATCACCGCGTCCGTATCGGGTCGTCCCGCGTGACTCCCGACCAGGATCTCGCCCAGGCCAATCAAGTCCGACCTCTGGAGCTCGCCTGTTCGCAGGCCCAGGACGATGGGGCCAGCGTGATGTGCCGCGGTGTCTGGGTCATCGACCACGACGAGGCCTGCACGGCGGACGAGGTCTTGGTCAACCTCGCAACGGTCCGGCTCGATCGAGCCGATCGAAATGACCGTGGCTCCGGGAGCGACCCATTTGCCCTCCACGACCGGAACCGTGCTGAGCGTGCAGGCCACCACGAGATCCGCCCCACGGACTGCGTCCTCGGCGCTTTTGCATGCACCAACGGCGAGACCTGTTTCCTGCGCAAGTTGTCTGGCTACAGATGCGCTGACATGTGGGTCGCGATCCCACACACGTACGGTCTCGAAGCGGCGGACCCGGGTGAGCATGCGTACGTGCTCACGGCCCTGGACACCGCAGCCCAATACCGCCAGCGAGCTGGCGTCGGTGCGGGCCAATGTATCGGCGGCGGCAGCGCTGGCTGCCGCAGTTCGACGAGTCGTGATCACCGTGCCGTCCATGACGGCAGAGAGCCGGCCCGTTTCGGCATCCAGCATCACGATGAGTGCGCTGATGGACGGGAGGCTTCGATCGGTGTTCGACGGATTCACGCTCCCGAACTTGGAGACGGCGCCGTGACCGGGTGAAAGCCGGGCCGCGTAGCAGAACGCGACGGAACCGTCCCTCGTGTTCGTCACCATCAGCTTGTCAGGCAGCACCGCGGTACCGCCGCCGAGCGCGGCGAACGCCTCTCGCTGGGATTGGATCGCGACTCCAGGGCTGAAGATTCCAGCGACCTCCCGCTCGGTGAGGAAGATGAATGTCCCCTCCGGCTCTGTTCGCGGGCGGTAATCGGGCGCACGCCCCCCAGCCTTGATTGCGTCGACCACGTTCGCACCCTTCTATGTAAGGTACTACACCTTATGGCGGCGCGACGGATCTGGCAAACTACACGGAGCCGGATGCCACCAGCGCAGGGCGAGAGTTGGTCGTACCGTCGTCCGGTGCGGCACAGATCGGCTAGAGCGGGCGGTCCGCGTTGCTGCCGGCGAGGGAAAGTCGAGAGCCGATGCCCTCGAGCCTCGCGGCGTCGACCACCGTCTTGGCTGCTGCTGCGTCCTGGATTCCGAGGCCGGTGCTGTTGTAGTAGACCAACTCGCCCGGACCCGAGCGCCCGGGATGACGTCCGACCAGGATGTCGCCGAGCCCCACCAAGTCCGACCGCTTGAGGTGACCCGCCTCCAACGCCCCGACGATGGGCCCCGCATGGGCGGCTGCGGTGTCCGGATCGTCGACGGCGACGAGGCCCGCGCTGCGGACAACGTCTGCTCCTACTTCACAACGATCAGGCGAGATCGAGCCGATGGAGACGACCGTCGCTCCGGGTTCGAGCCACCGGCCTTCCACTACCGGGACGGGACTGAGGGTCGAGGCGACGACGACGTCGGCCCCTCGTACCGCCTCCTCAGCCGACCTGTGCGCAATCACGTTCAACCCGGTCTCGGCGCCAAGGAGTGTGGCGGCAGCAGCGCAGCTCTGGGGATCCCGCGACCACAGATGCACCGAGTCGAACGAGCGAACCAGTGCGAGCATCCGAACATGTTCTCGGCCCTGGACACCACAGCCCAGTACGGCGAGCGACTTTGCATCGACGCGGCTCAGCGCGTCCACGGCGACAGCACTGGCCGCCGCCGTTCGACGCGTGGTGATGATGGTCCCGTCCATGATTGCCATGGGACGGCCAGTATCGACGTCAAGCACCACGATGACTGCGCTGATGCTGGGCAGATGGCGAGCGGGGTTCGCCGGGTTGATGCTCCCAAACTTGGAGACGGCCCCATCTTCGGGTGAAAGCCGAGCCGCGTAGCAGAACGCCACGGATCCGTCACGAGTGTTCGCAACCATCAGCTTGTCGGGCAACACCGCCGTCCCGCGACCAAGCGCCAAGAATGCGTCCCGTTGAGACTGGATGGCCCTGGAAGGGCTGAATATCGCTGCGACTTCAGCTTCGTTGAGGAACGTGAAGTCGTTCCCGGGATCTGCGTTGCCAGGGTAGTCAGGCATCAGCGCAGCACGAACCCAGGGAGCAGCGGATCGTCTGGGTCGACAACGAAGGAGTGACGGCCCGTGAGGTAGGTGGTGCCGCTGACGATGGGCAGGTAGGCGCGAGCTCCCCATGGCATCTCTTCCACTCCCGAGACCGAAGCGATGAAGCGTGAGCCCACGATGGAGTCGTGCACGAGTTCCGCACCGATCTCCAGCGACCCTTCGGCCGTCAGCGTCGCGAGACGACTGCCCGTCCCGGAGCCGCAGGGCGAGCGATCGACTTCACCATCGGCGAAGACGGTGACGTTCCGCTGATGCAGTCGCCCCTGCGAGTCGGTGCCGAGGTCGTCCCAGAAGATCACGCCGTAGATTCCTCCGAGCCGTTCATCCTCAGGGTGACGCGCCGCCTCCGTGCCCGAAAGACTGTGCTTGATCTCGCGTCCCAGCGCGATGAGCTCAGTCAGGTATCGGGGTTCGACCGCCAGACCGAGATCGCTTGCTCTGACTTGCGCATAGATGGCCCCGCTACAACTGACGCTCACGATCACGTCACCTCTTGTCGTCGCCACCGGTACTGCCAGATCGATCGGATAGCTGGCCACGTTGAGGAACTCCACCCGAGAAACGCGTTCCAGCTTGCTGTGCACACGGGCCACGACTCGTCCTGAAGGCACGTCGATCGACACATCAGTGATGCCGGACGGATGCGTATCGACCAGGCCGGATTCCACTGCCCACGCCCCAAGCGCGATCGTGCCGTGTCCGCAGGCGGTCGAGTATCCGTCCTTGTGCCAGAACAGGACGCCGAACGCCGCCCCGTCGTCGTCGGGAGGGACAACGAAGCCGCCGTACATATCAGCGTGACCCCGCGGTTCGAAGCACAAGACCTTGCGCAAGCGGTCGATCGGTTCGCTGTGGATCGCCTCAACGCGGCGCGCCGCGACGGTGGTTGCCTCGAATGGAAGGTCACCGGTGAAGATCCTGAAGGGTTCGCCACCTGTGTGGTAATCGACTGTCTGAATCTCGGCTGCGGTCATGTGACGTCCTGAGTAGAGGTGGAGCTGGCGGAATACCCCGTTGGCATGGAACTCTCGCGCGATGACCGCGCCAGCCGACTCATCGGTCCCTACCGTCGCTCAGGACGGAAACGAGCAGGTGAGACGGGTGGTCGGGATCGTGATAGACAGCCTGATCCGCGACGACGGGATCACCGGGCTCTCCCCCGCGGTTGGTGTTGCGATCGAAGTGCGGGAAGTCGGCCGATGAGATGTCGATGCGTAGGCGATGCCCCGCCTTGAAACGGTTGGCGGTGGCCCACATGTCGATCTCGAACCGGTAGACCCTGCCGGGCTGGAGCAATTCCGGCCGGTCGATGTCGCGGTGGCGAGCACGCAGGATGCCGCTCTGAAGCTGGATGGCGCGGCCATCTGGGAACACATCGCTGAGGCGCGCTACGAAATCCGTGTCCAGCGCACTCGAGCTCGCGTAGAGGATCATCCGCAGCGGGCCCACCACATCGAGGTCCTGTTCCAACGGCTGCGTCGTGTAGACCAGCACGTCGCCGCGCTGCTGCACGCCACTCACATCGACACTGCCGGGCGGGTAGACGTAGGAGACGATGCTGCCACCCACCGTGGGAGTCGGTTCGTCAGGATCGTAGGTGTACCGGTCGGGCTCGGACGGCTGGTGTGGAGCGGTCAACGAGAGCGTTCCGCCACTGCCGAGGTGCCAGGCCATCGTGGTTGACTCCGGAACCGGCCAGTTCGCGGCCGTCCGCCATTCGTTGGCGCCCATCAGGTAATAGACCACAGCCGGCCACGAGTCGGTCGTCCCCTCTCGTACTGCCGCATACCAGCGCAGGAGGAGGCCGGTGAGATTGGCGTCCCGATGGGTGTGCAGCAACTCGGGATGATCCTCAATGCCTTCGTGGTAGCCGGGCGCATTGTGGGCGCTCGGAGCAATGATCAGACGGCTGTTCGCAGCGACATGCGGCTGCCCGTCACGTCTGATCAACTCCCACGTGGCGAGGGCGTCGTTCAATCCCCAGTCGTACCACCCGGTCTGCATGAGTGCAGGCGCATGGATCGATCGACTGAGCTCTGACAGGCTGGTGTGCGGGATGGTGTGGGAGTCGATCGACGTCCGTTGGCCGAAGATGGCCGGCAGCGCCTCCATGTCGGAGAAGTTCACATTGGTGACGTCGAGCGCTTGCTTGATCAGGTCGACCCGCTGCGCGGAGGACGACGCACAGTATTCCTCCCACAGGCGGCGTCTCGCGTCGGATGGCAGCATCGAACGCAACTCGGGATGACGCTCGAGCAGCGCGGCCGAGAACGGCTGATGCAACGGCTCATTGAAGTAGCCGCCAGCCAACGTCTCCTCGATCAGGAGACGCTCCATCTCGCTGTAGTGAACGGGCACCTTGTTCTCGCCCTTGCCGACGGACCGCGTGATCGCGTCGAGAAACAAGTGCAGATACGCCGTGTTGATCGCGACGCCGAGGCCGCTGACCTCGGGGACGATGGCCGACATGGACGGGTGGGTCGCCATGCACCATTGCGTCTGCCCGACGTACGACCCGCCCATCGAACACACGAACCCGTCGAACCAGTCCTGCCGGGTGATCCAGTCGACAAGGTCGAAGCCGTCCTCGGACTCATAGATATAGAAGTCCCAGAGATCCGGCTCACTGTCCCCGGTCGCCCGGCAGTCCTGCGAGATCACCGCGTAACCCCGTCGAGCGAAGGCGAGGAAGAGCCCAACGAACTTGTCCGTGCTCCGACCGTAGGGCGTGCGCATGACGAGGGTCGGCGCCGCCGAGGTTGGCGGCAGATAGAGGTCTGTGGCAAGACGGACTCCGTCGCGCATGGTGACCCACACGGTCTCGCACCGAATCTCCGGAACGGTGAAGATCGGCGCCGGGATCGGGGTGTCGGCGCCGCGGATCAGAAGCCGCTCCAGGTCGGGCGCGGCGGTTGCCAGGCGGTCCGACCCGCGCTGCCCGGTCACGACGCCACCAACGCGCTGGTGCAGCTCATGACGCCGCGCGGGTTCTCGGGCGCGAACGAGTTCATCCGATCGAAGCGGTACTCGGTTCGAGGTGCGGACACGTAAGACTCCTTGTTCTTGTCATTGCAGCGCCCTCGGCGTGGTGACCGGCAGCGACCCTCCTGGTCCCCTGGACTGCCGAGGCTGCGTAGGCCTGGGGCTGCCGTCCGTTCCACATGAGTGGTCAGGTGAATGGGGAGCGCAGCGTTCATCTACCAAGCCACGCCCCGTCTGGGCGAGGCATCGATTCCATGAGCTTGATGGTGTACGGATCCTGTGGGGCGTTGAGGACGTCATCGGTCATGCCGGACTCGACCACGCGTCCTCGGGACATCACGTAGATGAAGTCGGTGACCTGCCGAACGATCGACAGGTCGTGGGTCACGAACAGGTATCCGATGCCTTGATCGTCACGAAGCGAGGTCAAGAGGTTGAGTATCTGCGCCTGTACCGAGACGTCGAGTGCCGAGACCGCCTCGTCACAGACCAAGATCCTGGGCTTGGCGGCCAGTGCGCGTGCGATCGCGACCCGCTGCCGCATCCCTCCGGACAACACCGCGGGCCGTCGCTGTGCGTCGTCCGGTGACAGCCCCACGGAGGCGAGGAGCTCGCCCACTCTCCGCTCGACCGATCGAGTGTCCGGCGCGTGCGTGGTGACCGCTTCCGCAAGCGTCCACCCGACGCTGCGTGCTGGATTCAAGCTTGAGTACGGGTCTTGGAACACCATCTGAACGGTCTGGCGCAGCCGACGCAAATCCGCCCGCTTCAAAGCTCGCCAGTCCCTGACATCGATCCCATCGATCAGCAGGTGCCCGCCGGTGATGGATTCGAGTCCCACGGTGAGACGCGCGAACGTGGTCTTCCCCGACCCCGACTCACCGACGAGGCCCACGCTCTCGCCCTCGCCGACATCGATCGACACACTGTCGAGCGCGACGACCTTCTGACCTGAGCCGCCAAACACCTTGGACACGGCTTGGGCGCTGATGATGGTTGTGCCGGCGCGTTCGAACCCGCGCTTGCTCGCGGGCACCGAGACGAGCTGCCGAGCCTCCCGCAGCTCATCCTCAATCTCGTCGATGCGAGCGCAGGCCGTGAGGCGCCCTGCGGAGATCTCGCGTATCGGCGGCGCTGCGGATGTGCAGACCTCGCTCGACCACTGACAGCGAGCCGCGAACGAGCAGCGGTCCACTACATCGTCTGGCCTGGGCACCGCCCCGGGAATTGTCACCAACTTCGCTACCCGATGATCGACTGGCGGCTCGGACTGGAGGAGTCCAAGAGTGTAGGGGTGCAGCGGGAGCGCATCGAGCTCCTTGGACTCCCCCACTTCGACGACCGATCCTGCGTAGAAGACATGCACGCGGTCACACATCGCGAACGCCACTCGCAGATCGTGGGTGATCAGGATGAGCGCCATTCCGCGGTCCGCCTGGATCCGCGTCATGAGCTCAAGGATCTCTTTTTGAGTCGTGACATCGAGAGCGGTCGACGGCTCATCCGCTATCAGGACGCTCGGGTTGCGCGCGAGGGCTGCGGCGATTCCTACCCGTTGTCTCATGCCGCCCGAGAGCTGGAACGTGTAGCGGTCCATCACCGACTCGTCTTCGATGCCGACTTCGACCAGCCTACGCAGCACCTCGGCCCGCCGGGTCCTCGTCGACCGTCGACCAGGGGGCAGTGACTCCGCGATGATGTCACCGCAGCGCATGGTTGGACTCAGCATCGTGAACGGATCCTGGAGCACCAGACCGATACCCCGCCCGCGGACAGTGCGCCACTCACGCTCCGAGAGCGAAAGCAGATCCCTGCCCTCGAAGACTGCCTGTCCCGTCGCGCTCAGGTTCGAGGCCAGCAGTCCCGTGAGCGCCCGAGCTGTCAGTGACTTCCCGCTGCCGGACTCTCCAACGATTCCGACTGTTTCTCCGGCACGGACGGTGAGGTCGATGCCCGCTACCAGAGTTCGTGATGAGGGACCGTCGATGTGCGCGACTCGGAGATCGCGGACAGTCAGGACCGCGTCAAGGCCGCCTGCAGCCATCCGCGCCGTAGATGCGTCGCTCACGTCGCTCCCATGCGGCTCGTCAGATACTCATCGAACCAATCGCCGATGAGGTTGGCCACGGTCGCAGTGACGACGATCATCAATGCGGGAGCCAGGGTCGCCACTGGATTGACGAACAACATCGCCTGACTTTCCGAGAGCATCAAGCCCCAGTCAGGTGTTCCCGGTGGAGCCCCCAGACCGAGGAAGGACAGGCCCGCCAGCGCAACGAGCGAACTCGCGAAAACCAGGAAGCTGTTCGCGATCGCGACCGGCGCAACGTTGGGCCAGATATGAAGAAAGACGATCCGGCGACCCGACACTCCAACGGTCCTGGCGGCCTCCACGTACGGGCGCGGAACCTGTTCCATCACGACACCTCGGATGATGCGCGTGTCAAACGGTGCGCTCAGAATGACGAGCAAGCCCACCGCGAGCCAATAGCTCGCGCCGACGGCACCGGCAGCGACCACAAGCACCAACAGCGTCGGGACCGACCACATCAGGTCGACCCATCGCATCACCAGGGAATCCACCCAACCGCGCCGGTACCCGGCCCACAGTCCAAGGAGGTTCCCGATGGCGAATGAGCCAACTGCGATCACAAGCGGGCCGAGTACGCCTAGTTGCGCGCCCACAATCGTTCGAGAGAAGACGTCTCTGCCGAGCGAGTCCGTCCCGAGCCAATGCTGGCTCGACGGGCCAGCCAAGACATCCTGTAGGTGTTGCGCGTTCGGGTCCTGAGGCGCCAATAATGGGCCGAAGATCGCTAGGAAAAGAATGCCACCGGCGACGACGAAACAGAAACCGATGGCCAAACCTCGTGGCGCGTAGCGCCGCGGCTTTCGAGTACTCACAATCTCAGTCTGGCGCGCCATTTCGACACCCTCGGTGTTAGCCATGCTTCAACCGAAGTCGAGGATCGGCGATCAGGTAGACCACATCCGTCAGCAGATTGACAAGAATGATGACGGCCGAGACCAGGAGCACGACACCCTGGAGCATTGGTAGGTCCTTTGCGGTCGCGGACTGAACCAACAACTGCCCGATTCCCTGAATGGAGAAGGTCATTTCCACAAGCACACCTCCTACGATCAGATAGGAAAACAGCACCCCACTGATGGTGAGAATCGGTATCAACGCGTTCCGAAGCACGTATACACGAATGACGCGCCCATTCGACAAACCCCTGGCCCGTGCGAACACCACGTAGTCCTGCTGAAGCACGCCAAGGACAGCCGCTCTGGTGTGCTTGAGGACATAGGCAGCTGACGTCATCGCGAGCGCCACGGCCGGTAGCGTCAGATGCCAGAGTGTGTCCAGGCCGCCGTCACCCTTGCCGAACGCCGGAAACCAGGGCAACTGGACTGCGAACACGAAGAGCAGAAAGACGCCTGCGACGAACGACGGCATGGAAAGGCCGACTACCGTGCCCGCCACCACCACCCGATCCACCGCTCGTTTGTTCCGAAAGGCCGCAAGCACCCCCAGCCCGATACCGCTGACCATCGTCAGCACGTAGGCGTAGACGCCGAGCAGCAGCGAGGTCGGCAGTCGGGCCTTGATCTCGTCGGTCACCGGGAGAGTGGTCTGGATCGAGGACCCGAAATTGAATCTGAGAGCGTCTCGGACCCACATCCAGTACTGAACCATGAACGGTTTGTCCAGATGGTATTCGACATTGAGCGCATGGACAGTCGCAGCTGACCGAGGGCGGCCTGCCAACAAAACGTCGACGACGGTGCCCGGCGACACATACATCAAAGCGAACGTGACGAAGGAGAGCACGACAAACAGAACGACGAGTGCCGCCAGCCTCTTGCTCACAAAGGTCGCCCAATCTTTCCAATCCATCAGGCTTAACCTTTCTGGTAGAAATGTTCGGCGCCGCGGATTGCGCCGCCGGTCAGCGGCGCAATCCACACGATCACATTCGCTCCGACCGGTTGATCGTGAGCTGGATGGATTCCCGGGCTACTGGCCACGCTTCAACCACAGGGGCCAAGGTCCCTCGTTGAAGAGCGAGTCCGCTCCGAAGTCTGGCCATGTGTAGCCAGGCCGCAGTGCAACAGTCTGGTTCTTGGTGTAGAGCGGGACGAGCGGCTCAGCGTCGGCATACTGTTTGATGAGCTGAGCATAAATTGCGAGACGCTTGGCAGGGTCCGATTCCCGAAGCCCTTCCGCCCTCAATTTGTCGACTTCAGGGGTGCTCCAGTTGGTCCCGTTCCAGCCACCCGCTTTAGCGTTGGCACTACCGAACATGTAGTCATATGCAAGACCAGGGTCAATGCCACTTCCGCCGACGGGGACAACCTGGGAGTGGATGGCCTCGCGGTTGCCTGACGTGAGTTCAGCGTTGTTCGCCTCATCGGTCTGAGTCTCGAGCTTCGCGGTGATCCCAATCGCGGACAATTCCGCTACGACGGCCTGACTGGTAGTGGAGACGGCCTTGACAGTTGCCAAGGTGACAGTCGTGCCATGCGGATACGCGGACTGGGCCATCTCGGCCTTGGCCTTGGTCAGATCCGGCGGGTACTCACGCAGCCCATCCAGGGCGGTATTTACCTGTTCGGTCGTCCCGAGCTGCAGCAGAAGAGGCCTCGGAATAACCGTGTCCAGCGGCGAACCGACTACCCCGGAGGCATTGACCAACGCATTTCTGTCGAGAGCATAGGCGACCGCGCGCCTCACGTGGATATCGTTCCAGGGCGCCACGAGCGTGTTCATCCAGAACTCGACCTTGTCGATACCAGTTTTCGCGGTGGTCAACTTCGTCTTCGCGGTGCTCGCAAAAGCCCTCGGATCCTGGGGGAATGCGACGTCAATCTCGCCCGTTCGAAGCGCGACAGCTTCGTTGGTCTCGTTGGAGAAGAAGCTGAAGTTGATCTTTGAGTACGGAACCTTCCCGCCCCAGTAGTATTTGTTGGCCGACAGCGCCGCTCCGGTGGTGGCATCCAGACTGTCGACCTGCCAGGGGCCAGTACCGATGACGCCCGTTCCGGGCTGGCCGAATGTGGACTTGTGCGCTTCAAAGAACTTCTTTTCGAAGATCCCGAGTGCTGCGCCGCTCAGCGTGGAGTTCCAGGCTGGATACGGCTCGGAAAACTTGAACTCGACCGTGCTGCTGTCGAGCGCCTGAATGGATTTCAACGTCGAGGGGAAGTTGAAGGCCACCAGCGATCCATCGGCCTTGTAATAATCCAGTGACTGCACCACATCGGCGGCGGTCAGCGGTTGCCCATCGGAGAACTTGACGTCTGTGCGCAACTTGTAGACGTAGGTCGTCGGATTCGGCTGCGTCCACGACTTCGCAAGCCAAGGCCCGAAGCCTCCGGCTTGCTTCGTCACGACGAGCGGCTCGAGCACGAGATTGCCGAGGCTGTTGGCGTATCCGTAGTTGCTCTTGCTGTAGTCAAGCGTGGCGACGGCACTTGAACCCACCTGCAGAACATCGCTGCTCGCCTTGGTGCCACCGCCTGACGAGCAGGCCGACAACACCAGCGCTGCCGCCGCCAGGGACGCGAGTCGGTATTTTCCGCGAGTACTCATGTGTTCTCCGATTTCCGTGGCGCCCTCGCCAGCCGTTTGAGGTGGCGCTGGATCACGCGCTCCCACGAAAGGCGGCAAAATATGACGAATGACGGGTAAAATATAACACCTCGCAGTGGGTGTCAAGGCTCTCTCGCCGGGCCGCCGTGCCGCCCCGTTGCCGCTTGCTGCAGGGGTGGCAGGACCAGGGATCAAGGATGCCGTCCTTTAATACCCTACATGTCACACCGTACTGATACGTTGATGCGGCAGGATCTCAGAAGCTGGAGAAAGAGGAACGTATGTCGTCACTCACCAACGGTCGCCTTGACGTGAATGAAGCGCAGATCGACGCGATCTTCACTGAGCTCGACCGGAGCAGCCTCCCCGGCGTGACCGTGGGCATCGCGGTCAAGGGCCGCCCCGTCTATCGCAAGGGGTTCGGCCGAGCCAGTCTTGAGCTACCCGTCGTACTGACGCCGACGACCGGCATGCGGCTCGGCTCGATCAGCAAACAGTTCACCAGCCTGGCGTACATGCTCCTCGTTGAGGACGGCTTGGCCGGTCTCGATGACCCGCTGGAGACGTACCTGCCGGAGGTCAAGCCCGCCTCGCGAGGGGTGACGCTACGCCAACTGATGGGCAATATCAGCGGGCTGATGGATGCACACGATGTCTGCTTCCAGTTCAGTGGATTCGGGGAACGCCTCACCGCGGACGACCTCGTCCAACACATGTGCGAAATCGAGATCGTGAACGCTCCCCCGGGCGCCGTATGGCTGTACAACAACAGTGGCTTCGAGTTGATCAAGACGGTGATCGAACGCATCTCCGGACAGAAACTCGCGCAGTTCATGCAAGACCGGATATTCGATCCACTGGGCATGCGCCAGACCGACCTGCGGGCCGTGACGTACTTCGACTTCCTGCCGAACCGCGCTCAAGCGCACATGATCAATTCCGTCGGTGACTGGGAAACCTGGAGCTGGACGGAGTTCGTCGGCGCGGGCGGCATCGTGTCGAGCGTGGACGACCTGTTGCGCTGGACGGCCAATTTCGCCGAGCACCGAGTGGGTACGGCGCAAACGTGGGACGTGATGACAACTTCGCAGACGCTCACGAGTGGATCGCCGAGCGGCTACGGCCTCGGACTGTTCGTCGAGGACTACCGGGGAGTGCGGACCCTCCAGCACTCTGGAGGCGGACTGGGGAGCAACGCCCACCTGCTGAAGGTCCCGGCTGCGGAATTGGACATCGTGCTGATGTCGAATCGCGAGGATGTCAGCGCCGCGCGGTACGCCTACAAGGTTCTCGACGCAGTGCTGGAGGCTGAGCTCGAGCCGCGCCCGACAGATCCTGCTCCCCCGCCGGTGACCGGAACCTTCCGGTCGGCAACGACCGGAAGCGTCGTCCACTTGTCGCCGACCGAGCAACGGTCGTCCGCCGAACCGGCGCGACAGTTCGCTACCTTCGGGCCGTCCGCAGGTTCGGTGCTGGAGCCGGACGCCGCGGGCGTTCTCCGCCCGTTGTCGTCCGGTGACACTCCCCAACAGAGTTGGGGTCTCGCGTTGCGCGGGGACCCAGGCAAGCCAGACGGCGTGACGCTGAAGGAGTTCGGGCTCGTCGACGAGCTCGACCTGGTGGGTCCCTCCGCGGACGACGGTCGGAAGATCGCTGGCCGGTATCGATCCGCCGGCACCGGAAGCGAGCTGACGATCGAGGTCGCGGACGGTCGCGTGACCGTCCGGACCACCGGCCGGTTCGGCACAGCAGACTACGAACTCACCGCGATCGGCGAGGATGTCTGGCGGGCGGGCTTCGCCCCGCCAGGAACGCAGCCGCGTATCGGCGACATGGGCAGCCTGGTGTCGTTCTCGCCCGATGCTTCGGAACTCCGGTGGTTCACGAAGCAGTCCATGGGCATCCCGTTTCACCGCGCGGAAGGCCTGGAGTAGTCGAGGGAGTGCCTGGATTCGCACTGCAACGTCAGCGTTTCAGTGCGGTCTGGGCACACCCATCACCTGACGGAACACCCGCAGGACGTTGGCTCCGAGCACCTTGTCGATCTCAGGCTCACCGAACCCACGGCGCAGCATTTCGCTGGTGAGCTTCGGCAGGTCAGAAGGACGGGCGATCTCGGCATCGACGGTTGGCGCACCAAGGCCGGGCAGAAGCGACCAACCGCCGAACACCTGCTGGTAATAGTCGTCGATGAAGTCCGGCCCGATGCCCACGTGGTCGATACCGACGAGATCGACGAGGTACTGGATATGGTCCACTGCCCTCGCAGCGGTCGGTCGCAGCGGGTCGATGAGCTGCGGAATCGCGGCGGCGACGCTCACGACACCTCCCAACCGGGCGATCTGGGTGATCTGCTCGTCGCCCAGATTGCGGTGTACGTCGTGCATGCCCAGGCACCCCGAATGGGTCGCCAGCAGGGGGCGCGTCGCGAGTTCGAGAACGTGATCAACGCCTCCGACTCCTAGGTGGCTGATGTCGAATACGACCCCTAGGTCCTCCATCATCGTGAAGACCTCGACTCCCTGGGGGGTCAGGCGACTACGTGACGAATCGTCCAACCCGCTCCCATCAGCGAGATGAGTGCGCCCGAAGTGGGCCAGCGAGGCCACCCTCACCCCCACTCGCTCGAGAGTACGGATCAGGTCCGCGTCCTGCCCGATCCCGTGCGAACCTTCGAGCGCGATGACGAGGGCGATCCTGCCTGACGCAACGACATCGTCGATGTCATCAGCGGTCAGGCACACCGCGACGTCACCGGGGTGCTCGGCTGCCAGCTGGTGAATACGCTCGACCAGCAAGAGTGTTCGTCGCAGGGCACCGTCGGAATGAAACTGCTCCTCAAGGCAGATCGGCAGCACCTGGACGTCGACACCGCCCGTGCGGAGCTCAGGGAGCCAGAACTCCTCGAAGTGCTGCCGCTGACCTCGCCGGTCATAGTGGTCGACGAGCAGGATGAGGTCGTTGTGAGTATCGACGACAACTGCGTTCCGGTGCAGGTCTTCGGCGCTCATCGGATCCCGATCCCGTCGGGAACGGCCGCTGCTTGACGCTGAGGGGACGATGCTGGTCCGGCTGCTGATGACATCCTTGGCTTCCGTTGAAGGGTGTGGGACCGGCGAGGCCAGGTACCGGCCCGCCACGACCTTTCATCTAAGGTATTACACCCTGCAAACGGTGTCGAGGGAGGGCAGCTGCGTACCGTGTCGCCGGAGGAGAGCATTGCGGTCAACGATTCGTGGGATGCGGCGCGGGCCACGAGAAGGTGCTCGTGCTCACCGTTCGAGCGCCACTCCGAGACGCCGCTCGATGTCGTCCAGGGTCGCGTCGGCTTCGGGCACGTGGTACTTCGGCGGTTGTAGCCCCAGGAGGTGCCGCACGAAGTAGTCCCACGTCCGGCGAGTGACATAACTGGTGGCGCCGAAGACGCCGTGGTCCATGCCGGGCACGACGAGCATGTCGAAGTCCTTGTCCGCGGAGACAAGCGCGTCCACCAGCCGGGTCGTCCCACCCTGCAGGACGTTCTCGTCCATGTCCCCATGAATCAGCAGGAGCTGGCCGACCAGCCCCTGGACCAGCTGAAGACTCGACAACCGCCCGTCTGAAGCCGGGTCGGTCGGGTCATAGGGGCCGTCGTAGGTTTCGGCCCAGAGGGCGTGGTTGATCCGGTTGTCGTGATTGCCGGACACGGCGACCCCGACCTTGTAGGTGTCCGGGTACTGCATCAGCGCCCTCGCTGCTGCGAAGCCCCCGCCCGAGTGTCCGAAGATGCCAACCCGATCGAGGTCCATCCACGGCCTCGACTGCGCCAACTGGCCAAGCGCGGCGACGTGATCCTCGAGCGCGCAGTCACCCAGGTTGCGATACGAGTAGTCGTGGAAGGACTTGCTCCGGCCCGGAGTCCCGCGGCCGTCCATTGCCAACACGGCAAATCCGAGCGCAGCAACCGGCTCCGGCCAAGCATCCTGGAAGTAGGCCAGGCTCGGAAGGTTGAACGAAGGCAGAACTCGACATTGCTGCGGGCCGGGATAGGAATGATCGATCACAGCGTAGAAGCCGTCGTGGTCGAACCCGTGCGGCTTGTAGAGGACGCCGTACAGCGGCGTCGTTCCGTCTGCCGCGATGGTCCTCACTCGCTCCGGAGGCGACCATCCCGCAGCGACCAGCCGTGAGACGTCCGCGCGCTCCACCTCAACTGCCACCCGACCTTCGCGGTCGCGCACCGTGGTGACCGGCGGTATCTCGACCGTGGATGCGGTATCCACGAACCACCGACCGTGCCTGGGCGCCACCACCACGTGATCGAGCCGATCGTTCGTGAGCCTGGTGAACTCACCGTCGTCGAGGCCAACCACCACGAGTGCTCGCAGGTAGGGGTCTGCATCGTCCAGTCCTGCGACTGTCAGATAGACCCGACGAGCAGCCTCGTCGACATGCACGATCGATTCGACGACGAACTCGCCGTGCGTCACCTGCCTGACTTGTTCGCCCGTTCCCAGGTCGTACAGGTAGAGGTGCCCCCAGTCGTCCCGCTGCGAATACCAGAGTGCTTCGTGCCCACTGCTCAGGACATGAACGAGAGGCTGATGACCCATCCGCGACGCTGGCTCGACCCTGGTCGCACCTGACTCCTCGATGAGCGTTGAAACCTCGCCTGTCCAGGGGTCGATCGACTTGAGCCAGAGCGTCCGCAAGTCCCGAGGTTGATCCAGCCAGTACACGCCGCGGCAGTCTGCGGACCACCACACCTTCTTCCACGAGATGGGCGACTCGTAGAGAAGCGGGAACGGATCGGCCTTGACCTCGACGATTCGACGCGTCTCGACATCGATCACGATCCACTCGCCGAGAGCCGACCGCTCCCCTGGCATGGCGTAGCGAAAGCTGTGCAGGCGGGGCCGACCCGCGCCAGGTGGCGCGGCTTCCACCAGGTAGGCGGACTCGACGTCACGTTGATCGGTGACGTGGGTGAGCAGGAACCGAGAGTCCGGAGACCACAGCGCAATCGGCGGCGGATCTGTGAACGGTGACTTGTCGAGCAGCTGAATCGGAACTGATGAGTCGGGCCATCGGGCATAGCTACGGTCGGCTGCACCGTCGTCGGTGAGTGCGAACTCCTCGCCGGTGTCTGGCGACCTGAGCCATAGGTCGAAACCACGCAGGAAGACGGCCCACTTGTGATCGGGTGAGAGCAACTCGAGGCGATGGGATCCAGAGGGGTTCGGCGGCCCGCAGCAGGTGTCGTCGACCGAGTTGTACGTCCACGTGGACCCGAATGCGTGGAAGGAGACGATCTCGCTCTCGAGGGCGATCGTTGTGAAAGGCAGCCCAGTTGGATCGACGGCGCGCCCGCTCGCTGCCGCCAATGCCCTGGCCAAGAGCTCGTGATCGAACGCCGGCACACGCGTTCGGAGTTCGACGTCGACCACGCGGAACTCGAATCCGTCTGCAGTCCGGGTCCGGTACCAGAAGGAGTCACCCTCGCCGATCCAGTGTGGCTCGGCCTCGGCGTGCAGAACGAGCGCCGCACGCTCGTGCGCGATCAGTCCCGCCGCTCTCTCGTAGGCTTCGCGAGACAAGGCGGACCCGGGAAATGCCAGCGGTCCGGATTGAGGGCTCTCACGTTGCGGGGTGGCTTCGTTCATCGTGCTGGTCCTCCATCGGATGACTGGTTCGCCTCGACCGCGGTGACAACGACCTCGATCGCCGGTCGATGTACGGTATGACACCTTACCCTCGGGAAGAGGGCCGTCAACCGCGGCGCCGCCCGATCGCTTGCCCGGTCTCTTGGACGACGTCTGCGACCACGGGTTCGCAGCGCGAGTCCTTCGTGGCACCGGCTCGGAGCCTGGGATGCAGTCAGTGATCGCGCTCATATTGGTCATGGCGTCAGCGCTGATCCGTGCAACATACTCAGGGTCGTGCTCACTCCAACTCTGCGAAGGCTCGCAAGCTCGGCACTCGCAGTAGGCATCACGCTGCTGCTGGCGGCGCCGACCTTCGCCGTTGCGGCAAAGCCCCCGCCGGACTGCGCCAGCGCGACGGCACTCACCCTTACCTACGCAACCTGCGAGGCACGGAACCTGGCGATCACCGGCCAGAACATCACCGG
The DNA here is from genome assembly GCA_025965195.1 of Marmoricola sp. GTDB lineage: Bacteria > Actinomycetota > Actinomycetes > Propionibacteriales > Nocardioidaceae > Marmoricola. The sequence goes on from JAOPXK010000042.1 coordinate 53,778, forward strand.
GCACCCCGAGCTCCTACCGGGAATCGCACAGGCGACCGTGGCGTACCAGCGGGCACGCCTGGCAGCACTCGCCGCAGATCCCGAGCGCCAGCCCACCCCGAACTCCTGCACCACGGTGGTGCTGTGCGTGGTCGACCCCAGACTGAACAACTGGACCGGCCACGGGGGCCTGGTCAGCCCGGTGCTGTACACCTCGCGCTCGGGAGCAACGATCTCCGCCCACGTCTGGGCGACCGCCAGCGGCCCGTCCTCACGACCCGGGATCGTGATCACCAATGGCTCGATCATCGGCTACGAGGAGGGCTACTGGTTCCTCGCGCAGGCCTTGGCCAAGGCCGGCTTCGTGGTGATGACCTTCGACACTCAGGGCGAGGGGATGTCCGACCAGTTCGGCGCGGCACCGGACCAATGGGAGGACGCCTTTGCCGGCATTCCGGTGCTTGGTCTGCTGGGACCGCGCGCGCTGAGTGTGGACTTCCTTGGCGGGAACGGGTTGACGTTCTACGACGGGACTCAGGACGCGCTGGATTTCCTGCTCTCCACCCCCAGCCACCGGTTCGTGCCGCGGCCGAGCCGGCTGAGCGGTACCTCCCACAACGCCAAGCAAGTTCGTCGGGTGGCAGCCGGCCTCAATGCTGCCTACAACCCGTTGTGGAAGCTGCTCGACAAGAACAGGATCGGACTGACGGGCCACTCCTACGGCGCCCAGGCTGCGGATTGGCTGGCCCAGGCGGATCCGCGGGTCGACGCCGCCGTGGGGATCGATTCGTTGTGTGTTCCGGTCTCACCATCGCCCGATGAGGTGGCCAGCTTGACCACTCCCGCGCCGGACTTCGGCGGACTGCCGTACGTGGCCTACGGGTTCAACAAGGGGTGCTTCTCCACGCCTCCCGGGCCGGCGCCGGCCATCCGTAAGCCGGTTCTCGGCATCGCTGGCGACTACCTGCTCGCTCCGACGCCGTACGTGGCGCCACCGAACCCGCTGGCCAAGTCGCGGGCCTCGCTGGCGTATTCGGCGGCCGGGGTGGACACCGGTCAGATCCTCGTTCGGGGCGCTACCCACTTCAGCTTCGCCGACCTCCCGCTGGTGGTCCCCGGCTCGCTGCGGGCGATCGACATGACCACCTGGTACACGACAGCCTGGTTCACCAAGTACCTCGAGAACTCGGCTGCCGGCGACGCAATGCTGCTCACGCGGCGTTGGCAGGACGACGCTGCGACCGGAAACGCCGATCCGGCCAAGGACCCGAACCTCTTCTCCTGGCACTTCCGGTCGCGCCTGGACATCTCCACCAGCGCCGGCAAGAGGGTCACGTGCGAGGACCTGCGCGCCGGGTGTGCTGCACTCATTCCGCAGGCAGCCGACGGCTGGGCCGGTGAGTACTCGATCGTGTCTGCAACACGCTGAGGCCGGTCGGTTCCGACTGTGAGCTCGACGCTGAGGACGCCATGTTGCGTCGACGTATCACCGCGGTTGCATCCCGGAACGTTTGCGACAGTCCGGTGGTGTGCAGCGATTCGGCGAGACGCCGATCGATGCTGCCGGCGCTCTCGAGCTGTAGGAGTCCGGGCCGCGCTGTCTCGATCCTCGCGCCCAGACTCGTGACGGCATCGAAGCATCGCGCCGTACCGAGGATGGCTCCATCGATCCGTGCGCCCGCCCGGAGGTCGAGTTGCTCGACGAGCAGCGGACGATCGTCGTGGGCGATCACTGTGGACGTACGCAGGTCACCGCCCGCTTCGCCGGTGCGCCCGAACACGTAGGTCTCTCGCAGTACGGCGCAGGCTGATCCGTCCAGCACCACGGTCATCGTCCGGGTGACATCGGCACCGTCCGCGATCACGAACGGAAGCCCCTCCCAGACCAGCACGCCACCGTCCTCGACGTGGACGTCGACCTGCCATTCCGCCGAGCCACCGCGCATGTCATAGGCAACCGTGCCCGCGACCTCGACGATCTCGAGGTCGACGCCCCGGCCGACGACGACCTCGATCCGGACGGCATCTCCTGCGAGCAGGAGTGCCACGGTCCCGACCAGCGCCACGCGGACGCGTCCCTCGGGAGCACCGACGCGCCGCGCGCTGAGGTGTCCACCAAGAAAGGTGCAGGTCAGCCGACCGTCCAGCCGGCGGACCTCAATTCGCGTGGCCTGGCTCATGCTCATCGGGGTGGGTGTGGGTGAAGGGTTCGCCGTGACTGTCCAGGTGACTGTGCGGTGCCATCGGGCCCGGATCGATCGGAACGTGTCCGCCGCCTGCGACCGTGGTCGTCATCTGACGCACCCAGTCAACCAGCGCAGCAATCGACACCGGATCGTGCTTGGACAGACCGAGCACTGGCCCGCCCTCCCGGGCATCGCCGGCTTCGGCGATCATCCGGGCGACGTCGACGTCGACGTACGGGCCGAGGTCGGTCTTGTTGACCACGAGCAGGTCCGCGCGGGCGATGCCGGGGCCACCCTTGCGAGCGACGTCCCCGCCACCTGCCACATCGAGGACGAAGATCTGGGCGTCGACCAGTGCTGGGGAGAAGGTCGCGGTGAGGTTGTCGCCCCCGGACTCGACGATGACGATGTCGAGCGGCGCGAAGTCGCGCTCGAGGTCCTCGACCGCGATCAGGTTCGGCGTGACGTCGTCACGGATCGCCGTGTGCGGACACGCCCCGGTCTCGACGGCACGGATGCGCTCGATGTCCAGCACGCCGGCCGAGCGGAGGAACTGGGCATCCTCGTCGGTGTAGATGTCGTTGGTGATGACACCCATCGACAGCTCGCCGGACAGCTCTCGGCACAGCAGCGCGATCAGCGAGCTCTTGCCGGTGCCGACGGGCCCGGCGACCCCGAGGCGGAACGAACGGGCTGGTGTCTCAGGCACTGAACAATCTCCTGGTGGTGACGGCGTGACGCTCTGCGTGTTCGTCAAGGAGTGGTGCCCCTGAAGCAGGGATCTCCGCCGGCTCGGTGAGCCGCTCCACATCGTCGGCCATCGCGTCGATGTCCGGATGGAGCTGCAACACCCAGCGCATCGCCTCGATGGGATCGAGCGGGACGAGCTTGAGGGCAGCCGACGCGGTGGTCTGTACGTCGTCGTAGCCGACGAGCTGCGCGACCTGGCGCGAGGACAGGCCGGTGACGGCACCGATCACGCCGAGGACCAGCGGCCGGGGCGGCACCGCGCCGCGCTCGAAGGCCGCCGCCATCTCCTCTGGCCACAGCCCGTAGGCCAGGCGGAGGTAACCACGACCGAGCTGACGGGTCGCGGCCCGGACAGCGGCGCTCGGGGTGCGCGCGGCCCAGGCGTCCTCGACACCCGAGAGCGATCCACCGGCCAACCACTGGTGGCGAGTGACGACAGCGGTACCCGCCTCGGTAGCGGTGACCGTCCGGAGCCGGGACCGCGCGAAAGCGGGAATCTCGTCGAGCCGCCGGCCCTGGTCCGACAGCCCCGCCATCACGGCAGGCTCGAGCCCGGCCGAGTGGGCGTGGGAGCCGGTCGGCAGGCGAGCGTCCGCCAGCATGGCCAGGACGAGTTGGGGGCTCGACGTCATCGTCTAGTCAGAACATCGAGTAGAGCTGGGTCATCGGCAGGGACTCGGCCGGCGCCGGGACCACGAGGTCCTCGTCGACGGTGATCATGAACGTCTCGGGGTCGATCTCGATCTTGGGCAGGGCATCGTTGTTGACCATCTGCGCCTTGCCGACCGCCCGGGTGTCCCCGACGGGAGCGAGAGCGCGCCTGAGTCCGAGCCGGTCCGCCAGTCCGTCATCGATCGCGGCCGGTGCGACGAACGAGAAGGACAGGTCGGCGCCGATCGCGTCGCCGAAGGACGGCCGCATCAGCACCGGCTGCGGTGTCGGAATGGAGGCGTTGGGATCGCCGAGCGCGCCCCAGGCGATCGCCCCACCCTTGAGAACGACGGTGGGGCGTACGCCGAAGAAAGCGGGATCCCACAGCACGAGGTCGGCGACCTTTCCGACTTCCACCGAGCCGATCACCTTGTCGAGACCGTGCGCGACCGCGGGGTTGATCGTGTACTTCGCGACGTACCGGCGGGCGCGTTCGTTGTCCGCCGGTAGCGAGTCGCCCAGCGAGCCGCGACGGGCCTTCATCACGTGCGCGACTTGCCAGGTACGGGTGATCACCTCGCCGATGCGTCCCATGGCCTGGGCATCGGACGAGGTGATCGACAGCGCCCCCAGGTCGTGGAGGATGTCCTCGGCCGCGATCGTCGTGGCTCGGATGCGCGACTCCGCGAAGGCCAGATCCTCGGGCACATTGGGGTTCAGGTGGTGGCAGACCATCAGCATGTCGAGGTGCTCGGCGACGGTGTTGACCGTGTGCGGCAAGGTCGGGTTGGTCGAGCCGGGGATCACGTGCGGCAGGCTCGCAACGGTCAGGATGTCGGGCGCGTGGCCACCGCCGGCACCCTCTGCATGAAACGCGTGGATCGACCGGCCGGCGATCGCGCCGATCGTGGAGTCCACGAAGCCGGCCTCGTTCAGGCTGTCGGAGTGCAGGGCTACCTGAAGGCCCCACTCACCGGCCGCAGTCAGCGCTGCGTCGATCGCGGCGGGCGTCGAACCCCAGTCCTCGTGGACCTTGTAACCGCCGGCGCCGGCAAGGGCCTGCTCGGCGAGGCCAGCCGCGCTGACGGTGTTGCCCTTGCCCATGAGCAGAAAGTTCATCGGATACGCGTCGAGGGACCGATGGAGCTTCTCCAGGTGCCACGCACCCGGCGTGACCGTGGTCGCCTTCGACCCCTCGCTCGGCCCTGTCCCGCCGCCTGCCAAGGTCGTCAGACCGGTGGCAAGCGCTTCGTGGATCTGCGACGGGGAGAGGAAGTGCACGTGCAGGTCGATGCCGCCGGCGGTGAGGATCTTGCCTTCACCGGAGATGACGTCGGTTGATGGCCCGATCTGCAGCTCCGGGTGCACACCATCAGCGATGTCGGTGTTGCCCGCTCGACCAAGGGCGACGATCCGCCCGTCCCGGATGCCGACGTCTGCCTTGACTATCCCCCACCAGTCGAGCACCAACGCATTGGTGATGACGGTGTCGGGCGACCCCTGCGCCCGGGTCGTCGATCCCTGCGCCATCGACTCGCGGATCGACTTCCCGCCGCCGAACACGGCCTCCTCGCCGCCGAAGGTCAGGTCCTGCTCCACCTCGATCCACAGATCTGTGTCGGCGAGGCGGACCTGGTCACCGGTCGTGGGTCCGTAGAGCGAGGCGTACGCCGCCCTGCTGATCTCAACCATCGAGCGAACCGCCGTCGGCCTTGATCTGGATGCCCGGGACGAGCCTGCGCCCCTGGAACGCGACCGCCGCGACCTCTCGGGACGCTCCCGGCTCAAACCGTTGGGATGTGCCAGACGGCACGTCGAGCCGGAATCCCCGAGCGGCTTCGCGGTCAAAGGCCAGGGCGGCGTTGGCGTCCGGAAGGTGCAGGTGGGAGCCGATCTGGACGGGACGGTCCCCGGTGTTCTCGATGACCAGGGTGAGCCGCTCCTCGTCGGCGCGACCACCGTTGAGCACGACGGTGCCCTCGAGGGTACGAACTGCGCCCGGGCCGCTACTGCTCGCTGACATGAATGCTCCTAGCGGATCGGGTCATGGATCGTCACGAGCTTGCGCCCGTCGGGAAAGGTGGCCTCTACCTGGACGTCATGAATCAGCTCGGCAACGCCGACCATGACCTGATCGCGACCCAACACGGTGCGGCCCCGCTCCATGAGGTCCGCGACCAGTGCACCCTCACGGGCTCGCTCAATCACCCACGTCGACAACAAGGCGACCGACTCCGGGTGGTTGAGCAACACACCCCGCGCGAGCCGGTCCCGGGCGACCATCCCCGCGACGGACAGCAGCAGCTTCTCAGTGTCCGACGGACTGATATTCATGGCACCTCCCGGGTGAGCTCCCACCCGTGTTTGGAACATCGCCGGCCCTCGGCGTTGCCGAATTTTAAGCCCTCCATCAGCTGGAACGACCTGTCATGGCGCCGCCCTACAGGGTGATCCGTTCGATCAGCGCTGCCTCGATACGAGACAACAGCAGGTAGATGAAGGCAGTGACGGCGGTAAGGACGGCCAAGGCAGTCCAGAGCACGACGTACTCGGAGCTGCCGATACTTGTTGCCACGGAGTAGCCGATCCCGTCTCCGGTCACGAGGATCTCAACGAGAACTGCGCCGAGGATTGAGCCCGGGATCGCGATGCGTGCACTCGCAGCGAGCGCTGGAATCGCGTAAGCCAACCGGACGGTGAACAGGGCACGGGTTCGTCCGACTGCATAGACGCGCAGCAGATCTGTGGCCGGTTTGGGAACAGACCGCAACGCGGCCAGCACGATCACGAGGGTCGGTACGAACGTCACACCGCCGGCCAGCACCGCGACGGTCAGAAGGCCCCGTCCACACACCAGCGCGACGATCGGGGTCATCGCCACCAGTGGGACTGCGCGGATCGTCATCACGACTGGGAGGAACATCCCCTCGACCAGGGACGAGTTGAGAAAGAGCATCGCCGCAATGAGCGCGGTGATCGTCCCCGCCGCGTAGCCGACTGAGGCATCAGTCAGTGTGGTGGCGATTCCGCTGGCGATGAGGTGTCTGTGTGCGCCCGCGTCACTGCCGGTCGCGAGGTAGTGCCACACGTCGAGAGGCGTCTTGGCGATGTAGTTGTCCATGCCGGACAGCACGACGGCCAGATACCAGGCCCCGAGCACGGCCGCCACGGACAGTACGAACCGGACGACGCCGAGCCCGGACTGGCGCAGCCCTCGCTTCGCACGACGCGAGGGTGCGACCGCGAACTCGGTCGAGGTGACGGTGTACGCCATCCTTCTGGCGATCATGCTGATCACAAGGTAGGCCACAGTGGAAATCGCAGTCGCCTCGATGGCAACGGCCCAGGCGCGAGCCACATTGAGCGATTGCTGGGCCTGCACCAGCAGCACCCCGAGCCCTTGGTCGCCGCCCAGGTACTCGCCGATCATCGCTCCGACCACAGCCGCAGGGGCTGCCAGGCTCAGCGCAGCAGCGATCTCCGGCACGGCAGCGCGCAGCCGCACTCGCGTGAGTGCGAACAGGCGCGATCCTCCGGAGACGTGCACGAACTCCAAGGCGGTGCGCGGCGCGCCCTCCAGCCCGACGAGCGCACCTAGGAGCGTCGGGAAGAACACCGACAAGCCAGCCATCGTGACCTTGGCGTTGTCCGGCGAGAACAGGACGATGAGGAGTGGTGCGATAGCGATCGTCGGAGTGCAGTACGTCGCCAGCGCGAGCTTGGTGAGGAACCCCTTGAGTGGCGGAGCAAGGAGGCACAGCGCCGCGACGGCGAGGGCAGCGATGTTTCCCCACAGGAACCCCCGGCCGGCCTCGCCGAGGGTCGTCGACACGCCCGTCGCGTAGAAGCCGTCCGAGACCATGGTGTCGATGACGTTCGGGATCGTCGGAACGATGTGCTTGTCGGCGGCGATCGTACGAGCGATGACCTCCCAGAGGATCAGCAGTACCGCGAGTCCTGCCGCCGCGGGAACCCAGCTGGGGAGATGGACGGGTCGTTGCAGGGTTCGTCTCGCGTGCAGTGACCGGTCGGCAGTGACGACGGATGCGGTCATGAGGAAGTCCTTTCGAGTGGGAGACCCTCGTTCATCGCGCGATGCCGGTGGCAGAGAGCACCGCTCGAGCCGAGCGGGGTTCCGCGGTGGCAAGAACCCCGCTCAGCTCATCGGTCAAACGGTGGAACTCCGGCGAACGCAACATCTCGGGAGTCCGTGGACGTGGGAGGTCGATCTCGATCGTCTCGACCACCCGACCCGGCCGCGGCGCCATGACCGCGACCGAATCGGAGAGGAAGACGGCCTCCGCCACCGAGTGGGTGACGAGGATCGTGGTCGTACGTCGTGCCGTCCAGATCCGCAGCAGCTCCAAGTTCATGCGTTGCCGCGTCATCTCGTCCAGCGCCCCGAAGGGCTCATCGAGAAGCAACACCTGGGGCTCGTGCACCAGCGCGCGGGCAATGGCCACCCGCTGACGCATCCCGCCCGAGAGCTGAGCGGGTTTCGCATCCTCGAAACCTTCGAGGCCAACGAGCTTGATGATCTCGCGGATCTCCGACTCCTTCACCGGGCGACCGGCAGCCTGCAACGGGAGCTTGATGTTGTTGGCCACCGATCGCCACGGGAGAAGAGCCGCATCCTGGAACGCGATCCCCAGGTGGTGGTTGACGCGTGCCACCGAGGGTGCCTCGTTGTGAACCAGCACAGCGCCTGTGCTCGGCTCCTCCAGGTCGGCGAGGATCCGGAGCATCGTCGACTTGCCGCATCCGCTCGGGCCGAGCAAGGAGAGGAAGCCGCCGAGCGGGACATCGAGGTCCACTGCTGACAAAGCCACCACCTCCTTGTCCTTGACGCCGAAGGACTTGGAGACGCCGCGGATCTTGACGCCGTCACTGGTTCGGTCCGTCATGGTCAGCTCGCCGCCTTGTCGGCGTAGACCTCTTTGAGGACGCTGTCGGTGAACATGGTCGGGCTGGCGTCGACGCCGCCGAGCTTCAGCGAGTTGACCGTTCCGGCGATCCCGGCGTCGGTCATCCAGAACAGCCCGTTCTTCTTCGTGTCCGGGGTCTGGACCAGGTCGACCTCCGACTTCATCGCCAAGACCTGCTGCCTCATGTCGAGCTTGAGATCCTTGCCATAGACGTTGACAGCGAGATCTGCCGACTTGTTGACATCGGCGACAGCATCAGACCAGCCCTTCGACTCACCCTTCATCAGCTTCACGATCTCGGCCCGCTTCGTGGGGTCCTTCAGGCTGGACTTCTTCACGATGTAGACCTCCTCAAGGAGCGGATAGTTGAAGTCGTCGAAGAGAAGGTTGTACGGCTCGACACCCTTGATGCGAAGGAAGTTCGGCTCATTGCTGTAGAAGCCCATGATCCCGTCGAGCTCGCCGGTCACCAGCGGTGTCGGGTCGGACTGCAGCGGAACGATCGTGAAGGTTGACTTGTCGATCTTGTTCGCCGTGAGGAACGCTTCGAAGACCGGCAGGTCCAGCGCCTGGACGCCGATCTTCTTGCCGGGAAGGTCCTGGGGAGTCTTGATCGGATGTGCAGCCTGCGAGATCAGCACGAATGGGTTCTTCTGGAAGGCAGCCCCGATGATCTGCAGATCTGCGCCGTTGTTGATGGCCTTCACGGCCTGGGCTGTATGGGTGATTCCGACCAACGCCCGGCCCGACGTCACGACCGGCTCGACCGTGAGGTTAGGACCACCGGCCATCATCTTCACGTCCAGACCCTGGTCCTTCCAGTAGCCGTTCTGATCGGCGAAGTAGCTGCCGGCGAACTGCACGTTCTTGATGAAGACGAACTGGAGTCCGACCGTGCCGCTGGCCGATCCCGAGTCGCTGGAGCCACAGGCAGACAGCGCGAGAGTTGCCGCGAGAGCCAGAACTCCAAGCACTGTCCGCGTTCGCCTGCGGCGAGGGCGACTCGGTGGACATGACCTCCGCTGGGCCGTGGTCGCTGATGCGCGTGTGCCATCGTTCTTCATCGTCTTGGGTCCTTTCGGGGAATCGCGAGATTCGTTCGTCACTAGCGGCGTGGTGTGCGTCAACCGAGGCCTTGACCAATGGAGGATTGGAGGGTTCAGGACCCGCTCGAGCGACAGGCGATGGATACAGGTCGTGCCTGGAGCAGTCATCCGGCAACGCTGCGGGATCTGCGACATCTACTCGTGTAGATGTCGGAACCGTAAGAGCCGTTCTTCAAACGGGTCAAGGCAAAACTGGCGTTTGCGGCTAGCGATAACGAGATGTTTACGTCGCTGAAACAAACGCCGGTTCGACGTTGGGTCTCATGAAAGGATCCGGCCCATGGTGACTCGAGACGAGGTCGCGCGGGAGGCAGGCACGTCCTCGGCCGTTGTGAGCTACGTGATCAACAACGGTCCACGGAACGTTTCTGCATCGACGCGAGAGCGAGTGCTCGCGGCAATCGCGAAGCTCGACTACCGGCCCAACGCCGTCGCGAGATCGCTCCGCTCCTCGTCCAGCAGAGTCCTCGGGCTCATCGTCCGAGACATCACAAACGCCTACTGCAGCGAGCTCGCTCTGGCCGTGGAGGATTCGGCTCTTGCCCGCAATCACACGTTGTTGCTCGGCAACTCGATGCACAGCGACGAGCGCCAGTCGATGCACATCCAGACCTTCTTCGCCCACCAGGTGCGCGGGATCGTCTTCATCGGCAGCACGTTCGGCAACGAGACCTTCCTTGCCGCGACAAGTGCGACGCTCAAGGGTGCGCACGCTCCGCTGGTCTTCTTCGACCGCTCGACGAGCGAGTTCGGAGCGACCACGATCCTGATCGACAACCGAGGTGGGGCACGGATGGCCACGAGCCACCTCCTGGAGCACGGCCACCGGTCCATCGCCAACTTCGGGGGCTCGCCGAGCCTGTCTGTGGTGCGGGAGCGAACCGACGGCTGGGCCGAGGCGCTCAGCGCTGTCGGGGTGGACGCCTCGGCGCAGCAGCAGTACGAGAGCTCGTTCGATCGGTACGACGCATTTGCGGCCGCCAGCGCCATGCTCGGGTCACCCAACCGACCGACCGCGATCTTCTCGCACAGTGACGAGCAATCAATAGGAATCATCTACGCGGCGGCGCAACTCGGACTCAGCATCCCCCACGACCTTGCACTCGTCTCGTTCGACGGAATCAAGGAGGCGGGGCTGGTGACACCCGGGCTCACGACGATCCAGCAGCCGACAGCTCGCGCCGGAGCATTGGCCGTCGACGTCATCCTCGGCACTCGCGATGGCGACCCCCTTCCCGAGCCCGGTGAGGTCCTTCCGGTTGAGCTCATCGTCCGGCACAGCTGCGGGTGCCAATGAGGCCGGGTTTGACGCGAGAGCGGTGAGCACTCTTATGCTCCGGCCTCATGACGACGAACATCCGCACCGTGACTGTCCCTGACTACGAGCTTCTCGACTCCATCAGGCCACTTCCGCCAGGGCTCGACGTCGGGGTGTGGGATCTGCGCGGCGAGCCGGATGGGGTCGACCTCGACCGGGTGCACGCCGTGGTGCTGCCGTACATCAACGCCGGTTCCGTGCTGGGCAACCTGGCACGAGTGCCGGAGCTCGCCCTCGTACAGACCCAGACCACGGGATATGACGGCGTGCGCGAGGCAGTGAGCTCAGATGTCGCGATCGCCACCGCCAGCGGAGTCCACGCTGCCGCCACAGCCGAGCTGGCCCTCGGTCTCATGCTGGCCTCACTGAGGGGAATCGACCAGGCCGCGCGCGACCAGCGCGCAGGTCTCTGGCGTTCCGAGAGGCGAATGTCGCTGGCGGACAGGAGGGTGCTGCTTGTCGGCGTCGGCGGGATCGGGATGGAGATCGCGCGAAGGCTCGAACCGTTCGAGGTCGACCTGACCAGGGTGGGTCACTCGGCTCGAGACGACGCGAACGGTCACATTCACGGAAGCGATGAACTGGTCGCCCTGGCATCGAGCGCCGAGGTGCTGGTCGTGATCACCCCCCTTACCGAAGCGACCACCGGGCTCATCGATGCCGCCGTCCTCGCGAGGATGCCCGACGGTGCGCTTGTCGTGAACGTCGCGCGTGGCGGGGTCGTCGACTCGGCCGCCCTGACGGCTGAAGTCGTCAGCGGCCGGCTGAAGTGCGCCATCGACGTGTTCGACCCCGAACCGCTGCCTGCGAACCATCCACTCTGGCTGGCCGAAAATGCGTTGGTGACCCCCCATGTCGGCGGAAACACCTCGGCCTTCGAGCCCCGGATCGCCGCGCTGCTCAGGAGCCAGTTCGAGGCCTTCGCCTCCGGAGGCACCCCCCGCAACCTGGTCCAGCTGGGCGGCTTCGCCTAGCGAAAATCGGGCTCCGACCGCCGGTCTGTATTACGGCCGCGTAAACACTTGGCCAGGAAGCCGGTCAACGGCGCAGACGGCTTGACTGGCTCTGCGAGGCCCATATACCTTTCCGATTTCTACACGAGTAGATTTCACTGAGAGGGACACCCAAGTGTCAGATTCTGCACGCACGGCACGGTTCGGTCCGAGCGGACCCTGTCCTGTTTCGCAGCAGTCGTCCCTGAAGTGGGTGGACAAGGCACACAGCCTGGCCCGCCCACTCGTCGAACTCGCAGGCGCAGTGGGCGATGCCTCGCCGGTCGCTCCCAAGATCGTCGAAGACCCTCGGGACTGGGCGTTCGGCAACTTCATGCTCGCGTGGCTCGACCCCGCGGGAGACGTCCGGCACGTCCGACACCTTCCCGACGCGTCGTTCTTCCTTCGGCTGCTCGGCCGGACCTACGCTCCGGTGTTCGACAAGCGGCCGGACCTCGCACCTCTCCTGCTCGACGACAGCCGCCCCGAGATGTCACTCACCAACGACGTCCTGCAGATTCAGCTGCGAAGCGCCGACCCAGGCGATGACTACAGCATGATCCGCAACCACGCACTGATGCTCTTCATCGCGGCGTTGTGGCTCGACGAGCCGCAACGCAGCAAGTGGCTCGACCTCTACGACGAGCTCGTCACCTACGTCGATGACCGCCCTCAGGGTCGACCGAACCTCGACGAGCTGTCCGCCTGCGAGACCGGCGCCTTCACCGACTTCGTTGAGCTCGCCCCGCTGACCCTGGACCCCGCGACGGCCGACGAGTTGCTGGCGAGCGACCACGCCCTTGACCGCATTCTTGACTACCAGCTCTACGCAGCAGTGGCCATCGGGCTGCTCTGGCGGGAATACCGCAACCTTGGCGCGGACGATCACGAGCAGTGGTACCGCACTCAGCTGTCCGAGCTCTACGTGCGCCCGGACTACCTCAACGCTTCATGGACGGGAAATCGATGACACCGGAAATGCTCGGGCAGACCGGAGCAGCCCACACCGAGAGCCCACTGCAGCTCGTCATCCTCAATGCGAAGGTGGCCACCGACGATCCATCGTTGTACAACATCGGGGTTCGCGACGGCGTCATCGTCTCGATGACGAACAGCAGCGAACCCACCTCCCCTGCGGACGCCGTTCTCGACGCCGCGGGACGCTGGGTCATCCCCGGGGCGATCGACACTCATTCGCACATCAACCAGCGCGCCTTCGAGTACGACCATGTCCCCGGCCTGGGCCCCGACGACAACTTCGCGGTGGAGAGCCGCGGCGCACTGGCCGGCGGATGCACGACCGCGTTGAACTACGCCCAGTTCGGCTCGGCTTCGCTGCTCGACGCCTACCACGAGGGTCTGGCCGCTGCTGGTGAGCAGTCAAGAATGAACGTCCTCTTCCACGGCTACCTGATGGACATGAAGCATGTTGAGGAGATCCCGACAGCGGTGGCTGAGGGGGTCACCACCTTCAAGATGTTCATGCCGTACCGGGGCGAGGAAGCTCGCAACCTTGGTGGAATCGGCAGCCTCAACCACGCCCAGATGCGTGACGCGTTCGCAGCGATCGCCGCCAACGGTGCACAGGCGCTCGTGCACGCTGAAGATGGCGACATTGTCGATGCCTGCATGCATCACGAGAGCACGCGTGGGCTCGACTCGCTCGCAGGCTGGGAGCGTTCACGTCCGACGATCGCCGAAGGCGACGCAGCGTGGACCGCGATGTATCTCGCGGAGGAGGCGGACTGTGACGTGACGATCGTGCACGTCTCCAGCCTCGAGGCAATCCGGGCGCGCGACGCCGTCAAGTTCGACGGCTCGGCGCTCGAGTCGTGCGTGCACTACATGGTTCTCAGCACCGACTCCGACATCGGGCCCGAGGGCAAGGTCGCCCCACCGCTACGAGACCCGGCGCTGGCAGAGGAGATCACGCGGGCCGTTCTCGAGGGGCGGATCGACTTCTTCGGATCCGACCACAACGTGTGGCCGGCTGCGACCAAGCAGGACTGGGAGACCTCGAAGCCGGGGCTACCCGGGATCGGGTTGATGCTCCCGCTCCTGCTGACACATCTCGTCCATGACCGTGGGATGAGCATGGAACGCCTGATCGAGCTGACGTCGCGCAACGCCGCGCTCCGGTTCGGCCTCCCGGGCAAGGGCCTCGTCGCGCTCGGGATGGACGCGGACCTCGTCGTCCTGGAGGAAGGCGAGCGCGAGATCAAGGTCGACGAGCTGCACACCGCCGTCGACTACTCGCCCTACGCGGGCATGACATTGCGCGCCTGGTCGCACGCGACCATCTGCGGCGGCACCGTCGTCTTCGCCGACGGCGAGTTCCCCAACGATGACTTCCGCGGCGAGCTTCTGAACCATCGCTTCCGGCGCGCAGCAGCCGACGTTTGAGCAGGGGACGCTACGCGGCAAGTTGCTCCCTCCTGTTCCGCGCATACGAGCTCCTCGCCAGACCAGCGGCCGCCAGGCAGCGGGTTCGACGCGATCGAGTACTGGTGGCCGTTCGCGGAGCCTGTGCCGGATCAGCCTGACGTCGACGAGTTCGTGACCGCGATCGAGCGATCGAGCACTCAGATCGTCGGGCTCGACTTCTACGCCGGCGACCTCGTAGGACCCGACCACAGGACCTCTCGGCTGGGCCTTCGTTGGCTTCTTCGCGATCGTCGCGATGATTCTCGGCTATGCCGGCGTCTGCGCTGTGGAAACGACCCCTCATCGCCCGGGGCGCACTGGATCCGACCAGATCCTCGCTGCACGTACTTCCTGCGAAGCTACGGCGGCTGGTCACGCAGGAGACCCGATGGATTCCGCTCGAATGAGCTCACCGAACGGGCCACCGCTGAATGAGACCGGGTTGTGCGTCATAGGCTTGTCGGGCTCGACGGCGTACGGCGCCACGTGCCTGCTTCGTCTGGCCTCAGAACTTGTCGGAGCGGCGGAGGCCTCGCGGACGTCCGTCGGGGTCGAACAAGATCCGGTACGCCGGGGCGGCCCACAGCCCGACTGCTCGGCGTACCGAGGAAAGCACGTGCGCCCGGATCCGGGCGTCGGGTGCAGCGGCGCGGTCCGCCCACAGTGCAGCGGCGTGGTCGAGGTCGGCGAGCCGAAGGTCGTCCCGCGGGAGGCCGAGGTGCTCCGCCCACAAGGTGATGCGGAGTTCGCGCGGCAGCCGGCCTTCCGGGTCGACCACCGCGCA
>JAOPXK010000079.1 GCA_025965195.1 Marmoricola sp.
CCGGTGGTGTGCAGGATCGACGCTGCTGCCTCACTGGTGGCAATCCCGGCCGCACCGGTCAGCACTCCTGCGAAAGCGAGCTGTCGTCGGGACGGTTCGGAGCTCACCAGCTCATCGTCGCGCATCACACCAACATGTTCGGCATGATCAACCTTGTGGATTCCTTAAGACTTCGGATCGGCATCGGCACCGACGTACACCGACTTGTCGACGGACGGCCCATGCGTGTGGCCGGCCTCGACTGGCCCGACGAGTCGATGGGCCTCGAAGGACATTCCGACGGAGACGTCGTACTCCACGCAATCTGCGACTCGCTGCTCTCGGCGACCGGCCTCGGCGACCTCGGCAGCAACTTCGGTACGTCGGAACCGCAATGGGCCGGCGCCGCCAGCTCCGAGCTGCTCGCCGAGACGCTCGTCCGGGTTCACGCGGCCGGCTTCACGGTCGGCAACGTGGCCGTCCAGCTGATCGGCAACCGGCCCCGCCTCGGCTCGCGGCGTGCAGAGGCAGAGCAGGCGCTGCTCGAGACGCACGGCATCACCGTCTCGATCTCGGCCACCACCACCGACGGCCTCGGCCTCACTGGTCGCGGCGAGGGCCTGGCCGCGATTGCGACGGCCCTCGTCTCCGGATGAGCCTTCCCCGCACGGCACTGGTCATCCTGGCGGCAGGATCGGGGGCGCGCGTCGGTGCCGAGATCAACAAGGTGCTGCTGCCCCTCGAGGGACTGCCGATCCTCGTGCACTCCATTCGTACGGCGATGCAGGTCGATGGCGTTCACCGGATCGTGCTGGTCATCCGCGCTGAGGACCGCGAGGCGGTGGCTGCCGCGGTCGCTCCGCACCTCGGCAGCCACGATGTCTGGGTCGTCGACGGCGGGCTCGAGCGCCACGACTCCGAGTGGCAGGCGCTGACCGCGTTGCGGGCCGACATCGAGGCCGGTGAGATCCAGGTCGTCGCGATCCACGACGCTGCCCGGCCGCTCGCGACCGCGGACCTCTTCCGGCAGATCATCGACACCGCGGCCGAGCGGGGCGCCGCGATTCCCGTCGTGGCCACCGGTCAGCTCACGCGTCGTGACGGAGCCGCGCCCCCGGCCAGCGGGTTGGTCGCCGTACAGACTCCGCAGGGGTTCCGGGCTGCCGAGCTGCTCGACGCCTACACCCGCGCGAATGCCGACGGGTTCACCGGCACCGACACCGCATCCTGCCTGGAGAGGTACGTCGACCTGCCGATCGTCGGAGTGCCCAGCACGCCCGCCAACCTCAAGGTCACCTTCCCCGAAGACGTTGCGCTGGCGGAGAGCTTGCTCAGGCCAACCCGTCACTGAGCGCTTCGAGGATCCGAAGGTCCTCCTGGCTCCCGATCCGCCTCGCCATTGGCGGGGCGTCGATGAACGTGACCGGCCAGCGCGTCCGCAACATCTCGACCAGGGCAGCAAAGCCCTGCACAGCAAGGGAATCCAGCTCCGCGACGACGGCGGCGGGTAGCACGATCGGTGACGCAACGGCGACGAGTTGGCTCCGGTCGACAGTTGCTCCGACGAGGTCGCGGTCGGATTCCTTGACCGTGTCGGTCACCGGGCGGACGCCGACGACGATCGTGGCCGACTCCACGGCCAGCGCGATCACCTGCTCGATGAAGTCGGCCGGGGTCAACGGGCAGAGCGGGTCGTGCAGGACCACTGGCCGCCCGGACCGGCGTACGTCGTCGAAGGGGACGTTGAAGTCGAAGAGCTCGGCGCCGGCCGTGGTCAACGCCCACGAGGCTGCTGCGACGAGGGATTCGCCATGGACCAGCGCGAACGGCAGCGATCCGCGACCGTCGAGCGGCACCACCCCGAGGGCGACTGGCTCCTGGTCTTCATCCATGGCGTCCACGATAGGGACTGCCCCAGAACAGCGATGAGGCCCCCGGGCGTACCGGGGACCTCATCGACGTTGTTCGGTGGTGCAGACCTACGAAGCCAGCACCTCGTCGAGGATGGCCTCAGCCTTGTCCTCGTTGGTGTGCTCGGCCAGCGCCAGCTCGGAGACGAGGATCTGGCGCGCCTTGGCCAGCATCCGCTTCTCACCTGCCGACAGACCCCGGTCACGCTCGCGGCGCCACAGGTCGCGGACGACCTCGGCAACCTTCATCACGTCACCGGAGTGCAGCTTCTCGAGGTTCGCCTTGTAACGACGCGACCAGTTGGTCGGCTCGTCGGGGACCGTCGCGCGAAGCACGTCGAACACCCGGTCAAGACCTTCCTTGTCCACGACATCGCGGACACCGACCAGGTCGAGGTTGCACGAAGGCACCCTGACGACCAGATCCTGCTGGGCAACAATCCGTAGAACGAGGTACTGCTTCTCCTCGCCCTTGATCATGCGCATCTCGATATCCTCGATGACCGCAGCCCCGTGATTTGGATAAACAACCGTTTCGCCGACGGTAAAAGTCATGTGTCGTGAGCCCCTTTCCAGGTGACCAGTCTAACACGCCGCTGAGGTGCTCATTTTTGCGTTTGTGCAGGTCAGAGGCCAAATCAGGGCTTGACAACCATTCGATCGATGTGCCCCCCAATGGTCTGTCGAAGGTCGCGACGCAACCCTTGTCGCTGGTGTTGTCGCTGGTGCGTCCCTTGCCGGCCCCCTGGCTGTCCCATCAATGTTCCTGCGATGTCCCTGCGTACTGCCACGCCGACCACGGCTCCTGGTCAATACTTCAGTCCCATGAGCGAAGTCGCCGTCCGCCGCCCCCCGGGGCAGCTGAGATCCCTGCTGAGATGCAGCCATCCGAAGCAAGCCCTGCTCATCGCGGTGGTGATCGCGGGCGCCGCCGCGCTGTCGGACCGAGCCGGTCGTGAGGTCCTCGTTGCCGGCGCCGCGGTCCTCCTCGCGCAGGTGATCCTGGGCATCCACAACGACGTCGCCGATGTCGAGTACGACGTGGTCTCCGGCATCGACGGCAAGCCGATCGCGGCAGACCTGCTGCCGGTCGGCAATGCCACGTTTGTGATCGCAGCCCTTACGCTGCTCGCGATTCCGCTCTCCTTGCAGAACGGCACGGTCGCCGGCTTCGTCCTGCTCGGCACCCTGGTCGTCGGCTTCGCGCACAACCGCTTCGTGCATCGCAGCGCGTTCTCCTGGATCGGCTGGACAGTCACGTTCGGGCTGCTCCCGGCCTTCCTGTCGTACGGCGGCTGGAGCGGCGGCGTACACGGAGATCCGCCGACCGTCGCGATCACCCTCACAGCTGCCGCCCTCGGGTTCTGCGTGCACTTCATGGTCGCGTTGCCCGACCTCGTTGCCGACAACTTGTCCGGCGCCCGGCACCTGCCACTGAGAGCCGCACTGAGGATCGGTGCACCGCGGCTCCTCGTCGTGTCCAGCATCTTCACCGTGCTGGCGATCGCAGGAGTCGTGGTGAGTGCGCTCTCCGTCGGCCTCCGTCAGTGACCGCTTCGCCAATCGAGAACCAGGTCGTCGGTACGCCGGCCTTGAGCGATACGCTTGCCCCGATCTGATGGCCAGCCCGATCTGGTGGCTCGTACCGACTTGCTGAGACCTGCCGCGCACGCGGTGCCCTGAGAGGACATCTCACCCGTGAAGACGCCCCTTCGTCGTCGTGTCGCCCTCGCGGCGCTGGCGCTCCTCATCCCTGCTGTTGCTGCCTGCGGGTTCAACGAGCAGACCGACGAGGTGTACCAGCCCGCAACCGGCGTGGATAACCGGAGCAGCGAGGTCTATGTGCTGAACGCGCTCATCGTCAGCGCCCAGGGCGGCTCCGGCACCTTCATCGCGTCGCTCGTCAATGAGAACCAGACGACGCCGGACAAGATGATCAGCATCAGCGGTCCCGCGATCACCGGCGGCACCGAGAAGGTGGTGATCGGGGCCGACACCCTGGTCAACCTGGCGAACGACAAGCCGATCACGGTGACCGGGGCCGGAGTGAAGGCCGGCAACTTCGTCCGTCTCACCCTGGCGTTCACCAATGCCCAGCAGGTCGACGTGAACGTGCCGGTCGTCGCGAACACCGGTGACTACGCCGGCATCACCGTCGTACCGTCCAAGTTCGCTCCCGCTCAGTGATGGGGACGCTGATCCTGCTCCGCCACGGCGAGAGCGACTGGAACGAGAAGAACCTCTTCACCGGCTGGGTCGACGTCGCGCTGACCGAGAAGGGACAGGCGGAGGCCATCCACGGCGGCTCGTTGATGGTCGAGGCCGGGCTGCTTCCTGACGTCGTACACACCTCGCTGCTGCGCCGGGCGATCACCACCGCGAACCTCGCCCTCGACGAGGCCGACCGGCACTGGATCCCGGTACGCCGCGACTGGCGCCTCAACGAGCGGCACTACGGCGCCCTGCAGGGCAAGAACAAGAAGCAGACGCTTGCGGAGTACGGCGAGGAGCAGTTCATGCTCTGGCGCCGCTCCTTCGACGTACCCCCTCCGCCGATGGACGACAACGACGAGTTCTCCCAGGCCGGCGACCCCCGCTATGCCGCTCTCGGCGCCGGCATGCCGCGTACGGAGTGCCTCAAGGACGTGATCGACCGGCTGCTGCCCTACTGGGAGGCCGCGATCGTGCCCGACCTCCAGGCCGGCAAGACGGTCCTGATCGTCGCCCATGGCAACAGCCTCCGCGCGATCGTCAAGCACCTGGACCAGATCAGCGACGACGACATCGCCGGCCTCAACATCCCCACCGGCATGCCGCTGCTCTACGAACTCGACGCGTCGTTCCAGCCGACGGTCACGGGTGGCCGCTACCTCGACCCCGAGGCCGCCGCTGAAGCTGCCGCCGCTGTCGCCAACCAAGGTCGCTAGAAACCAACCGTCGAGTTGGGCCTTGGTCACGGCGTGGTCAGGCCGAGTGGACCTCGCGCAGCAGCGAGGGGAGGTACGCCGCACCTGGGCCACCTCCTCGGGCGACGTCGCCCGGGTTGGAGATTCCACACCGCTGCAAGGACAGGCAGCCACAGCCGATGCACGAGTCGAGGCCGTCCCGGAGCTTCTCCAGCGCAGTGATCCGATCCTCGAGCCGGACGCGCCAGTGTGCAGAGATCCGCTTCCAGTCAGCCTTGGTCGGCGTACGCCGGTCGGGAAGGCTGTCCAGCTCGACGCGGATCTCCTCAAGTGTCAGGCCGACGTTGCTCGCCGCCCTGATGAACGCAAGCCGCCGGAGAACGCCGCGCTCGAAGCGGCGCTGGCCACCGCCATTCCGGCTGGCCGCGATCAAGCCCTGGCTCTCGTAGTAACGGAGCGCAGACGCCGCGAACCCGCTACGCCCGGCAACGTCTCCGACCGTGAGCGCATCATGCGTGTCCATTGACATCCCTTGACTTAAAGTTAACTTTAACTTGAAGTATTGACGGCATGAGCGAAACCGTCAACACCCCAACGCCCGTAGCCCTGATCACCGGCGGGTCCGAAGGACTGGGCCTCGCCCTGACCAGCGCACTCCTCGGCCGCGGCTGGCAGGTCGTGACCGACGGCCGCGATGCGGCTCGTCTCACCGCCGCAGTCGCGTCCCTCAGCGGCCAGATCACCGCCCTGCAAGGGGATGTGCGTGATCCTGGGCATCGCGACGACCTCACCGACGCCGTACGCCGGCTCGGGCGGCTCGACCTCCTTGTGCACAACGCCAGCTCTCTGGGCCGTACGCCGTTGCCACATCTCGAGGACACAACCGGCACCGAGCTGCACGACGTACTGGACATCAATCTCGTCGTCCCGCTCGAGATCACCCAGTCGCTCCTCTCTCTGCTGACCGCGAGCAACGGCGTGCTGGTGTCGATCACATCGGACGCGGCGATCGAGCACTACGAGGGCTGGGGTGCGTACGGCGCCTCCAAGGCTGCGCTCGACCATCTGACACTGACCATCGGCGAGGAGACCGGCGTGCGGGCGTACGCGGTCGACCCCGGCGACATGCGCACCCGGATGCAGCAGGATGCCTTCCCGGGCGAGGACATCTCGGACCGGCCGCTGCCCACGTCGGTGGTCCCACGTCTGCTCAACCTGCTCGACGCGCGGCCCCCGTCCGGGCGGTACCGCGCCACCGACTTCGACCACGAACCCGCGGGGAGCCGGAAATGACCCTGCTCACCGAGTCACCGCGCACGCACTTCCCGATGCCGACCAGCACGACCGCGCCTGCTCCGGCAGAGGAACGCGGGCTCGAGCGCGATGGCGTCCGGATGCTCGTGGCACGGCCCGACGGACTCGTCCACGCGCACTTCCACGACCTGCCGGACCACCTGGCCGCGGGCGACCTCGTCGTGGTCAACAACTCGGCGACCGTCGCGGGCGAGATCGACGGAGTCCGCGGCGACCAGAGACTCGTCGTCCATGCCGCCACCAGGCTCGACGACGGTAACTGGGTCATCGAGCTGAGGACCGCGCCCGATGCGAACAGGTCGATCCTCGACGCCGTGGTCGGCGAGATCATCACGATCGGCAAGGTCCGGCTCACGCTGACGGCGCCGTACCCGCACCTGAGCTCGCCGACCGGAGAGGGCAACCGACTGTGGCGAGCCGAGGCCTGGGGCGACCTCCGGGCCGAGCTGGCCCGCGCGGGCAGGCCGATCGCCTACGGCTACCTGGACAGGAGGTATCCGATCGCGGCGTACCAGAGCGTGTTCAGCACCCGCCCGGGAAGCGCCGAGATGGCATCGGCGGGGCGGCCGTTCACGCCTGCGTTGATCACCCGGCTGATTGCGCGGGGCATTGCGGTCGTCCCGATCACCCTGCACACCGGCGTCTCCTCTCAGGAGGCTGGCGAAGCACCCGGGGCGGAGCGCTTCGAGGTCCCGTCTGCGACGGCGCGAATCGTCAACGCCACCAGGACTGCTGGTGGCCGCGTGGTCGCCGTCGGGACCACAGTCACCCGAGCGCTCGAGTCGGCGGTCGACGCGCACGGGCGGGCGACCGCAGCGAAGGGATGGACCGAACGGGTGATCTCGGCGGCCGAGCCTGCCCAGCTGGTGAGCGGTCTGGTCACCGGCTGGCACGACCCGCAGGCCTCACACCTGCTGCTGGTCGAGTCGATCGCCGGGCCGGCCCTGACCCAGTCGGCGTACGACGCAGCAGTCGCCGAGGGCTACCTGTGGCACGAGTTCGGCGACTCCGCCCTCCTCCTGCCCTGAAATTGCCGATAGTCCGAGACGTTTCGGCCCTTCTCGGCGGAAAAAGGGGGCCAGAACGTCTCGGACTATCCAGCAGGGGTCAGACGTAGGTGGGCTGCTCGCCAGTGACGAGGAAGACCACCCGACGGGCGATCGACACGGCGTGGTCGGCGATCCGCTCGTAGTAGCGGCCGAGCAGCGCGATGTCGACGGCCGGCTCGACGCCGTACGTCCAGTCGGAGCCGAGCAGTTCGCGGAACGACGAACGACGAAGCTTGTCCATCTCCTCGTCGACCGCTTCGAGCTCTTCGGCAGCGGCGACGTCGGAGGCCTGGATGATGTGCTCGACCTTCGCGACCATCACCTCCGCGACAGCGGCCATCCGCGAGATGGTCGGCACGATCTGCTCGGGTACGGCGAGCTCGGGCACCCGGAGTCGGGTGATCTTGGCAACGTGTACGGCGAGGTCGCCCATCCGCTCGAACTCGGAGACCATCCGCAGCGAGGCAACGAGCATCCGGAGGTCACCGGCGACAGGGTTCTGGAGGGAGAGGAGCTCAAAGCTCTCGTCCTCGATCTTCACCCGCAAAGCGTCGATCGCGGCATCCTCGGAAATGACCTTCTCGGCAAGCGCGGCGTCGGCTTCGAGCAGGGCAGTGGTGGCGGATCCGACGGCAGCCCGGACCAGTCGAGTCATGGCGACCAGGTCATCCCGAATGGCATCGAGCTGGTCGGAGTAGGCATCGCGCATGTGGACCAACCTACGGCGGTCAGGTGAACGGCAAGGGTGGATCCGTGAACTGCAGGCGAACAGTCCCCAAAAGTGAGGTCTGCTGGCGAAACTGCGCGTGAAACTCTGCGTACGATCAGGCCGTGAGTGCGACGACGCAGGCATTGCTCTTTGCGCTGCTCGGGGCAGTTCTGGGCGGCGGGGTTGTGCTTGCCTGGCGAATCAGCGAGATGCAGACGCACCCCAAGGGTGCCCCGGAACCAGCGCTTCCGCCAGGCGTCGCGGCCGTCCTTTCCGTGCTCCGGAGCAGCGCCGTCGTCGTTGATGCGAGCGACACCGTCCTCAAGGCTTCCGCACCCGCGATCTCGATGGGGCTGGTGCGCGACCACAAGCTCGCCGTACGCGAGCTCGCCGACCTCGTCCAGCAGGTACGCCGGGACGGGCAGATTCGCGAGACCGAGATCATGATGCAGCGTTCACCCGGCACCCCGCCCCGCCATGTCATCGCCCGCGTCGCGCCGCTCAGCTCTCAGCTCGTGCTCGCACTCGTCGAGGACCGCACCCGCGAACGCCGCGTCGAGTCGATCCGCCGCGACTTCGTCGCCAACGTCAGCCATGAGCTGAAGACACCGGTCGGCGCGATCAAGCTGCTCTCCGACGCCGTCATCGAAGCGTCCGACGATCCTGAGGCAGTACAGCGGTTTGCCGGCCGGATGCACTACGAGAGCGAGCGGCTGGCCCGGCTGGTCCAGCAGATCATCGAGCTGTCCCGCCTGCAGGGTGATGACCCGCTCGATGAGCCGACCGCCGTACCCGTCGACCCGATCCTGGGCCGCGCCATCGACGAGAGCGACACCGACTCGCACGCCAAGGGCATCACGCTCGTCCAGAACGGCGAGAAGAACCTGGTCCTGCTCGGCAACAAGGAGCAGGTCGCGGTTGCGGTCAGCAACCTGGTCGCCAACGCCGTCGCGTACTCCCCCGAGGGCTCGACCGTGCTGGTCTCGGCCAAGGGTGGCGAGAGCACCGTGGACATCTCGGTGACAGACCAGGGCATCGGCATTCCCGCGCACGAGATCGACCGGATCTTCGAGCGCTTCTACCGGGTCGATCCGGCCCGGCACAGGTCGACCGGTGGCACCGGTCTCGGGCTGTCCATCGTCAAGCACGTCGCGGCGTCCCATGGTGGGGACGTCCGCGTGTGGTCCGTAGAGGGGCAGGGCTCGACATTCACGTTGACGCTCCCCCGCAAGAACATGGAAGCCCAAATGGAGGCCCAGATGGAAACCGAGTCATGACGAAGGTTCTGGTCGTAGAGGACGAAGAGAGCTACAGCGACGCCCTCGCCTACATGCTGCGCAAGGAGGGCTTCGAGGTCGCGATCGCCAACGACGGCAACGAAGCCCTGACGGAGTTCGACCGCAACGGCGCGGACATCGTGCTGCTGGACCTGATGCTGCCGGGCATCCCGGGCACCGAGGTCTGCCGGCAGATCCGCGCGACATCCAACGTCCCGGTGATCATGGTCAGCGCGAAGGACGACGAGGTAGACAAGGTGGTCGGGCTCGAACTCGGCGCCGACGACTACATCACCAAGCCCTACTCGCCGCGCGAGCTGGTGGCCCGCATCCGCGCGGTCCTGCGACGCGGCCTCGGAGATGCAGCGCCCGACACCATGACCCTCGAGGCCGGCCCGGTCCGGATGGACGTCGAGCGTCACGTCGTCACGGTCAAAGGCGAGGAGGCCCGGCTCCCGCTCAAGGAGTTCGAGCTGCTCGAGATGTTCCTGCGCAACCCCGGCCGGGTGCTGACCCGCGGGCAGCTGATCGACCGGGTCTGGGGCTCGGACTATGTCGGTGACACCAAGACCCTCGACGTACACGTGAAGCGGCTGCGGGCAAAGCTCGAGCCCAACCCTGCCGAACCGGAGTATCTCGTCACGGTCCGCGGATTGGGCTACAAGCTCGACCTCTGAGGCTGGATAGTCCGCCACGAAACGGTTCAGAGATTGAGCAGTTTCGGTGCTTTTCGTGGCGGACTATCCGTCAGTGCACCCAGGTCGGGTTCCTGGCGATCGAGGTGAGCTGGCCGACGGTCAGCGGCGGAAGCGCGCGGCTGTGCGCCTGGCCCTTCTCGGCCGCCCCGTTGTACGCCGTCAGCGAGATGTCGAACCCGGTCGGGCTGTGGAACGTGACGATGTTGCTGACCACGCCATCCGCCGCCTGACGGGCATCGGGGTACTCCGGCGACGCTGCGATCGCGTCGACCGTTCCCGCCTTCGCGTCGGAGACACTCGGCTGCACGAGCACCTGGATCTCGGCGGCGCCGCGGCCGTCGTCGTACACCAGTGAACCGGCGCGGAACGACGTCTCCTTCTTCGAGTCGTTCGACTTCAGCGCGAGTTCGTACTTCAGCTGGAGATCGTGCTTCGCACGCGCTGCGCTCCCTGCCAACTTGTTGCCGGATCCCTTGCCGTTGTCGGACCAGTTCACCAACTCTGCCTTGGCGCCGGCGGGCAACAGAGCGGAGAGGGTCCCGGCCATCTGGCTGGCGGGTACGCCGAAGCCGTGCGCGACGACCTTCGGCGCTCCTGAGGAAGCCGGAGCATTGTTGTGCGTGGCGCCGTGACCGGCGTTGAACATCGGCGCGATGACTGCCGTGCCCACGCCGATCACGCCGACGACCGACAGGACCGCGAGGCCCTGTCCGAGCCGGCGGCGCCGGTTGAGCGTCCGGCCGCGCGTGATGCCGCGGGCCACCAGGTCGGCGGTGTGGGGCTGGAGACCTTCCGTCTCGCGGAGCATCTCCTCGCCGAGCTTGATTTCGTTCATCGTGTGCCTCCCTGGGTCAGTTCTTCGAAGTCGGAGCCGAGGACCTCACGAATCCTCGCCAGCGCCCGCATGGTGCGGTTCCGCACGGCTCCTTGTGACACCTCGAGCAGGCCGGCGACCTGATCGACCGGAAGGTCATCGAAGAAACGGAGCACCAGGACCGCGCGGTCCAGTGGCTGAAGCTCCGCGAGAGCAGCAAGCAGCGTCGTCCGCAACGCCGGATCCGCATCGTGGCCCGGCTGCTCTGGGATGACCTCGGTCGGTCGTTCCCGGCTGCTGCGCCGTCTACGGGAGCTGATGAACGTGCGCACCAGCGTCGTGTGGGCGTAGGCAGCAGCATTGTCGATCGGGCGACGCCCCAACGGACGCTGCCATGCGACGTACACCTTGGCCAGGGTCTCCTGGACGAGGTCCTCGGCCGTGTGCCGATTGCCGCAGAGCAGCCACGCGGACCGGTAGAGCTGTGGGGTGCGCGCTACAGCGAACGCCTCGAACTCTGCGGTGCCGGCCATTGGGGCTCCTTCTTGTTGATCTTCCAGTCTCCATGACGCATCGACCCCGCGGGCTTGTCACAGGTTCTTTTCCGGGATTGGCGCCATGTCGGCGTACGACGACCGAAAACCGCGTGTCGGGTGTCGGTGGTGATCACTAGCGTGACCGCATGGCATTGGTCTCGACAGGCTCGACCACCGGAGACGGCTCACCCGGGGACCGGGTGCTCGTGACTCCGAAGGCCTGGCTGCCGATCGGGGCCGCGGGCGTCACGCTGCTGCTCTGGGCCTCGGCCTTCGTGGCGGTCCGACATCTCGGTCGCACCGTCACGCCGGGGGCGCTGTCGCTTGGCCGGCTGCTGGTCGCCGGTACGGCGCTGAGCGTGCTGCTCTCCACCCGGAAACGCACCCGGCTGACCCGCAACGACGTCCTTCTTCTTCTGCTGTGCGGCGTCACCTGGTTCGGGGTCTACAACCTCGCGCTCAACGAGGCCGAGCGCCGGATCGATGCCGCCACCGCCGCGATGCTCGTCCAGATCGGCCCGATCCTGGTCGCCCTGCTGGCGGCGCTGTTCCTCGGCGAGAAGCTCACCGCCTGGCTGCTGGTCGGCATCGGCGTTGCCTTCACCGGCGTGGTCGTGATCGGTCTTGCGCTGAGCGAGGGCGGGTCCTCCGACGTCGTCGGCGTGCTCCTCACCCTGCTCGCCGCATCGACGTACGCCGTGGGCGTGGTGTGCCAGAAGCCCTTGCTACGCAGGCTTTCCCCGCTCGAGGTGATCTGTTATGCCTGCATCATCGGCGCCGTTGTCTGCCTGCCCTGGACCGGCGACCTCGTCCAGTCCGTGCAGCACGTGGACACCTCGACGATCCTGCTCGTCATCTATCTGGGGCTGTTCCCGACGGCCCTGGCGTTCACCACCTGGGCGTTTGCGCTGTCCCACACCGGCGCAAGCAACCTGAGCGTCACGACGTTCCTGGTGCCACTGATCACCACGCTTCTCGCCTGGCTGCTGCTCGACGAGGTGCCACCCGGTGCGGTGTACCTCGGTGGCGCACTGTGCGTCGCGGGCGTGCTGTTGTCGCGCCGAAAACCCCGGACCAGGGAGATCGTCTGCGAGCCCGGCTAGGACACCGGCGACGAAGTCAGGCGTTCTTCTCGTCGCTCGTCGGACGCAGGCTCTGGAACGCGTCGAGATTGCGGGTCGACTCCCCGCGTGAGAGCCGCCACTCCCACTCCTTGCGGATCGAGGCCGCAAAGCCGAGCTCGAGAATGGTGTTGAACGACTCGTCGGCGTAGGTCAGCACCGCGCCCAGCAGTCGGTCGATCTCGTCGGGCGTCACCACCGAGAGTGGCAGCCGGCTGTCGAGGAAGATGTCACCGGCCGAGTCCAGGCCGAACGCGACGCCGAACATCCTCAGGTTGCGCTCGAGCAACCACCGGTAGACGCCTTCGAAGTTCTCGTCCGGTTTGCGGCAGACGAACGCGTGCACGCCGAGAGCGTGCGGTCCGACCTCGAGCCGGACCGGCGTCTGCAGCTTCCGCTCGCCGGGGAGTACGACGTCGAAGGTGCCGTCACCCTCTACGAAGTCGTGCCCGGCTTCGGCGAGCGCGGTGCGGATGACCTCGGCGATGGCGTCGCGATCGGTCATCCGACGTACTCCCGGCGCATCAGGCTGCCCGCGCG
>JAOPXK010000187.1 GCA_025965195.1 Marmoricola sp.
ACGAGAACGTGCTGCGCACGCTGGGCGCGAGACGCAGGCAGCTCTTCACTCGGATGCTGCTGCCCAACTGCCTGCAGTGGATCTTCTCGGCGCTGCGGGTGGCCATTGCCTTCGCGATCATCGGCGCCATCGTCGGCGAGTTCATCTCGGCCAAGGCCGGCATCGGCTACATGATCGACGTGGCCAGCGGCTCGTTCGACACGACCGGCATGCTGGTCCCGCTGCTGACGCTGATGGTGCTGGCCTTCGCCCTGGACCGGCTCATCCTCGTCGTGAGCAACAAGCTCTTGCGCTGGCGCGTGGTGGACATCGGCTGACCCTGCATTCCCTCTTTCATTCCCGGACCTTCCACCATGACCTTGCTCAACCGCCGCCAGTTCAACGCACTGGCCGCCTCGGCGGCCGGCCTCGCCTTGCCCGCCTGGGCGCAGCCGACCCAGACCGTGAAGATCGGCAGCGCCGTGCGCTCCATCTTTTCGCTGCCGCTCTACGTGGCCGATCAGAAGGGCTTCTTCCGTGAACAGGGCCTCGTGGCCGACGTCAGCTTCTTCTCCGGCGGGCCCCCGGCCACGGCGGCCTTGCTGGGCGGCTCGGTCGACTTCGTCTCGTCGGCGGTCGAGAACCAGCTCAAGCTGGCCAAGCGCGGCCAGCGCGTCGTGAGCATCATGGCCATGCAGGCCGACTTCAGCGGTGCGCTGGTGCTGCACAAGAGCGCGGCCGACAAGCTCACTGCCCGCCTGAAGCACAAGCCGGGCGTGAAGGACCTGCGCGGCCTGCGCATTGCCACGCTGGCCCGCGGCGGCTTCGCCGACATGGCGGCGCGCTACATCTTCGCGGACGCCGGCCTGGACCCCGACAAGGACGTCGAGCTGATTCCGGTGCGCGGCTACGACAAGGTGCTGGCCGCCGCACAGGCCGGCGAGATCGACGGTTCGCTCATGGTCGAACCCTGGCAGACCATCGCGGTGGAAGGCGGCAAGGACTGGGAATACGTGGTCCACATCACCCTGGGCGAAGGGCCCAAGGTGTTCAAGGACATCGGCTACGTGACCTTGCAGACGACACCCAGGCTGCTGGCCGAGAACCGCCCGCTGGCCGACAAGGTGGTCACGGCGCTCGTCAAGGCGCAGCGTTTCATTGCGCCGGTCGGCAACCTCGACGAGCTGGTCGAGATCGCGCAGAAGGTGTTTCCGAGCGAGCAGCCTCGGGTGCTGCGCACCAGCATCGCCAAGCAGCAGGCCTCGTTCAGGCCGGCGCTGCATGCCGAGATGATCACCAAGAACATGGAGCTGCTGCTGAAGAACAAGGCCATCGAAGGGACAGCGCCCGCGGTGGCCGACCTGTTCGACAACCACTTTGCGGGACTCTGGAACAAGACGCTGTGAGCTGGCCGCCGGTGCGAGCTCAACGGCTCACCGGGTCAGGCCTCTGCAACACCCGATCGAGGATGCGCTTCTCGATCGCGGCAAACGCCGGATCGCCTTGCGAACGCGGACGCGCCAGCGCGATGTTCTCGTCGAGTGCGATGCGGCCGTCCTCGATCAGGATCACACGGTCGGCCAACGCCACCGCTTCCTGAACGTCGTGCGTGACCAGCAGCGCCGTGAAGCGGCGTTGTTGCCACAGGTTCTCGATCAGCCGGTGCATCTCGATGCGGGTCAGCGCGTCGAGCGCGCCCAGCGGTTCGTCGAGCAGCAGCAGCCGCGGCCGGTGCACCAGCGCCCGTGCGAGCGACACGCGTTGCCGCTGACCACCCGACAGCCGCGCAGGCCATTCGTTCGCGCGATCAGCCAGTCCCACCTGGTCAAGCACCTCTTCGCCGCGCGAGCGAAACGCCGCAGGCAGCCCGAGCGTCACGTTGTCCAGCACGCGGCGCCATGGCAGCAACCTCGCCTCCTGAAACATGATCCGCGTGTCGTCGTGCAGGCCGTCTATGGCCTTGCCGTCGGTGTAGAGCGCGCCATGCGACGGCGGCTCCAGGCCGGCCACCAGGCGCAGCAAGGTGCTCTTGCCGCAACCGCTGCGACCCACGATGGCGATGAACTGGCCCGGCTCGATGGACAGCTCCGTGTGGCGCAGCACCTCGCGCTCGCCGTATTGCTTGCCGAGCCCGCGGATCTCCAGCTTCACGCCGAGCACGGGCCGCTGCGGCAACGAGATTTCGGGGAGCGTGGCGGGGCTCAAGGCGCCGAGCAAGGCCATGCCTTCGATGGATTCGCTCAGCGTCATCATGCTCAGGGCTTGAACAAGGCAACCTCGAGCGTGTCGACCTTGCGCGGCAGCAGCTTCTCCGCGAGGAAGGCATCGGCAATGCGCTGCTGCTCGGCAAGTCCGCCTGCCACCACCGGCCGCACTTCGTAGCTACGCCGCCCATTGGCCTGTTCGACGGTGGCCGCGTCCAGCCCCCACACCGGCGCCAGCAGCGCCGCCGCATCGGCAGGCTTCTGCTTGACCCACACACCGGCCTTGCGCAACTCGTTGTAGAGAATGCACAGCACCTCGGGATGCGCCTGCGCATAGGGCGTGCCGGCCAGGTAGTAGCGCTGGTACGACGCGATGCCGGTGCCATCGGCCAGCACACGCGCCTTCGACTGGCGCTGCACCGCGGCGAGGAACGGGTCCCACACCACCCAGGCGTCGATGGCGCCCTTCTCGAACGCGGCGCGGCCGTCGGCGGGCGTGAGGTAGGCCGGCTCGATGTCCTTGAACGACAGCCCCGCCTTGTCGAGCGCGGCAATCAGCAGGTAGTGCGCGCCGGCCGCCTTCGCAAAGCC
>JAOPXK010000144.1 GCA_025965195.1 Marmoricola sp.
CACCAGCGCCGACTTCCCCGCGCCCGACCCGAGCAGCTACACAGCCGACCACGGCATCGTGGTGAACATCAACAAGACCGTGCCGCCGGTGAAGATACCGCTCGAATACCACGAGACCCGCGAATACGTCTGCTCCGACCAGGACAGCCGCTACGAGGTGACGTACCGCTTCAACCGGATCGCGTGATCGGTGGAAGGAAAAGGGACGACTTTTAATGGACTACATTCGGTCCACGCCCCCTTTTTTGATCGCCCGCCATGCGCTTCTCGTCCCAAGTGAAATCCATCAGCTACATCAAGTCCCATGCGGCCGAAGTGCTGGCGGAGCTGGCGCAGCAGCGCGAGCCGATGGTCATCACGCAGAACGGCGAAGCCAAGGCGGTGTTGCAGGACGTGGTGTCGTACGAGCAGACGCAGGAGACGCTCGCGCTGCTGAAGATCCTGGCGCTGGGGCAGCGTGAGATCGAAGAAGGAAAGACCAAGCCGGCCGCCAAGGTGCTGGCGCGGCTGCGGGCCAAGCATCGGCCCGTCGGCTGATGCGCTATGAGGTGGTGATGACCTTGGGCGCCGAGCAGGACCTTGAGGAGATCTGCGACTACATCGCCGAGCGCGATGCACCGGCCAAGGCCGAGCACGTGCTCGTGCAAGTCGACAAGGTGATGACGGCGCTCGCCGTGTCACCGGCGCGCGGAAGTTATCCGCGCGAGCTGTTGCAACTGGGCATCCGCGAATTCCGGCAGACGCTGTTCAAGCCGTACCGAGTTGTCTATCGCGTGATCGAACAGACGGTGTTCGTCCTGCTCATCGCCGATGCCCGGCGTGATCTTCAACGGGTGCTGGAGCAACGCCTGTTGCGGTCTTGATCGTGGCGGCATCACGGCGCCGGTCGAAACCGGCGCCGTGATGAACGCTGAAGATCAATATTTCTGGTACGTGCCTTTGAACGCTACTTGGCCGACGCCCGGCTTGGTCCAATCACACACACCGCCCGGGAACACCGCTTCCAGGCGTGTCTTCTGGGCTGGCGTGAAGGTGGCCGTGTAGTCGGTGTAGGCGATCGGCTTGAGCTGGCACTTCAGCACGTCGTTGCCGGCTGGCGCACCCGCTTGCATGCGGGGTTCGCCGTGCACCGGGTACATCTGGGCGCAAGGGCCGGTGCCGCCGATGGACGGGGTCTCGGCGATCTTGGTGCCGGCCGGGTCGAAGCAGGCGTCCACCGCGGCGGCCGGCTTGTTGGCCACCACCTTGGCGATCGTCAGCGGTGCCGGGTCGGCGGCCATCTTGTCGAGCCAGTCGTTCATCAGGTCGATCGACAGCGGCGCCAGGCTGAATCCGGTGCGCGGCCCCACCCAGATGACCTGGTTGTCGAAGCGGCCGTTGGCCTTGAGCAGCCGGGCCCGCACGTTCAGGTCGCGCTCGTGCGAGTGGATGTCGCCGACCGCGTCGTTGTAGGTGCGCGAATGCAGGATAGGCACCGTGGCCAGGCCGCCGCCGCCCGCATTGAGCAGGCCGCTTTCATACGCCTTGGTGAGCGCTTGCACGTCGCCCGACTTGCGTTGCGCCACCGGGTTGCCGTCGACGTCGTAGCCGCCTACTTTCTCGTTGAGCGTCACGAACTCATCAGGGCTGATCAAACCCTTGTTGAGCGCTTGCAGGCCGTATTGCAAGCCCACGTTGTCCAGCGGGCTGCGCGCAAAACCGGTGGCCGGGTCGCGGCTGTAGATGTTGGTGCGCATGTCCGACGTGGTGCAGCGGGCGCCAGTCTTGTTCGTCACCGGGTTGTAGAGCTTGGTCGTGTCCTTCAGCGCACAACCGGCCGCGTTGGTCGCGACGATGGTGTTGACGAAGCTCAGGTCCCAGGCGCGGCAGGTGCCGGTGGTGAAGCCGTCCACCGCCAGGCGCTTGGCGTTGGTCCAGGTCACGAGGTCGGCCTTGTAGACGTTCTCGAGCAGGCGGCAATCTGCCACGTGCAGGCTGCCGTCGGGGAAGGTCAGCGAAGGCTGCAGGCCGTCGAGCAGGCCGGGGTACATCTGGGTGATGGTCAGCTGCTGGATGGCGCCGCCCGATCCGCCGCTGCCCATGGTCCATTTCGGCGTGCCGTAGCTCTCGATGAACAGCTCCTTGAGCATCATCAGCGTCTCGCCTTGCAGCACCGCGTTGCCGCGCTGGCCGTTGACCAGTTCGGTCGAGATCATGTGGGCGAAGCCGCGCGACAGTTGCAGGTCGCTCAGCACGTCGGCCGCCTGGTTCACGCCCTGGTTGTATTGCGTGCCGGCGCCGCCGCCGAAGCTCACGACCAGCTTCTTGTTCCAGCCGGTGGACGGCGTCCATTTGGCGGGGTCCACGCTGGCGGCGCTGGGGTTGTCGAGGATGGCGATGCGGTAGATGGTGCGGCCCACGGTGCCCGAATCGACGCGCACGATGTACGGCACAGTGGCGCCGGCGTTGGTGGTGGTGGTCACCAGGTCGGTCGGGCGCGACAGCGGGTCGGTCAGAGGCTTGAAGGTGCCCGCGCTGGTGCGGTAGAAGTAGTCGAAGCGGCGTGCCACCGAGCAGTTGGCGTCCAGCGGATTGCCGAGGTTGGACTCCGTCGTGCGGCATTCGTAAGGCGTGAGCAGTTCGCCGGCCAGGATGGGGCCGGTGCTCGGGTAGTTGGTGAGCGCGAGGCTCGCCTGCGAGCTGCCGCTGTCGGTGCTCAGCTTGGCGACCACCGTGTTGGCGCCCACCGTCAGGCCGGTGACCATGCCGCGCAGCTTGCCGCTGGCGGCGTCGGCCTTCAGCGTGGTGGCCACCGTCTTGCCATTGACCGTCAGCGCGACCTGGCTGGCCGATGCGCCCGGCGGAAGTGCCACCTCGACCAGCGCGTCGCCGCCGCTGACGAATTCAGGCTTGGAAGACAGCACGCTCAGCGTGGGCGCGGCGGGACCGTCGTCGGATCCGCCGCAAGCGGCCAGCACGGCGGCGCATGCAAGCGCCGTCACGGAAATCTTGAAGTGATTCATGGATGTCTCGGTAGTCTACGA
>JAOPXK010000157.1 GCA_025965195.1 Marmoricola sp.
GCTGACCGCGTCACGGGCGCGGATCGTGGCCGCCGCCGACACCACCCGCCGCCGCATCGAGCGGGATCTGCACGACGGCGCCCAGCAGCGGCTGGTCTCCCTGGCCCTGCAGCTGCGCTCGGCGCAGTCCGCGATGCCGGCCGAGGACAGCGAGCTGGCGGCCCGACTGGACCCGGTGGCCGACGGGCTGACCGGCGTGCTCGACGAGCTGCGTGAGATCGCCCGCGGCATCCACCCGGCCGCCCTCGCCGAGGGCGGACTGCGCTCCGCGCTGAAGACGCTCGCCCGGCGATCCGCCGTCCCCGTCCGCCTCGACGTGCAGGCCGACGCGCGGGCGCCCGAGCCGATCGAACTCGCCGCCTACTACGTCGTCTCCGAGGCGCTCACGAACACCGCCAAGCACGCGCACGCCACCGTCGCCGATGTCCGGATGGCCGTCGGTGAGGGCGTCCTGCGAGTCTGTGTTCGCGACGACGGGCGCGGCGGCGCCGACCTCACCCGCGGCACCGGCCTCGTCGGACTCAAAGACCGGGTCGAGGCCCTCGGGGGCCGCATCTCGCTGTACAGCCCGCCGGGTGGGGGTACCACCGTGGAGATCGCACTTCCCTTGACCGACCCCAGCCAGCCGGGGCGGCGCGGCAGTCATCTGCCCACCGCATGACGCTGTTCGGCGTCCGGACTACGGCACAGACCTGCGGCGTCCAGGCCGGAATGCATCGTCGCCGGCACGTCACCCGGAGTCGCCTGCATGACCGCAGCGCGGCGGGCTGAGCGGCCCAGCCGGCGCTTCTGCGGTGATACCGAACGGTCCATTCGGCGCGTATCGGAACGTCCGCCCGATCCCGGTGGAATCCCCGCTGCACTGCGTGGAATGGCGCGGCGGCTGCTATCTGCGCAGCGCGTCGGTTGATGCCAGCGCCTGGCTGGCTGATGGCTCGCGGCGAGGAGCGATTGGTGTCGCTCGGCCGGACCGGCGCTCCGCCCGAGAGCGGCGTCGGAGCACGTCCTCAGCAACCCCTACCGCAGAGCTCACTGTCAGGTGTTGCCCTCGGAAATCCCTCGATCTTGTGAGGGCCCTGGCTCTGCCACCGAAGATCGGTCTCGGTCCAGCTCTGCCTCCACCAGAGCGGTTGCGCCCGCCACACGGACGTCGACGGACCGGGCGCGTTCCCGGATGCGGTCGAGCAGTTCCGCGTCGCCGGTGGGCACGCTGGCGGCCAGGTGCGAGGCAGCAGAGACCTGGGGATCTTCCAGTACGGCGTCGACGAGCTTCGTCCGCGATCCCACGGGCAGGTGTCCCGATTCGACGTGCATGGCGGAGCGGACGACCTCCGGGTCATCCGTCCGGCTGACCTCCGCGGCGGCGACCAGATGGCCGTCGACCTCTATCTGGATCTCGTGGGCATCGGGTGAACGCGTCATGGTGGCTTCTCCGGGCTAGCTGTTGTGGGTCATGAGGTTGGTGACGAACAGGTACGAGAGCGCGCCTGGCGCAGGACGGTGCGGCGCGGTGCGGTCGAGTGCAGCACCGTGTCCGACACCTGGAACGTCATCCCGACGGTGAAGGCCAGGTAGGCGAGATCGCGATACGTGGGCGGCTCGTCCGAGTTGAAGTCGATGCCGCCGCCCGGCCGACCGTAGAAGAGCGCGGCGTATCGCGACGTGAACAGGGTGTGCACCAGGGCCCAGGACACCACCACCGACACCACGCCGAAGCCGACCTGGACGAACTCGAGCGCGCTGCCGCTGTGCGGCGCGCGGATCAGTAGGAAGGCCACGGTGACGAGGCTGGCGACGGCGGCCGAGAGCGGAGCGATGTCCGTGGCCACCCGATCGGGATCGGTGGTCGTCGCCCGACGGGCAGTCTGCTCTCCGTCCCGGCCCACGAGGACGAAGGCCAGCCAGCCGAGGTAGAGCACCGCCACGGTGTCCCAGCCGAGCAACAGGCCCACGGCCGGCGAGTGCAGCAGCGCCGCGGCCACAGCGACCGCGACCCCGATGGGCACCGTCACCAGGATCTCCAGCCGAGCCGAGCCCTCCCCGCGAGCCGGACGGCGCCCCGGACGGGCGGAGTTCGGGTCCATGTTGTCCTCCCTCCGGTGTCGGGCCCCTCCCGGCCGACCCGCCTCGGGCCCACCACTGCCCGACGGGGCCGATCACGGCATCGCGGGCTCGTGCCGCGGCGGGGTGGAGGCCGTGCCGGTCCCGTCCCCTGGCACGGGTGACCGCGAGCGGCGACGTCCTTCGATCAGGTCCCCGACCGCCACCACCAGCGCGAGCAGCATCAGTCCCGCGGCGCAGAGCAGCGCGTCGGACACCGCGGGCCCGAAGTCGCGTCCGCCGCTGGTGAGCGCGTGGTAGTAGACGGTGGCCAGGAGGGCCGTACCCATGGCGGAGCCGATCCGCTGGGCGGTCTGCAGCGCGCCCCCTGCTGCCCCGGCCATCTGCGTGGGCACCGACTCGAGGGTCAGCGTGGTGTTGGGCGAGACGACCATCCCGCCGCCGAGCCCGGCGACCAGGAGCGGGCCCACGGCCGCCCACGCCGCCGCGTCGCCGCTGAGCGTGCGCAGGACCAGCGCGGTGGCGATCATCCCGAGGGCGGCCGCCAGCAGGCCGGACACGTTCAGCCATCGGCCGAACCGCGGCACCAAACGACCGGCGACCACCGCGGACACGGCGCTGCCCAGCGCGAAGGGGGTCACGGCCAGACCGGAGTGCAGCGGCGAATAGCCGAGGCCATCCTGGAAGAACAGCGCCAGTACCACCCAGATGCCGGTGAACCCGGTGAAGTAGACCAGTGCGATGGCCGAGCCGGTGGGGAAGCCGGGGGTCCTGGTCAGCTGTGGGTCGAGCAGCGGGGACCGGCCTCGGCGCGCCGTGCGCACCTCCCACCGGGCGAACGCCGTGAGCAGCAGCGCGGCCGGAACGAACAGCCACCACAGCCAGCGCACGCCACCCGACTCGGTGGACACCACAGGCAGGAGCAGGCCGAGCACGCCGGCACCGAGCAGCAGCGATCCCACCAGGTCGAGGTGTGTACGGCGGGCACCGGCTGTGCTCCTGGCCGGCACCAGCCGGGCGGCGAGCACCAGGGCGACCAGGCCGATCGGCACGTTGACGTAGAAGACCCAGCGCCAGCCGTCCGGGCTGCCGGC
>JAOPXK010000108.1 GCA_025965195.1 Marmoricola sp.
GCTTGATCAGGTCCGAACTCGACCCGCCGAACCCACAGCCCGCGACCGTGGAGAGCAGCGCGGCCGAGCCGACGACCAGGCCGGACCTCTTCAGAAAATCTCGGCGAGAACTGATGTTGTCGCTCAATGGGGGCATGTGCTGGCCTTTCGGGTCCGAGTGTCACTAGGGGCCAAGATGTGCCGCAACTCTGTCGACGACGAACCACGCTGTCCGCCGGACAAGCCTGCGATCGAGCAACGCGATCAGTTCGAACGCGCCGGGCCCGGCGGTCAGATCGAGCTTCTGAGTCTGGATCCTTCCGTATGGTGGATATTTCTTTCCGAGCCAGAAGTGATATTCACAACTCCGCGCGTGGATGTCAAGGGTCTCGGGGAACGATTTGGATACGCGGCCCAACTGCATCAATCGGCCGACCACGGTCCATCGAGCTCAACCGAACGCACAGCAGGACCCGGCGGCATGCCGCCGGGTCCTGCTGTGTGCTGTTGCCTGGTCCGCTGCCGCTTTTCTCAGGTCGGCTTGACGTCGCCCGCGATGACGGCCAACGCGTTGATCTCCACCAGAGCGCCTCCACGGAGGCCGACATAGACGGTGGTGCGTGCCGGATAGGGCTCGGAGAAGTGCTCCGCATAGACGGCATTCATCGCCGCGAAATCGTCCACGTCGGTGAGGTAGACCTCGACAGACAGCACGTCGTCCATGGACGCGCCGCTTGCAGCCAGGGCGGACTTCAAGTTCTGCAGCGTCACCCGCGTCTGCTCTTCGAGCCCATCGGCCAGTGTCCGATCGGGCAGAAATCCGCACTGCCCGGCAGCAGCGACGATGCTGCCACCAACGATTCGTACGCTGGGCGAATAAGGCCCGGCGGGAGGGGGAACATTTTCTGCTTTACCTGCGGTACGTGTCACGATTCTCCTTAAAAATAGTCAGAAATCAACCCAAGCCGGTCGCGGATCGACCGGTCACGAGTCAGTCGTCCAAGGCTTTCGGCGCCCGTTCACAGAAGTCGCGCAGGACCGCTGCAACCGAGTCCACACAGGTCTCCAGGTAGGCCGCTCCCCGCTCGGCGTCCGCATCCGCCGGGCTGTCGCTGAATCCCTCCGGCTTCCGGAATGGTCCGGGTGAGCCGAAGCGGTAGGAGGTCAGGTGAGTCTCTGGGCTGCTCTCCCGGCGGGGGCGCGTAGCCGTGACCAGCTCGGGGTGCAGCGCCATCATCAGCGACGTCTCGAACTCGCCCGCATGACCGGGAAGCTCACCCCGCGGGACGGTCTGCGACGACGTGAGGGCTGCTGTCGAGAGCAGGAAGTACGACCCGGCACCAACCACGATCTCGTGCGACGCGCTCACATCTCTGGCCACCAGCGTGACCAGCTCGACGTTTCCGCCATGCCCGTTGAGGATGAACACCCGACGGAACCCGCTCAGCGCGAGAGTCTCGACAAGCTCCTTGACCACGTTGTAGTACGTCAACGTGCTGATCGACATTGTCGCGCCGTACGGCAGGTGGTGATGCGAAGAGCCGTAGGTGAGAGTAGGCGCCACCACCGCTGGAATACCTTCGCCCAGGCGGGCGACGGCACGATGAGCCACCTGCTCGACAATGAGCGAGTCCGTCCCCATCGGAAGATGTGGCCCGTGCTGCTCCACCGCGCCAACCGGCAACACCACAAGGGTTTCGCCAGCCACGGCGTTGGCTTCGTCGCGGTTGAACTCCACGAGCAGTCGGCTCGATTTCTTTCCCTGATCATCCATCTACGGATCCTCTGCTTTGAGTTTTGTTTTGACGTTGGTAGCGGTCAGGCGAGCCGGGTCGCCAGCGAAGTCCCGGAACGCTGAGCCATCAGTTCCTTGATGCCTCGAGGGAAATCTGCCTTTGACCTGGTATGGAAGGTGAACAGTTCGCGCTGGGCCTTGGCCTGACCGGCAAAGGCCTCGAGGCACAGCTCCGGGAACGCGTTGGCGACTTGCAGGATCCCTCCCGCACAGCCCAGCTGCCCCGCCAGCAGTAGCAAGATCGGAGAGCCGACATAGACATCGCCATCGAACGCGTCCAGCGTCGCCAGCAAGCGCTCCACGTCTCCGCTCGAGTCCTTCACGCCCACCACCGGCGACTTGGCCAGCGCATCGACGGGGATTCCCGGTGGGGCGGCGGCCGGGAAGTGATACGCCAGCAGGGGCGTGTCACCGATCGACTCGGCCACGTGGTTGTAGAACGGGATCGGATCGGCCAGTCCTCGCGGTGACCGTGCGATGACGGCAGCCACCTTGCGCTGGTTCACCAGCGCAGCAAAGGCTCCCGACTGCCTTGCGGACGGCAGGCTTGCTCCCATGATCACCGGCGTCTGACCAACCGCGTCGAGAACCGCATCGAGCAGACCCAGCCGCTCGTCATCCGACAGCGTCTCCGGCTCGGCACTCGTGCCGCAGACCACGACGGCCGGGATGCCCGCGGATACGAGGTGCTGTGCGTGTTTCGCCGTAGCCTCGTAGTCGACCTCCAGGTCGTCTGTGAACAGGGTGGTCAGGGCAACAGCTGCTCCCGTGAAGATCTTCTGACTCTTGTTCGACATCGTGATGTGTCCTCATTCCTCGAGAAATTCATGGACATCAAGCCTTGCCGGGCCAGTCGACGGACGTGCCTGACGAATCGACAGATCAGGCCGCTTCGGGGGAACAGCTGCCATGCTCTGCGATGCAACTCGACAAAACACGTACTTGACACTCGACCAGGCGATTCGCAGTATAGTTCCAATATTCAAGAATAAGTTTCCACGATACGAGAGAACAGGTGTTCCTCATGGTCGATGTACTCGGGACTAAGCAGTCCCGGCCAGCGAACGTCGACATTACGGGGCCGATTCTTCAAAGATTCGACGAGATCCTGACACCGCGGGCGCTTGAGCTGATTGCCCTGCTGCACCGGTCGCTGAATGCGCAACGTACCGAGCTGCTGGCCAAGCGCACCGAACGAGTCGCCTCGATCGCCGCCGGCGGCACGTTGGGCTTTCTGCCCGAGACTCGCGCCATTCGCGAGGACAACAGCTGGCGGGTGACCGCACCCGCACCCGGCCTGATCGATCGGCGCGTCGAGATCACCGGCCCAACCGACACGAAGATGACGATCAACGCCCTCAACTCCGGCGCCAAGGTCTGGCTCGCCGATCATGAGGATGCCAATACGCCGCTCTGGGAGAACGTCATCACCGGGCAGCTCAATCTGCTCGACGCGATCACTCGGACGATTGGTTTCACCAACGAGGCCGGCAAGGACTACGCGCTCAGGCCTGACGACGAGCTCGCCACGATCGTGGTGCGTCCGCGCGGCTGGCATCTTCCCGAGAAACACATTCTGGTCGACGACGAGGTCGTCTCCGGCAGCCTGGTCGACTTCGCGCTGTACCTGAACACGTGCGGCCAGCTGCAGATCGACCGCGGGCAGGGCCCGTACTTCTACCTTCCCAAGATCGAGTCTCACCTGGAGGCCCGGCTCTGGAACGACGCGTTCAACCTCGCGCAGGACTTCCTCGGCATGCCACGCGGAACCATCCGGGCGACCGTGCTCATCGAGACCTATCCGGCGGCGTTCGAGATGGAGGAGATCCTGTACGAACTGCGGGACCACTCCGCAGGACTCAACGCCGGTCGCTGGGACTACATGTTCAGCGTGATCAAGACCTTCCGGACCCGCGGCGCAGACTTCCTGCTGCCGGATCGCAACTCCGTGACCATGACGGTGCCGTTCATGCGCTTCTACACCGAGTTGCTGGTCCGCACCTGCCACAAGCGCGGCGCCCATGCGATCGGCGGCATGGCGGCGTTCATCCCGAGCAAGGACCCCGA
This sequence comes from Marmoricola sp., assembly GCA_025965195.1. Lineage (GTDB taxonomy): Bacteria > Actinomycetota > Actinomycetes > Propionibacteriales > Nocardioidaceae > Marmoricola. Next base: position 3,842 of record JAOPXK010000108.1, read on the forward strand.
GATCAATGCGCAGGCAAATGCCAAGGTCACCGCGGACAAGAGCCGCGAGGCCGGCGACGGCTTCGACGGCTCCTGGGTAGCGCACCCGGGGATGGTGGAGCTGTGCCGCGAGGCGTTCACCGCCGTACTCGGCAGCAAGCCCAACCAGATCGACCGGCTCCGCGAGGAGGTCTCGGTCACTGCGGAACAGCTGCTGGATGTCGCCGCCACCCCCGGCGCGGTGACCGACGCCGGCCTGCGCAACAACATCAGCGTGGCCATCCAGTACCTGGCCGCCTGGCTCCAGGGCGTCGGCGCGGTTGCCATCTTCAACCTGATGGAGGACGCCGCGACCGCTGAGATCTCCCGCTCGCAAATCTGGCAATGGCTGCACAACGGCATCGTGCTGGACACCGGGGAGACGGTAACCGTCGAGCTCATCGACCGACTCACCGACGAGGAAGTGGCCAAGCTCGACGGCAGCGCCGAGGACTACGCGCAGGCCCGATCGATGTTCCTGCAGGTGGCGGTCGCCGACGACTTCGAAGACTTCCTCACCCTGCCCGCATACGCCCGGATGCCTTAAAAGCACGACACCATGCCAAGTCTCGAGGACGTCTCACTCCGGGCCGACGTGGCGGCGGTGGTGGCGCGCCTTCGCACCACGCTGCCCGCCGGGGCGTTGATCACCGACCACAACGAGCTCCGTACCTATGAGTGCGACGGCCTGACCTCCTACCGAAGCATCCCGGCGCTTGCCGTGCTTGCCTCGTCGGCGGAACAGGTGCGCGCGGTCGTCGCGGCCTGTGCGGCCGAGCGCGTTCCGTTCGTCGCTCGCGGGTCGGGCACCGGGCTGTCCGGTGGCGCGCTACCCCACGCCGACGGTGTCCTGCTGCTGATGTCTCAACTGCGCACTGTCCATGAGATCGCGCCGCAGGATCAGCGCGCGGTGCTGGATCCGGGCGTGATCAACCTGCAGGTCACGAAGTCGGCCGCGGATTCTGGCTACTACTTCGCACCGGACCCCTCCAGCCAGCAGATCTGCTCGGTCGGTGGCAACGTGGCGGAGAACTCCGGCGGCGCACACTGCCTGAAGTATGGGTTCACCACCAACCATGTGCTCTCCATAGATCTGGTCACGCCCGAAGGCGAGAAGGTTCAGCTCGGCACCCGCGCACCGGACGCGCCCGGCTATGACCTCCTGGGCGTTGTGGTCGGCTCCGAGGGCACGCTCGGTGTCGCCACCTCGGTCACCGTGCGGCTGGTCCGCGCCCCCGAAGAGGTGCGCACACTGCTGGCCGGCTTCAGCAGCATCGACGACGCCGGTGCGGCCACCTCGGCGATCATCGGAGCCGGCATCGTCCCGGCGGCGATCGAGATGATGGATGCGCTGGCGATCGAAGCGGCAGAGGCCGCGGTGCACTGCGGTTACCCCGACGGCGCGGCCGCGGTCCTGGTGATCGAGCTCGACGGGCCCGCGGACGAAGTGGCGCACGAGTACCTGGCCGTCGAGCAGCTGTGCCGGGAGAACCATGCATTCGAGTTCCGGGTCGCGGCCGAAGCGGCCGAACGCGCGCTGATCTGGAAGGGGCGCAAATCGGCGTTCGCCGCGGTCGGCAGGATCAGCCCCGACTACATCGTCCAGGACGGTGTGATCCCGCGTACGACGCTGGCGCAGGTGCTGCGGTCGATCGAGGAGCTCGCCGGCGACAGCGGCGTACGTGTCGCCAACGTCTTCCACGCCGGCGACGGAAACCTGCATCCGCTGGTCCTCTTCGACGCGTCCCAGCCAGGCCAGTCCGAGCATGCGGAACGACTTTCCGGCGCCATCCTCGATCTGTGCATCACCAACGGCGGCTCGATCACCGGCGAGCACGGCGTCGGAGTGGACAAGGCCAAGTACATGCCCAGGATGTTCACTGACGACGACCTCGACACGATGCAGCTCGTCCGCTGCGCGTTCGACCCGGACTACCTCGCCAACCCGGGGAAGATCTATCCCACTCCCCGCCTGTGTGGCGAACGGCCGCGCGTACACGTCAGCGACGAGCCGCCGGCACTCGGCGACGTGGAGCTGTTCTGATGGCGATCCACGACGATCTGGCTGGGGCGTGCTCGCACCTGCGGGGGGCCGGGCCCGGCGACGCCGTCGACGGTGTCGACCCGCAGTGGGTGGTGTCTCCATCGACCACAGCCGAAACCGCCGAGGTGATGCGGATCTGTGCTCGACACGATCTCGCGGTGGTGACCCGTGGCCACGGCACCAAGCTCTCCTGGGGCCGGCCTCCGACCCGCGTCGACATCATCTTGGAGACGACCCGGATGAACCAGGTCGTCGAGCACGTCGCCGGCGACCTCGTCGTCGTCGCCCAGGCAGGCTTGAGGATCACCGATCTCGAGGAACATCTCGGCCGGGCCGACCAGCACCTCTCACTGGACCAGCCAGCTGCCGGCGCGACGCTGGGCGGCACCGTCGCGACCGCCACCAGCGGACCGCGCCGGATGGGAACCGGGTCGGTCCGCGACCTGATCATCGGCATCACCATGGTCCGTGCCGATGGCGTCGTCGCCAAGGCCGGCGGCAAGGTGGTCAAGAACGTGGCTGGATACGACCTCGCCAAACTGCTCACCGGGTCCTTCGGGACGCTCGCGGTGATCACCCAGGTCGCGTTCCGCCTCCACCATCGCCCACTGTCCAGCAGGTGGGTCCATCGAAGCGTCACCGATGTCCAGGCAGCCCGAGCGACAGTTGCGCGCGTGCTGCACTCCCAGGTCGCACCGGTCGCGCTGGAAGTCGATTGGCCGCTCGACGGACCCGGCCGCGTGGCCGTCCTGATCGAGGGTGCGCCGGCCGGCATCGACGAACGCGCGCATGGTGTGGCCGCGTTGCTCGGTGGAGACACCGAGACCGCCGACGACGGGCCTCCGTGGCGTGCTGTCTACCCGTGGACCGCCGACGAGGTGGCGCTGAAGCTGACCACCCAGCTGTCCAGCGTTCCCGACCTGCTCTCCGATGCGCGTCGCCACGGCGTCGCCGTACGAGGTTCGGCAGGCACCGGGGTCCTCTATGGCGCGCTGCCCGGCGATGTCGATGCCGGCACCGCGGGCAAGGCGGTGACCGCGCTGCGCAACGCGTGTGTGGCAACAGGTGGCAGCCTCACGGTGCTCGATGCTCCGGCCGATCTCAAGGCGGGGCTGGACCTGTGGGGTGAGGTGCACGGGTTGGCGCTGATGCATCAGGTCAAGGACCAGTTCGATCCAGGCCACCGGCTCTCGCCCGGCCGATTCGTAGGAGGTATCTGATGCCGGCGTTCGACGATCACCACCCGCCCAGCGCCGCATTGGTCGACGACTGCGTGCACTGTGGTTTCTGCCTGACCACCTGCCCCACCTACTCGTTGTGGGGTGAGGAGATGGATTCGCCGCGCGGCCGGATCCAGCTGATCAAACAGGGTCTCGAGGGCGAACCGATGACCGACTCGATGGTGACGCACTTCGACGCCTGCCTGGGCTGTATGGCGTGCGTGACCGCCTGTCCGTCCGGCGTCCAGTACGACCGGCTGATCGAACGAACGCGTGCCCAGGTCGAGCGCAACCATCGGCGTACGTTGTCCGAACGTGCCTTGCGGGGGTTCATCTTCGCGCTCTTCCCCCATCCGCGCCGGCTCCGTGCGCTCCGCGGACCGTTGCGGGTGACCCAGAAGCTGCATCTCGATCGGGCGCTTCGTCGTACCCGGCTGCTCAGCAAGGTGGCACCTTCGCTGGCGGCGATGGAAGCCCTCACCCCGCGACTCGGCAGCTTCGACGCGGTGCCGGAACGGACCGCGGCGGTCGGAACCAGGCGGGCGGTGGTCGGCATGCTGACCGGCTGCGTGCAGCGCGAGTTCTTTCCAGACGTGAACGCGGCGACGGCGCGGGTGCTCGCTGCCGAGGGGTGCGACGTGATCGTGCCGAAGCGTCAGGGATGCTGCGGCGCGCTGAGCGCGCATTCGGGCCGCGAGCCCGAAGCCCAACGCTACGCACGTGCCCTGATCGATGCCTTCGACGAATCCGGGGTCGAGTTCGTGGTGGTCAACTCGGCCGGTTGCGGATCGTCGATGAAGGAGTACGTCGAGCTGTTGCGGGACGACCCGGTCTACGCGGCCCGCGCCGAGATGTTCTCCGCACGGGTCCGGGACTTCTCCGAGATCCTGGCCGAGCTGGGAACAGTGGCAACCCGGCACCCGCTGGAGGTGACGATCGCCTACCACGACGCGTGTCATCTGGCGCACGCTCAAGGGATCCGGGACCAGCCCAGAGCATTGCTGAAAGCGATCCCCGGCCTCGCCCTGCGCGAGATCGCCGATCCGGAGATCTGCTGCGGCTCCGCCGGCATCTACAGCATTCTCAATCCTGAACCCGCGCGGCAGCTGGGCGATGGCAAGGCCACCAGCATCCTCGCAACCGGTGCTGAGTTGCTCGTGACGGCCAATCCTGGCTGCATGATGCAGGTTGCCACGTCGGTGCAGCGTCTGGGCCGCCAAATCGGCTTGGCGCACACCGCGCAGGTGCTCGATGCATCGATCCGCGGGCTCGCGGTCAGCTCGCTGGTTGACCCGCAGTTGGCGAATCGTCGTTTTCCTAGCGATTCACACGATTAAGATCCGACTCTCAACGTCGTTCGAAGGAGCTCTTGCCGGTGGTAGAGGAAGTTGGTGCGCCTACCGTGGTAGCCGAACGTCGTACGGGTGGTGTGCAGTCACTGGAGCGGGCCTTCATGCTGCTGGAGACGATCGCGGACAACGACGGGATCATGAG
>JAOPXK010000181.1 GCA_025965195.1 Marmoricola sp.
GATTTCGTCTCAACTCTCGACAAGAGCAAGATCCTCAAAGCCAATGACATTTGGCTTGTATCAGCCGATGTCGAAGGTTTCTATACCGCCGTTGACATTGGCGTCGAAAGGGGAAGCCTAATGACACTGGGGACGATGTTGTAACGAAAACAAAGGAATAATTATCCTGAAATATGTCAATAGAAACAACTACTTCACGCACGACGACTTGAACTACCAGCAGGTACTAGGACTCGCCGCATTGGGCACCATCGCCAAGTTATACCTCTGATTGGAAAAACCCCCTTTCTGAGACGCACCTCCTCAGATGCAGTTATAAACGGCATGTTCAGGACATCTTTATAATCTTGCGAGCGTCAAGTGGACAGAAGCGTGACAAAGTACTGGCTGGTATTAGCTTTGCACCTTTGAGACTCGTTTCCATCGACCGCATGCTATGACCTATCACAACACAGAGGTGTTTACAGACACCCGAGCCTGCGAGGAAGACAGGGTACTCTGGTAAGAAGGCACTCGAGTATAAGACAGTAGGGCGCCACGCCTAGGTTTGGCCTTGTGAATAAGACAGTATGATCAGGAATAGGTCAAGGACAAACCATCCGTGCCCATTACAACTTGAGCTATTGATTGCTGGCATTCTGATATCAACCAACATCAAGCTTCCTTTAATGTCGATTCCGATAATATATAGCTCAGATGCAGAACTCACCGGTTTGGAGGACAGTGATGATGAATTTATCACTCAGGTGCAGGCCAACAGGGCCGAGCAGGGTGTTGCAGAAAGCCTAAAGGTATTACATTGGGCGATAGCCTCATACCATTGGGCGAGGAGGTTATATTCTTGTTGAGCCATGTCAGTAAGAGCGTACCTGTATATATATAAGACAGTAAATTCCAGAGCCTGTTGCTCCCGTACTGCGAGTAAGACTGCAGTCCTACTCGCAAGTTATTACGGTATGTTTGTGCCAGGCTTTTGGCATTCCGCCGGACTATTGGCGAAGGGCCCCGACCAGCGAATACATCCACATACCTTTACGTAGCCCGGGCTACTCGGTAAAAAGAGTTTTTTTTCGAGCTGCAGACTTTAAGCTAAGCCGCATCTGAGATGAAAGGATATAGTAAAGAATTCGACACTGCACATCAAGAATCAGGACTCAATGTATCAAATCTCAGGTCCGGCTTCGACAGCGGCTCCCGCCCCTGGCTGACCGGGCACTTCGTCAAGGGACCGGGCACTTCGTCAAGGGACCGGGCACTTCATAAACTAGCTATAGACCGATGAACTGAGTGGCTCGGCACATGTTCAACTGATAGCCTGTTTGAGGACATTATCAAGGCCTACATGGAAGGATTATGAAGGCCTTCATGGACTGACTGGCGGGTAGAGGATGCCCGCGACATCTGCTTGCGTTGTGCCCCGGTAGGGGATCTACATACGAGTAATGAGTATTTAAAAGAGAAAAAAAAACGACATCTGCTTGTATTGGTACTAATGCTTGGCCATGCTTGTATCAAAGGGGAATTTGTTAGCATTTTGGTATGGACGGGCCCATGGGTGTCTGCTTATCGCATATATGATTATACAGACAACTCCCGTTATAAGCATACACGGTGGGGACGGAGGCCGGTATGCTTATATCGAATCTGTGCTTGTATTGAAGGGCTTTCGTTAACAATTTGGCATGCAGAGACCCAAGGGTCTACGCTTATAACGAATATCTGCTTGCATCGGGTATCCTAATAACGGGAGTTGTCTGTATCGGGTATGCTTAGAACGGGAATTGTCTGAAGTATATATCAACCCAAAAACTAGATGTAACCGGCATTGGAGTTTGTTTATAAAAACATAACCCAGATAAAACGACCAGGTGAAATCATCAAATCGCAACGCAGTGTTAACAAAATCGCGACGCACTACTAACAATGTCCGTGACTTTGTAGTTGCCGTCAACGCAAAAGTAATTTATTGCGGACATTAACACCCACGGCTAAATTCGTGGTTAGAAAGTGACGTCGAGTGCTCTTGTGCCCAGCCAGACCTCCGCAAGCCTTTGCGCTAGTATACAAGGTCGCGCTCCAGGCGTCCGGGCACGAGCAGTTGACAGTGACGACTTCACATTTTCTGAAAGCTCATTGATGGACAGTATAAAATATTTCACGACATGCAAGGTTTGAAAAAAGGAGGGTGTTCACCCCCTGACCCACACCTACAGGGGTGCCTGTCCCACACCAACCATGGGACCCCTTACCCTGCTACCGGTGTGCACCCCTGACAAGAGAGAAAACTGACTTGTGACAAGGTTGTTACCAGCATATATGTTGGTAGAGACATTCATCGTTCAATCCCCCCGATACAGAATTATGACCTCTACACCAAAACTTCATTAAGCATACATTCACCCCCAAAAATATTCGTACATTCCTTTGGATCATTCTTGTCGGGAAAGTAACCTAGCAGGGGTTACATTACCCAATGCGGCGCTAGACCAGCATGTTTCTGCATTAGTGCGGCTGCAAGGTGCCTTGCATGAGATTCGTTGCATGTGCAGGAGAGAATT
>JAOPXK010000022.1 GCA_025965195.1 Marmoricola sp.
GCGCGCGACCGGCGCCCGCGCCGTCCTGGCAGAGCACTCAGCCCGCGCCGCCGAGCTGACGGCGCTGGAAAACCAGGTCGCCGCGCACCATCGCGCGGCCCCGATCGCCGGCATTGCCATCCGGGCCGAGCACGGCCTCGCGGCCGCCACCGACGCGGTCAACGAGATGCAGGCACGCACCACGCTTGCCTCGGAGATCCTCGGCAGCGCCGAGATCACCGATCCGGAGCTCGCGACCGCTCAGCAACGCGCCAACGAGGCACGCGCCGTTGCCGAGGCCTTCCGACCGCGCGAGGCCGAGCTCGGCCTGGCGCGCGACCGGGCGCGGACCCACGCCGCCCGCATCGACGACCTCGCGACCTCGATCGCTGCGCTGGATGCGCGCGCCGACGCGTTGCCGGCGCAGATCGACCGACTGAAGGCCGAGCTGAAGGCCGCCGACCAGGTGGCCAGCACTCTGCTGCCCGCCGAACATCTCCTCGAGGCGACCAGCGCTGCCCTGGCCGCGGCTCGGCGGGCCGTCGACATCACGGCCGAGCTGAGCGGTGCTCGAGAGACCTTGCGTGTCTCCGTCGACCGCGCCCAGGACCTGCGCGAGCGCTATCACGATGTCCGGGAAGCCCGGATCAGCGGAATGGCTGCCGAGCTCGCGACCGGCCTGGTGGTCGGCTGCTCCTGCCCGGTGTGCGGCAGCGCGGAGCACCCGGCCCCCGCGGCCGTCTCCGGAGCAGCGGTTGGCAAGGCCGAGGAGGACCTGGCCCGGCACGACTACGAGGCTGCCGACTTCGTCCGCCAGACCCAGCAGGAGGACGTCACCAACCTGGCGACCAACCTCGCTGTCGCGCGCGCGGCGAGCCGGCACACGTCTCCGACCGCGCTGGCTGCCCAGCTCGATGAGCAGCAGGTTGCGGTCGGTCGTGCGCGCCGGGCAGGTTCGCAGGCCGAGCAGCTGGGCGACCGGCTCAACCAGACTCATCTCGCCCAGTCCAAGGTGGCGAGTGCGTTGGCCGAGGCACGCTCGGAGGCGGCCGCTGCCGGCGTTCTGCTCACCCAGACGAGGACGGCGATCGACTCGCTGTCAGCGGAGCGCAGTGCCCTGCTCATCGACTCCCACGGCGCGGAGGACATCGAGGGCCTGATCAGCGAGCACCAGGTGCGCGCCCGCGTCTTCGAGGACGCCCGCGCCGCCATCCGCGTCCACCAGATCGCGGCTCGCGCTGCCCAGGAAGCCGCCGCGATGGCGAGCGCGGCGGCTGCCGATGCCGGGTTCGCCGATGTCACCGCTGCCCGGATCGCGTTGCTCTCCGACGACTCGCTGTCCGAAGCGACGTCCGCCCTCGTTGCCGTCGAGGAGGCCGGCCGCGCTGCATCGGCCACGCTCGCCGATCCGGCAGTCACCCGCTGGCTGACCGTCGACGCACCAGACCTCGGCTTGCTCGACACGGCCCACGCAGTTGTCGCCCGGGAGCGCGATGATGCCGGCTCGGCGTACGACCAGGAGCGGAAGCGGGTCAGCCGGCTCGCCGTCCTGCGCGACGCCCTCAAGCGCGAGCTGATCGCCTGGGCGCCCGTCCGGGAGCAGTACGCCGTTGCGGCCAGCCTCTCGGCCTTCGTCGAGGGCAAGGGCCCGGACAACCCGCAGCGGATGCGGCTCTCGGCGTACGTCTTGTCGGAGAGGCTCCGTCAGGTGGTCGATGCGGCCAACGAGCGACTCGCCCGGATGAGCGACCAGCGCTACTCCCTGGAGCACACCGATGACCGTGGTGCGGGCGAGCTGCGCGGCGGACTGAGCCTGCTGATCCGCGACGACTGGAACGGGACCCGTCGCGACCCGGCAACGCTGTCGGGCGGCGAGACCTTCGTGGTCTCACTCGCGCTCGCCCTCGGCCTGGCCGACACCGTGTCCCACGAGGCCGGCGGCACCGACATCGACACGCTGTTCATCGACGAGGGCTTCGGATCTCTCGACGCCGAGACGCTCGAGGACGTGATGGACACCCTCGACAGCCTGCGCGACGGCGGTCGGGTGGTCGGCATCGTCAGCCACGTCGCGGAGCTGCGCACCCGCATCACCGCCCAGCTCGAGGTCAGCAAGAGCCGGTCCGGGTCGACGATCCGTACTGCCGTCTCGGTGGGCTGAGCCTCAGGCGGTGAACGCGGCGTACTCGACCGCGAGTTCGGCGCCCAGCCGGGCGTTGTTCTTCACCAGGGCGATGTTCGCGACCAGGCTCGCACCGCCGCTGATCTCGACGATCCGGCCCAGCAGGAACGGTGTCGCCTCCTTGCCGTGAACACCGTTCGCCTCCATGTCGGCGAGCGCCTGGTCGATGATGCCGTCGATCTCCCCGGCGGGGATCTCGTCGGCAACCGGGATCGGGTTCACGACGGCGACTCCGCCGCTGATGCCGAGGTTCCACTTGGCAGCGAGCACCTCGGCGAGCTCGCGCGCGGTGTCGGCACGCATCGGCGCCCGATGTCCGCTGGTGCGTGAGAAGAATGCCGGGAACTCATCCGTGCCGTAGGCAACCACCGGCACGCAGAGCGTCTCCAGGGTCTCCAGGGTCAGTCCGATGTCGAGGATGCTCTTCACCCCGGCCGAGACCACGGCGACGTTCGTCGTCGCGAGCTCGGTGAGATCCGCACTGACGTCGAAGGACAGCTGGGCGCCACGGTGCACACCGCCGAGGCCGCCGGTGACGAAGACTCCGATCCCGGCCAGCGCGGCCAGTCGCATCGTCGCGGCGACCGTGGTCGCACCGTGCTCACCTCGGGCGATGACGTAGGGCAGGTCCCGGACGCTGACCTTTGCCACATCAGGACTGGTGGCCAGCAGTTCGAGGTCGGCAGGCGCCAGGCCGATGCGAGGCCGTCCGTCGAGCACCGCGATCGTCGCGGGCACCGCTCCCCCGTCCCGGATGAGCTGCTCGACCTCGGTCGCCATCGTGACGTTCTGGGGATAGGGCATTCCGTGGCTGATGATCGTGCTTTCGAGGGCCACCACGGGCGCGCCGTCGCGCAGCGCCTGGGCCACCTCGTCGGTGAGCACGAGGGAGGGATGCGGGGTCGTCATGTGCAGCAGCTCCTAAACGGGTGTGGTCAGTGCGGTCTGAACGAGCCGCGACGTGAGATCCGGGCGAACCGTGTGTGGGCTGGAGATCGTCAGGGCCGCTGCGGCGTGCCCGTACCTGGCGGCCTCAACCGGGTCCTTGCCCGCGAGCAGCGCATGGCAGAACGCCGCCAGCATCGCGTCTCCGGCGCCGGTCACGTCCTCGACGGTTGTGGTGGGCACCGCCGGGATCGTGGTGGCGTCACCCGAGACCGTGCTGAGCAGTGAGCCTCGCTCGCCGAGCCGGACCCAGACATGCTCCACGCCGCGCCGATGCAGGTCCTCGGCCGCCAGTCGGACCTGCCGGTCGGTGCGAGAGGCCATCCCGGTGAGCGCGGCAAGCTCGTCACGGTTCGGGGTGACGGCGTACAGCGCCCGGTCGGTTGTGATGTACGGCGCCACCAGCTTGGCCTTCGGGACGCTGACGGGCTCGAGGATCGTCCGCACCCCTGCGGTCCCGGCGAGGTCGAGCGCATAGGCGAGGGCAGCACCGGCCAGGTTGCCGTCGAGCACGACCAGCCCTGCGGTGACGATGACGTCGCGGGCGGCATTGATCCGGTCCGGGCCGAGCTCGTCTGTTGCCACCATGTCCGCGACGGCCAGGATCAGCTCGCCGTCCGAGTCGAGCACCGCGACATAGGTGCCCGTGGGTCGATCCGTCCGGTGGACGTACTCGAGCTGGACGCCGGCCGCCGAGGTCTGTGCGAGCAGGCTGTCCCCGAGCGCGTCGCGTCCGACAGCGGCCACCAGGTGGGTCAGGGTACCGAGCCGGGCCAGGTTCTCCGCGATGTTGCGGGCCACTCCCCCGGGCGCCATCGAGCCATGTCCGGGATTGCTGGTGTGCTGGGTGGCGGGTGCCGCACTCCGGGCCTTCACGTCCATGTTGGCGCCACCGATGACGACGATGCCGGGCTGCTCGCTGAGCAGGTAGCCCCGGCCCAGGATGACGCCCTTCTTCCCGAGGTTCGACAGGTGCACGTTGACCGACGCGCGCGAGGTGCCGAGCTTCTCCGCGATCGCCGCCGAACCGATCGTCGGGTTGCGACGCAGCAACGCCACGATCTGGTGCTCACGGTCGGTCAGGTGCATGCAGATCAGACTAAGGCCCCTTTAGGTCAGCAAGCAATCCGTTCGCGATCGTCGCGGGTGCCCAGAACTGGCTGGCCCGGACCCACTAGGGTCGATCCATGGGTTCTGGACAGCACGAGATCGACCCCACGTTCACCGCACTCCCCTACCGCAAGCTCGCGGACGCAGCCCTGTCGAGGGCGCGTGACTTCGGGGTGTCGCATGCCGACTTCCGCTTCGAGCGGGTCCGCTATCAACACTTCTCCGTACGTGACGGTCAGTTGCAGGGTGCCGAGGACAACGAGGATCTCGGATTCGCAGTCCGCGTGATCCTCAACGGGGCTTGGGGATTTGCCTCCGGCGTGATCCTCAGCACCTCATCAGCCATTCAGGTCGCCGAGACAGCGGTCAACGTCGCCCAAGTGGCCGGCGCGATGACTCGCAGGCCCATCGACCTTGCTCCCGAGCCGGTGTATGACGACGTCACCTGGGTCTCGTCGTACGACGTGAACCCGCTGGACGTCCCGCTCGGCGAGAAGACCGCGCTCTTCGCCGGCTGGACCCGCCAGCTCCTCGCCGCCGACGGTGTCGACCATGCGAGCGGCAGCCTGCAGCAGGTCCAGGAGAACAAGTTCTACGCCGATCTCAACGGCACCCGGACCACCCAGCAGCGCATCCGGCTCGAGCCGCATGTCGAGGTGTTCGGGACCGCCGGAGAGCACTTCGACTCGATGCGCACCATCGCACCGCCGGTCGCCCGAGGCTGGGAGTACCTCACGGATGGCGTCTTCGACTTCGACTCCGAGCTGGCAGAGCTCCCGGTGCTGTTGCGCGAGAAGCTGACCGCCCCGTCCGTCGAGCCCGGCAGCTATGACCTGGTCATCCATCCGTCGAACCTGTGGCTGACCATCCACGAGTCCATCGGGCACGCGACCGAGCTCGACCGTGCGCTCGGTTACGAGGCCAACTACGCCGGCACTTCCTTTGCGACCTTCGACCAGCTCAACAAGCTGCAGTACGGCTCACCCGTCATGCACGTGACCGGCGACCGCACCGTCGAGAACGGCCTCGCCAGCATCGGGTACGACGACGAGGGCGTCGCCACCCAGCAATGGGACATCATCCGCGACGGCATCCTCGTCGGCTATCAGCTCGACCGCCCGATGGCGCACACCTACGGCGCCGAGCTGAACGGCGGCCGCTCCAACGGCTGCGCGTACGCCGACTCGCCGAGCCACATCCCGATCCAGCGGATGGCCAACGTCTCGCTGCAGCCGGCTGCCGACGGACCCGACACGGCCGGCCTGATCAGCCAGGTCGAACGCGGGATCCACGTGATCGGTGACCGGTCCTGGTCGATCGACATGCAGAGGTACAACTTTCAGTTCACCGGCCAGCGCTTCTACGAGATCAAGGACGGCGAGCTCGGCGGTCAGCTGCGCGACGTCGCCTACCAGGCCACCACGACCGAGTTCTGGAACTCGATGGAGGCGGTCGGCGGGCCATCGACGTACGAGCTCGGCGGGGCGTTCAACTGCGGCAAGGCGCAGCCGGGACAAGTCGCAGCGGTGAGCCATGGCTGCCCCTCGGCGCTGTTCCGCGGCGTACGCATCCTCAACACCAGCGAGGAGATCTGATGCTGAACCCCACTCCCCAACAGCTCGTCGACCACGCACTGGCGGCCAGCAGGTCCGACCAGTGCATCGTGATCGCGCAGGACTCCACGAGCGCGAACCTCCGCTGGGCCAACAACACCTTGACCACCAACGGCGTGATGCATTCCGTCGGGCTCAGCGTGATCTCCTTCCAGGGCAAGGGAAACGCCTCTGTCAGCGGCACTGCTGCTTCGTTCGACCAGGTCGCGGAGCTCGTTGCGGCGGCCGATCGCGGCGCCGCCGCTGCCGATCCGGCCGAGGACGGTGCCGACCTCGTTGCCGGCGACGTGGCTGCCGACTGGGAGGACGCACCGTCGACCACGTCGATCGATGTCTACAAGACCTTCGCCAGTGACCTGGGCGCGGCCTTCGACCAGGCCGAGAAGCAGTCCCGGATCCTCTACGGCTTCGTCAGCCACGAGGTCACCACCACCTACCTCGCCTCGTCGACCGGCCTCCGGCTCCGCCACGTCCAGCCGACCGGCCACTACGGCTGCACCGGAAAGACCTCCGACCTCACCAACAGCGCCTGGGTGGGTGGCGCCACCCGTGACTTCGCTGACGTGGATGCGACCGCGATGGCTGACACACTCGCGACCCGGCTCGGCTGGGGCGCGCGGCGGATCGACCTTCCCGCCGGGCGCTATGACACCGTGCTGCCGCCCGCCGCCGTGGCTGACCTGATGATCGATGCCTACTGGAGCGCAGGTGCTCGCGTCGCCCACGAGGGCCAGTCGGTCTACTCGAAGGCGGGTGGCGGGACCAGGATCGGCGAGCGAATCGTCAACCAGGGCGTCAGGTTGTTCTCCGATCCCGGCTACGCCGGGCTGCAGACGGCGGACTTCGTGGTCGCATCCGGATCGTCGAACGACAGCAGTGTCTATGACAACGGCCTGCCGCTCGGGCACACCGACTGGATCGCCGACGGCACGCTGACCTCGCTGCTGCAGACCCGGCACACCGCCGCGATGACCAACCAGCCGACGACTCCCGGCATCGACAACCTGGTGCTCTCGATCGACGGCGCGTCCGGGTCCGAGACGGACCTGGTCGCGGGCGTCGAGGACGGACTGCTGCTGACCTGCCTCTGGTACATCCGCGAGGTCGACCCCCAGACGCTGCTCCTCACCGGCCTGACCCGCGATGGGGTCTACCGGATCGAGGGCGGCGAGATCACCGGCGCGGTGAACAACTTCCGCTTCAACGAGAGCCCGGTCGACCTGTTGCGCCGCTTCACCGGAGCATCCGAGACGGTGCCGAGCTTCTCCCGCGAGTGGGGCGACGACTACTTCTCCCGCACCGCCACCCCAGCCCTCCGCATCCCCGACTTCAACATGAGCTCCGTCTCCCAAGCTCTCTAATCGTTGAGTTGGGCCCTGGTCACCGTTGAGTTGGGTCGCAAATACCGTTGACTTGGGCCTCGCTTGCACAACCCGCGTGACGGAGGCCCAACTCGCCGGTGACCGAGGCCCAACTCGCCGGTGACGGAGACCCAACTCAACATCAATGGCCGGGGATGGGGGTGGTCGGGTCGTAGGGGATGCGGGTGTAGATGAAGGTGGCGCAGTCGAGGTGGGAGATCGTTCTGTCGGGTCGGCGTACGACGTTGAGGGTCTCGCCGCGGTGGTAGCCATCGACGCCGACGATCTGGCCGTGCTGCTCGGCGAACCGGCCGTCGACCTCGTGCATAGCGACATCATGCAGCTGGAGCATCCCGTTGTGCAGCCGGATCTCCTGGGCGCTGTTGCCCCAGAACCAGACGCCCAGCAGCTCCGCGGCCCAGTCGGGCACCGAGGCCGTCGGCACCCAGGCGGGTTCGGGTTCGACGGGTGCGCCGGCGAGAAGCTGGGTCACCATCCCGACCGGGTCGAAACCGGTGGTCGCGTTGGTCAGCGCGAGGGCACCGTCGCCGGAGCCCTGGTCGACGAACAGTGTCGCCAGGAAGCCGGGCATCGAACCCGTATGGCCGACGAGAACCTTGTCGCCGCAGGTCAGCAGGCGTAGGCCGAGCCCGTATTCAGGAGATGCCGCGACCGGTTGTGCCATCTCCTGCAGCGACTCGCTCGACACGACCGAGGCCTCCCCCAGTGCCAGGAAGCGCCCCCACTTCGCCAGGTCGTCGATCGTGCTCCAGAGCTGGCCTGCCGGTGCCATCGCGCCGGTGTCCTGATGCGGCTCGCGCATCAGCGAGCCCGAGTAGTGCTCGACGCTGAAGCCCTGGGCGGCCTCCCCGTCCGGGAGGTACGACGTACGGGTCATCCCGAGCGGACCAAGCAACCGGCCCGACACCACCTCCCACCAGCTCTCGCCACGCAGTCGGGCGACCACCTCGCCCAGCAGCGCGTGCCCGAGGTTGCTGTAGTGGAAGAAGGAGCCGGCAGGCGCGATGGCGCCAGACCCGTCGTTCGCCGAGATCAGCGACGCAACGTCCACACCCGGTGAGCGCTCCCACCACGACCCGGTCGGCTCGCTCTGCATGCCCGAGACATGGGCGAGCAACGAACGCAGGGTGGCGTCGCGGTAGCCGCTCTCCGGAACGACCCGACCGAGTGGATCATCAAGCGACAGCAGACCGTCATCGCGACATTGCAGCACCGCTACGGCGTTCATCGTCTTCGTGATCGATCCGATCCGGTACTGCATGTCGGTCGCTGTCGGTGCGCCGGCCGAACCCGTCCACACCAGGTGCCCGCCTTGCAGTACGCCGGCCACGACCGTGGGCAGCCGACCGACCGCTTGCGCCCGGTCGACGACCTGCTGCCAGCGATCCGCGTCTGTCACGTGGCTGAGCCTGCCCTGCGCGCACCCGCCCACGCAATCGGAAGACGCAGTCGAACTCATCGGTAACTTAGCCTTCCCAAAGTGTGATCTGGCCCACTAGGTTCCGACTGAGGTTGTAGCGGGAGGGAGAACCCACCACACCCGACAGGAGCACTACTCGGTGTCAAAACTCACCAGGCTTCACCAGACCAGGACTGTCCGCACGCTGCTGGCCGTCGCCGCACTCGCAATCAGCACCCTTGCCATCACCACCGTCCCCGCCCATGCCGACGGGCCCGGATCCGGCGCCCCGTGGGTCGTCTCGCTGGGTGACTCCTACATCTCCGGCGAGGCCGGCCGGTGGGCGGGCAACTCCAACGCGGGTGAGTCGCACATTGACGCGCTCGGCTCGACGGCGTACTACGACAACGCCAGCAACACCGCAGAGACGATCACCCGCTGCCATCGCAGCCACACGGCCGAGGCCTACATCGGCGGCGGCGTGAACGGACTGAACCTGGCTTGCTCCGGCGCGAAGACGACGACGTTCACGGACTCGAGCGGCAACTTCAAGCCCGGCCTCGACTTCTACAACAGCGGCGGGAAGCAGGGCCAGGCGCTGATGCTGCAGAACTTTGCGGCCTCGCACAACGTGAAGATGGTTGCGGTCTCCATCGGCGGCAACAACTTCAACTTCGCCGGGATCGTGACCGACTGCGTGGCGGACTTCCTCGACTCACCGACGTGGTGGCCCGACTACTGCTACGACGACAGCACGGTCACCTCGCAGATGTCGTCGTCCAACATCGCCGCGGTGAAGGCCCAGGTCGTCACGGCGCTCCAGAACGTCCGTACGGCGATGCGCAACGCCGGCTACTCCGACAGCTCGTGGACGCTCGAGCTGCAGAACTACCCTTCGCCGATTCCGAACAGCACCGGCTTCCGCTACAGCCAGAGCGGCTTCACCCGGCAGAGCACCGGCGGCTGCGGCTTCTGGGACCAGGACGCCAACTACGCGAACAACACCCTGCTGCCGACGATCGACAACACGATCTTCGGCGCGGCGACGGCAAGCGGGCTGACCAACGTGAAGACACTCAACCTTGCCACCGTCTTCAACGGCAGGCGGTTGTGTGAGAACACGGTTGGACTGCTCGAGGAGAAGGGCCTCACGTCGTGGACCCAGCCGGGCGCGGTCAACACGAGCGAGTGGGTCAACCAGATCCGCACGGTCTCGACCGCCACCAGCGACTACTACATCCAGGAGTCGCTGCACCCGAACTACTGGGGCGAGCTGGCGCTGCGCAACTGCCTGCGACAGGCCTGGAACGCAGGTACGCCGAAGAGCGGTGCATGTGTGCGTGGAGCCAACGGGCTCACCACCCTGGGCGAACCACAGATGACCCTGCAGTAGCCCGGTCGGGTGCCGCCTCCCACGAGGCGGCACCCCACTCGGTCAGTCTTCGAACGCCTCTGGCGGCGGGCAGGAGCAGACCAGGTTGCGGTCGCCGTAGGCCTGGTCGATCCGGCCGACGGGCGGCCAGTACTTGTCCGGGTCGAAGCCCATCGGGAAGACCGCTGTGGCCAGGTCGTAGGGCAGGTCAGCATGGGTGAGTACGTCGGCCGTGTGCGGAGCGCCCCGCAACGGTGACGAGTCGGCCGACCACTCCCCCGACTCCACCCGCGCGATCTCGCCGCGGATCGCGATCATCGCGTCGCAGAAGCGATCCAGCTCGCCCAGGTCCTCGGACTCCGTCGGCTCGACCATCAGCGTGCCGGCCACCGGAAAGCTCATCGTCGGCGCGTGGAACCCGTAGTCGACCAGGCGCTTCGCGACGTCATCCACGCTGACGCCACTGTCCTTGGAGATCCCGCGGAGGTCGAGGATGCACTCGTGCGCGACCAGGTCGTTGTGGCCGCGGTAGAGCACGGGGTAGTGCTCCTCGAGCCGCGCCGCGACGTAGTTCGCTGCGAGCACCGCGACCCCGGTTGCCCGGGTCAGGCCCGGCCCGCCCATCATCCGCACATAGGCCCACGAGATCGGCAGGATCCCTGCGGAGCCGTACGGCGCAGCGCTGATCGGCCCGATGCCCGACCGCTTGGCTGCCTCCGGGTGCATCGGGTGCGTCGGGAGATACGGAGCCAGGTGCGATCGCACGGCAACCGGTCCGACACCGGGGCCACCGCCGCCGTGCGGGATGCAGAACGTCTTGTGCAGGTTGAGGTGGGAGACATCGCCGCCGAACTCGCCCGGTTTCGCGTGCCCCAGCAGGGCGTTGAGGTTCGCACCGTCGACGTACACCTGACCGCCGTGGTCGTGCACGATCTTGCAGATGTCGACGATGGTGTCCTCATAGGCGCCGTGCGTCGACGGATAGGTCACCATGATCGCAGCGAGATCGTCCTTGTGGGCCTCGCACTGGGCGCGCAGGTCGTCGAGATCGACGGCGCCGTCCTCGGCGGACTTCACCACCACGACCTTCATGCCTGCCATCACCGCGGACGCGGCGTTCGTGCCGTGTGCAGATGACGGGATCAGGCAGACCTTGCGCGCTCCCCCACCGTTCGCCTCGTGGTAGCCACGGATGGCCAGCAGCCCGGCGAGCTCACCCTGGGACCCGGCGTTCGGCTGGATCGAGACGTCGTCATAGCCAGTGACCTGCGCCAGCCAGCCCTCGAGATCGGTGACCAGCTGTTGGTAGCCGAGCGCATCCTGTGCAGGCGCGAACGGGTGCAGGTCCGCGAACCCCGGCAGGCTCACCGGCTCCATCTCGGTGGTGGCGTTCAGCTTCATCGTGCAGGAGCCGAGCGGGATCATGCCGCGGTCGAGTGCGTAGTCACGAGCCGACAGCCGCCTCAGGTACCGCAGCATCGACGTCTCGGAGCGGTGCGTGTTGAAGACCTCGTGGGTCAGGAAGTCCGTCGTCCGCCGAAGAGCGGCGGGCAACGCGTCCGTCACGGCGATCTCGACAGCACCGGATTCGACGGAGACGCCGAATGCTCCGAGCACCGCCAGCACCGTCGACGGGTCGGTCACCTCGGAGGTGCTGATCCCGACCTGGTCGTCGTCGACCAGTCGCAGGTGTACGCCGGCAGCGTTGGCCGCCGCCACGACAGCCGCCGCCTGTCCGGGCACGGAGACGAGCACGGTGTCGAAGAAGTCGTCGTGCACGACCTCGATCCCCTTGCTGCGCAGGGCTTCGGCGATCGCCAGGGCATGCAGGTGCGCGGACCGGGCGATCG
>JAOPXK010000049.1 GCA_025965195.1 Marmoricola sp.
GGCCCGCCATGTCGGTGCCTGCCGGACTCTCACCGACCGGCATGCCACTGGCCGTCCAGCTCGTCGGCCGTCCGGGGTCCGAGGCCACCTTGCTGGCGGTGGCTGCCCAGCTCGAGCAGCTCCGGCCGTGGCCGCGGACCGCGCCGGGTCAGTCGAGGTAGTCGCGCAGCACCTGTGAACGCGACGGGTGCCGCAGCTTCGACATCGTCTTGGACTCGATCTGGCGGATCCGCTCACGCGTCACGCCGTAGACCTTGCCGATCTCGTCGAGGGTCTTCGGCTGACCGTCGGTGAGGCCGAAACGCATGCTGACCACGCCGGCCTCGCGCTCGGAGAGGGTGTCGAGCACGGCGTGCAGCTGCTCCTGGAGCAACGTGAACGAGACCGCGTCGGCCGGGACGATGGCCTCGGAGTCCTCGATCAGGTCGCCGAACTCGGAGTCGCCGTCCTCGCCGAGAGGCGTGTGCAAGGAGATCGGCTCGCGGCCGTACTTCTGCACCTCGATGACCTTCTCCGGGGTCATGTCGAGCTCCTTGGCGAGCTCTTCGGGAGTGGGCTCGCGACCGAGGTCCTGCAGCATCTGCCGCTGGACCCGGGCAAGCTTGTTGATCACCTCGACCATGTGGACGGGGATCCGGATCGTCCGAGCCTGGTCGGCCATCGCACGGGTGATCGCCTGCCGGATCCACCACGTCGCGTAGGTCGAGAACTTGTAGCCCTTGGTGTAGTCGAACTTCTCGACCGCGCGGATCAGGCCGAGGTTGCCCTCCTGGATCAGGTCGAGGAAGAGCATCCCGCGACCGGTGTAGCGCTTGGCCAGCGAGACGACGAGCCGCAGGTTCGCCTCGAGGAGGTGGTTCTTGGCACGGCGGCCGTCCTCGGAGATCCAGGTCAGCTCGTCGAGCATCTTGGCGCCGGCCTTGGCGGTCTTGGAGAGCTTCTCCTCGGAGAAGAGGCCGGCTTCGATCCGCTTGGCGAGCTCGACCTCCATCTCGGCGTTGAGGAGGGGCACCTTGCCGATCTGCTTCAGGTAGTCCTTGACCGGGTCGGCAGTCGCGCCGGCAACCATGACCTGCTGCTCGGGCTCGTCGGTCTCGTCGGCCGCGGAAACGATGAAGGTCGCGTCCTTCTCGTCCTTCTCGATCGTCGGGTCCGCCTTGACGTCAGCCTCGAAGACCTCGTCGGGAACATCCGCGAGGACCTTCTTGCCGTCGGGGCCGACCGGCGCGAGCTCCGCCTGGATCTCCTCGGCCGTCTTGACGGCAGCCTTCACCGGCGCCTTGCGTGCCGCAGCCTTCCTGGCGGGCACGGCAGCAGCCGCCTTCGCAGGCGCAGCAGCCTTGGTGGCTGCCGGCCTGGAGGTGGTCTTCGCGGGGGCCGAAGTCGTCGACTTCGCGGGTGTCTTCTTCGCGGCCTTGTTGGTCGCGGTGGACGAGCTCGAGGACACGAACTACCTCTCATTGGCAATCTTGGGCGCGGCAAGGCCCGTACCTGTCAACAGCCGCACGCATAGTGTGGCACGCACTCAGGCGATTCCAAGGATTGACCTGTTCCTGGACTAGAGCTGGGCGTGCCGAAGGAGAGCGGGTCAGCCCTTGAGGGCGGCCTTCTTCTCCTTCTTGTAGGCACGCACCTTCTCCAGGGACGGCACGTCGACCACGTCGGCGACCGAGCGGTAGCCGGGCTCGCTGTAGTCACCGACCGCCCTCTCCCACCCGGTCGGCTTGACGCCGAGCTGCTTGGCCACGAGGGCGGTGAAGATCTGCGCCTTCTGCTTGCCGAAGCCGGGCATTTCGGTCACCCGCTTGACCAGGTCGGCGCCGCTCGCAGCTTCGTTCCAGAGCCGGGCCGCGTCTCCGTCGTACTTCTCCACGACTTGCGCCGCAACTGCCTGGATCCGCGCGGCCATCGAACCGGGGAACCGGTGTACGGCAGGAGGTACGGCGCACAGCGCAGCGAACTCTTCGGGGTTCGCTGCCGCAATGGTGGCCGGGTCGAGCGTGCCGAACCGCTCGAGCAGCTTCGCCGGACCCATGAACGCGCGCTCCATCGGGAACTGCTGGTCCAGCAGCATCCCGAGAAGGAGCGCGAACGGGTCGTCCGTCAGGACCTTGTCCGAGACCGGGTCGCCAGTGATCGTGATCGCCATGTGTCCATCCTGCCTGTTGGTCTGCTGTTGGTCTCGGCCATTCGAACGTGCACCTCGACCAAGTAGACCGGCTTTGCGGCCAAAACCAATCGTTGTGCACGTTCAGCGGTACCGCGTGTGCGCGCGCCCGCCAGCCATGCTTGGCTGCGGGCATGGAGACGCTGAACCGGCAGGAGCAGGACGTCCTCGACGCGATCGATGAACGCGAGCTCCTCGACGACCTGAGCTCGCTCGTCGCGATCCGCTCGATCGACGGCACTCCCGGTGAGGACGAAGCCCAGCGGTGGTGCGCCGAACGGCTTCGCAACCTCGGTCTGACGGTCGACGAATGGGACATCGACATCGCCGCGGAACGGGTTCGTCCCGACTTCCCCGGCATGGAGGTCGAGCGCGCCACGGCAGTCGGTTGTGTCGCGACCCTGGGTGCTGCGGCCGGGCCGCCGGCGATGGCGTTCAACGGGCACACCGACGTCGTACCTCCCGGTGAGCTCGATCTCTGGCCGGGCGGCGACCCGTTCACCCTGCGCGTGGCCGACGGGCTGGCGCACGGACGCGGAGCGTGCGACATGAAGGCCGGAGTGGTCGCCATCATCGCTGCCGCGGCGGCCGTACGCCGGACCGGGATGGAGCTCACCCGGTCGATCGGGATCCACTGCGTCACCGCAGAGGAGGACGGTGGACTCGGCGCGTACGCGACCCTGCGCCGCGGACACACCGCAGACGGCTGCATCATCGCCGAACCGACCGGCGGGACGGTGATCCCGGCCAACGCCGGATCACTGACCTTCGAGATCGTCGTTCACGGCCTGTCGACCCACGGGTCGTCTCGAACCCTCGGCGTCAGCGCACTGGACAAGCTCGAGGTCGTGCAGCGCGCGCTCAGGTCCCTCGAGCTGCGTCGCAACAACGACTCGTCCGACCTGTTCGCGCACCTCGACATGGGCTGGCCGCTGTCGATCGGCACCGTGACCGCCGGGGACTGGGCCAGCACCGTGCCCGACCGGCTGGTCGCGACCGGTAGGTACGGCGTCCGGCCCGGTGAGAGCCTGACCGCTGCCCAGCTGGAGTTCGAGCAGGCCCTCGCCGAGGCAGGTCGTGAGGACGAGTGGCTGATCGAGCACCCGGTCCAGGTCACCTGGCCGGGCGGGATGTTCGCGCCGGGTCAGCTCCCACCGGGTCATCCACTCCTGGGCGATGTGATCGGCGCCGCCGCCGAGATCACCGGAACGCTGCCCGCGGTGCGAGGCGCACCCTACGGCTCGGACCTGCGGCACTACGCGGCCGCAGGTGTCCCGACCGTCCAGTTCGGGCCCGGCGACGTCCGGCTCGCCCATGCCGCTGACGAGTACGTCTCGATCGCGGAGATGGCCGACTGCGCGAAGGTCTACGCGTTGTTGATGGTGCGTGCCTCCCGCGGCTGAACCAAGCCTGTGGATTCCCGCAGCGAACCGCCGCGCCCGCGGGTCACCCTTGGGCGATGACCGACTCTCGCAACCTCCCCCTTGCCGGACAGCTTCGGGCAGCCCTGTGCGCTTTCGTCGCCGAAGCCGGGACCAGGCGGTTGCTGCCAACGGTCTTCCATGTCGGTACGCCGGGCGGTGCGCACGTCACCTTCCCCCACGATCCGTCCTACGACGCCGGACTACGAGCCGACCTGGTCACCCGGGCGATCGACGGACTCGACATCGATGAGCCGTGTCCGTGGCTGACGCGGTCGGGCGAGCTGGACCTCGGAGAGGCAGACCTGCACTGGTTCGCCGCCGCACGCGAGGCGTTCGACCGTCACGGCCTGACGATGCCGGGGTTCTTCGTGATGACCCGGCGCGGCTGGGTCAACGTCGCGACGGAGGAGTCCCAGGTCTGGCACCGGATCCGGACCCGGCGAAGGCCGGCCTGACGGAGCGCTCAGGCGTCCCAGGTGTGCACGGGCTCGTTGGAGTGCATCCGGTCCCGGTAGTCGACCAGGGTCCGGCGGGTGGCCTCGGCACGGCTGTCTCCGGCCTCCTCGCGGGCATGCACCTGCCCGGCGTACCAGGAGGCGCCGTTGCGCCCGGTGAGGCAGCGCCGCTCGATCACCTCGAGCAGACGGTCGATCTCCGGCCCGGCGACTCCCCAGCGCTCCAGCCCGTCCTGCGCGAGCGGGAGGAGCCGGCGCAGCGTCAGCTCGGTCGCCGAGACCTGGCCGATGCCCGGCCAGTAGACCTGCGCCTCGATCCCGTGGTGGGCCGCGACATGGAAGTTCTCCTCGGCCGCCGAGAACGACATCTGCGACCAGAGCGGTCTCTCGCTCTCGACGAGCGAGCGAACCACCCCGAAGTAGAAGCCCGCGTTGGCCATCGTGTCGACGACCGTCGGACCGGCCGCGAGCACCCTGTTCTCGACGCGCACGTGGGGAACGCCGTCGACCACGTCGTAGACCGGCCGGTTCCAGCGGTAGATGGTCCCGTTGTGCAGGCGCAGCTCGGAGAGCTGCGGAGTGCCGCCGGACTCGAGCACCTCGAGCGGGTCCTCGTCGTCGCAGATCGGAAGCAGCGCCGGGAAGAAGCGCACGTTCTCCTCGAAGAGGTCGAAGAGTGAGTTGATCCAGCGTTCGCCGAACCACACCCGCGGCCGCACTCCTTGGGCCTTCAGCTCCTCGCTCCGGGTGTCGGTTGCCTGCTCGAACAACGGGATGCGGGTCTCGCGCCAGAGCTCCTTGCCCAGCAGGTACGGCGAGTTGGCACCGATCGCCAGCTGGATCCCGGAAATCGCCTGGGAGGCGTTCCAGTAGGCCGGGAACTCCTCCGGACTCACCTGGGTGTGCAGCTGGGTGCTCGTGCAGGCCGCCTCCGGCATGATCGACTCGGAGGTCGTCTGCAGCCGCTCGATCCCGTGGATGTCGATCAGCAGGTCCTCGCCGCGGGCGGCCAGGATCTGGTCACTGAGCAGCCGGTAGCGAGGGTTCGGGCTCAGGGTCGACGCGCCGAGGTGACCCGGCTCGAGGGTCGGCAGGATGCCGATCATCACCAGGTGGGCGTCGACCTCGTTGGCCCGGGCCTCCGCATCATTGAGGCTGTCGCGGAGCTCCTTCTCGAAGGCCGTCACGCCACCACCGCCCAGGCGGCGCGGCGGCACGTTGATCTCGAGGTTGAACTGGCCCAGCTCGGTCTGGAAGGCAGGGTTGGCGATCGCCTCGAGGGCTTCGCCGTTCTTGAGCGCGGGATGTCCGTCCTCGTCGACCAGGTTGAACTCGATCTCCAGGCCGGTCATCGGATCGTCAGAGTCGAACCGGGCCTCGCGGAGCATCCGGGCGAAGACATCCAGGCAACGACGTACCTTCTGCCGATGCGCGGTGCGGTCGGCGCGGGTGAACTCCTGTTGCTCGACCTCCTGGCCCATCTCCGCAGCCTATGCGCGCGCACGCTCCCGCGCACTGGCCCCGGCTCACGAAGCCTGCCTCGCTCGCCACGAGTCGTCGAAGATCGGCAGCTCCGCCTCGGGCACGGGTGACCAGGACGACGGATGGAACGCGCAGCTGAGCGCCTCGGCGACCCGATGCGCCATCGAGTAGTCCGGGTCGACCTCCAGAGCCCGGTCGAGCGCACACCACGAGAGTGCGCCGTCGCCCGCCAGCCAGGCGGCGAACGCGAGCAGCGACGACACCCCGGGCAGCAGGTCGCGCGGCGCTCGACGGACGAGCTCGCGCCAGAGACAGACCTGGCGGGCCGAGTTCTCCCGAGTCATCTCCGACCAGGCGACATCGCGGGTGAGGACGACCGAGGTGAGCACCAGCATCCGCCCGGCATCCGTGGCCGGGAGCGGCTGCGGATCGCGCAACAGGTCGCGGATCCGTCGCTGGAGCCAGCGGGCGTGACCGCGCAGCTCCACCAGGGCTTCCTCGGGCGCCCGCGAACCGTCCGGTCCGAGAAGAGTGTCGGCGAACCGGTCCGCAGCCAGGGCGACCTCGGTCGCATCCTCCTCGTCGACACCGATCAGCGTGTCCACCAGCTCCGCCCTGCTGCGGTGCACGACCTGGCCGTCGAACACCCTCTCGGCGGTGAACCGATGGCTGGTCAGGTCGTACGGCGTGCCGGGGTCGTCGTCGTCTCCGAGGACGAAGTAGCGCTCGCCGTCGGCGCGCAACACATCGATGATCTCGATGTCCACGTCGAGCAACGCCTCGACCAGCAACCGGCACTGGGAGTCGGTGGCGCCGGCGTCCTCGGAGTAGACGACGAGGGCCACCCGCCGGACCGCGTTGGACACCACGGCCTGCATCAGCAGGTCGCGGACGGCGTGCTGGTCGTCCATCGCAACGGGCAGGTCGACGCGGGCATGGAAGGAGTTCGGCGGCCCGAACGTCATCAGCACGACGCTGTCCTCGGGATGGAAGCCGAGCAGGAACGGGATCATCGCGAGCAGGTCCTCGGGGCCACGGGCGGTGTAGGTGGGTTTCGTCATGCAGCCAACCTCGCGAGCATCGGGCGCGCCCGCACCAACAACATCCCGGACGGTGGAAAGGTCGGGCCCACGACGGCCATGTGTGCGGGAAACGGGCGCCGAACGGGCCTTGTCGGTACGCCGTGACACGATGCGAACGTGCGTGCCGAGGCGACGATCCTGCATGTCGATCTCGACGCCTTCTTCGCCGCCGTCGAGCAGCGCGACAAGCCGTCGTTGCGTGGCAAACCGGTCGTTGTCGGCGGGGTCGGCGGCCGGGGCGTGGTGGCAACGGCCTCCTACGAGGCGCGCGCCTTCGGGGTGCATTCCGCGATGCCGACGGCCGAGGCCCGTCGGCGCTGCCCCAACGCCGCCTTCCTCACTGGCCGCTTCCACGCCTACCGCGAGGCCAGCACCGCGGTCATGAAGCTGCTCCGGTCGATCAGCCCCCTGGTCGAGCCGCTGTCCCTCGACGAGGCGTTCGTCGACCTGGCCGCGGCCGGACTGCCGGATCTCTCGGTCACCGCGGTCAGCTCATTCGGCGCCGAGCTGAAGGAGCGTGTGCACGAGGTCACCGGCGGGCTGACCGGCTCGGTCGGCATCGGCACCTCCAAGCTGATCGCCAAGATCGCCAGCGACCTCGACAAGCCCAACGGCCTGGTCGTCGTCGCTCCCGGGACGGAGCAGGAGCTGCTCCGGCCGATGCAGGTCACCGTGATCCCAGGCATCGGCCCGGCGACGGCAGAGCGGTTGCGCCGGATCGGCGTACACACCGTGGAGGAGCTCGAGGCGATCAGCGAGGCCGAGCTGGTCCGGGTGCTCGGCCAGTCCCACGGCAAGGGCCTGTTCCGGCTCGCCCGGGCGGACGACGACCGGGTCGTCGTACCCGAACGGGAGACGAAGTCGGTCAGCGTCGAGTCGACCTACGAGACCGACCACGTCGACAAGCGCCTGCTCGACGCGCTTCTCGACCGACAGGCCGCCCAGGTGACCGAGCGGCTGCGCAACGCCCGGATGTCGGGTCGCACGGTCACGATCAAGGTGCGGCTGCACGACTTCTCCACTCACAACCGCTCGGCGACCCTGCCTGCGCCGACCGACGAGGCCCGCACCGTCGCCCGGCTGGCGCGGCGGCTGATCGGGGACATCGACACCTCGGGTGGGGTCCGGCTCCTGGGCGTCGGGGTGTCCGGGCTCGCGGACTGGATCCAGGACGACCTGTTCACCGATGAGGAGGAGGTGCCGGACCCCGACGAACAGGACGCCGCCGCCGATGCCGCGCTCGTGGCGAACGCGTCCCGTCGCCGGGACTGGTGGCCGGGAGCCGACGTCGAGCACGACGCACACGGGCGCGGCTGGGTGTGGGGCTCCGGACGCGGGGTCGTGACCGTCCGGTTCGAGACCGCGGAGACCGGGCCCGGCCGGGTGCTGTCGTTCTCCTCCGACGACCCGGCGCTGCGACCGTTCAGCCCACGAGACGAAGAGTGACCGCATCACCCGGCCGCAGCTGCCCGCAGCCCGGCAGGTCGGCGGAAGCCACCACCCCGAGCACCGGGTAGCCGCCCGTCGTCGGATGGTCGGCCAGGAAGATCAGCGGCTGGCCGCTGGGAGGCACCTGTACGGCGCCGAGCACGATGCCCTCGCTGGGAAGCTCGCCGTCTCGTCGCCTGTCGAGCGGCGTCCCCTCCAGCCTGATCCCGATCCGGTTGGAGCTGCTCCCCACGACATAGGTCGCCCCGTCCAGGCGCGCGATCGAGGCCGGATCGAACCAGTCGTCCCGAGGACCCAGCCGCAGCCGGATCTCGCTCAGCTCCCGGAACGCCGGCGGAGTGTCGACGCCCGCCGGCCGACCGACGACGGCCCCGATCGGCAGCCGGTCACCGGGCCGTAGTGGCTTCGGCCCCAGACCTGACAGCACGTCGGTGGAACGCGACCCGAGCACGAGGGGTACGTCGATCCCGCCGGCCACCGCGACGTACGACCTCAGTCCCCGGCTCGCCACCCCGACCCGGACCATCGACCCGGCAGGCACCGAGACCGGCTCTCCCCATGCAACGTCTCGGCCGGCGACTGCGACCACGCAGGAAGCCCCGGTCACCGCGATCGTGGTGGCCGACTCGAAGCGGAGGACCACCCCGGTCAGGGTCGTCTCCAGTCCGGCCGCGTCCTCGTCGTTGCCGACCAGCCGGTTGGCAAGCGTGAGCGACCGGGTGTCAACGGCTCCCGACCGAGGGACGCCGAGGTGGGCGAACCCGGGCCTGCCGAGGTCCTGGACCGTCATCAGGGCGCCGGCCTCCACGACCTCGAGCTCACGCATCCACGAACCTGACCCGGGTGCCGGGCACCAACAGCGCCGGTTGCCCCAGATCGGGGCGCCACAGCACCGCATCGGTCCGGCCGATCAGCTGCCACCCCCCTGGTGAGGCGGTCGGGTAGATCCCGGTGAAGGGTCCGGCCAGCGCGACCGACCCTGCGGGAACCCGGGCACGTGGATCGGCGAGCCGGGGAACGGCGAGGTGCCCGGGCAGGCCACGACAGTAGGCGAATCCGGGCGCGAACCCGCAGAAGGCCACCACGAACTCGGTGCCTCGGTGCAGCGCGACGACTTCGCGGGTGGTGAGGTCCCAGTGACGAGCGACGGAGTCGAGGTCGGGTCCGTCGTAGGTCGTCGGCAGCTCGACCAGGTCGCCGGCATCGGGAGCAACCGGGCTCAACGTCCAGGTCCGGATCTCGGCGGCCAGGGTGTGCGGATCGGCGACGCCGTCGAACAGCACCGTGGTGGCCGCGGGAACGATCTCGAGCGACACTCCGCGGCGCCGGCCCTCGGCGTACGCCGCCAGGACGTCGGCCGGGTCGTCGTATTCGACGAGGACTGCGCTCGCACCGACCATTCGCACCTGCATGGTCTGAATCCTGTCGCAACCGCCACAAATAAGTGCGAGGCCCGCGAAAGTATGAGTTTCGCGGGCCTCACGGTTTGAATCGGCGGTGTTGCCCGATCCGGATCAGTCGACCTTCGCAGCTCCAGCCACCTCAACACCAGGCGGCCTTCGGCGGGTTGCCCCACCGGTAGATCCACGGAATCGATCCGATCCCCCGCTCCCCTTGCGAGAAGCGGTAGGGCATTTCTACTCCCTGCTTCAATGCAGGCGCAAGGCTTTTTCGAAACTTTCTCAAAATGCCCAGAAGAACGCTGGAGAATTGCCTTGGAATAGACGTAGGGCCCGCGAAAGTATGAGTTTCACGGGCCCTACTAATGGATTAGCGATGATGCGCCTTTCCGATCAGTCTGTTCCTTCGCATCTCCAGCGTCTCATCACTGACGCCTCCTGGCGGGTTGCCCCACCAAGCAGATCTACGGACTAACAATCCGATCCCCACTTCCTTTTCAGGAGGTGGTGAGAGAGTTCTATGCCCTCTCGGGCGACCGGCGCAAGCCTTTTCCAGAAGTTTTCCTGGACTTTCTTGTTTCCCACAAGGTCGTCCACAGAACCTGGCTTGAATCCACAGCTTCGGAACAGTTATCCACACCCAATCCACAGGGCCTGTGGACATCTTGCTCAGAAGATCGGGGCGAGGGTGACGCCGGCTGACCCGAGTGCCACGGCCACGGCACGCGCAGTCTGCACGGCTCCCGGCGCGTCGCCGTGCACACAGAGCGACTGCACGGCTCCCCCGGCTGCCAGGCGGACGGCGTTCGCGGCCACCTCGGCCGGATCGTGCACCAGCGCGCCGGCCTGGTCGCGCGGCAGCAGCCGACCCTCCGCCGTGTAGCCACGGTCCGGGAACCCCTCGCAGACAACAACCCGGCCGTCCGCCCGGGCCAGGGCAAGGATCTGCGAGCCGGGCAGCCCGAGCACCGGGAGCTCCGCGGATCCGGCCAGCACGGCCCTGGCCTGGTCGGCGTCGTCGACGACCCGGTTGTAGAGGGCGCCGTGCGGCTTCAGGTACGCGACCGACGTACCGCAGGACACCGCAATCGAGGCCAGCACCGTCACCTGCTCGCGCACCCACGCCGTCAGCTCGGACGGGACCGGATCCATCCGTCTCCTGCCGAAGCCGTCCCGGTCGTCGTAGGACACCTGGGCGCCCACCACCACGCCTCGCTGAGCCGCGACCGTGCAGACCGCACGCATGGTCTCCTCGTCACCCGCGTGGAAGCCGCACGCCACATTGGCACTGGTGATGACGGCCAGCAGACCTTCGTCGTCCGTCACACCTTCGCCCAGATCGGCGTTCAGATCGATCACGTGCGCATGGATCGGGCTGGTTCGGGGCATGAACCACAGTGTGCCGTCAGATGCGATCTGAGAAGTCACTGAGAAGTCGTGATGGCGGCAACTTCCGCCGCATCCGAGGCGTCCTTAACTACGAACCAACACGGACGCCAAACAAGACGAACTGGCCCGACATCCGGTCGGGAATCCCCAGCCCCGGCTGCACGTTGGCATGAGTGGGACCCGATCCAGGTCCCGTTGTAGGAAGGGAGCGCATCGCCGTGGCCACAAGTCGCAACGCGCGTGAGATCGAGGGACGCGACAGCGTCGGAATGTACCTGGACGAGATCGCCCGCACACCTCTACTCGACGCCATCACCGAGGTCGAGCTGTCCAAGACCATCGAAGCCGGACTGTTCGCCCAGAGCCTCATCGACGAGGGCCGGGTCGGACGCCGCAAGGGTGGCGCCCCCGGTTTCGCCACCGAGGCAGAGCTGCAGTGGATGGTCGACGAAGGTGAACGCGCCATTCAGCGGTTCATCAGCGCCAACCTCCGGCTGGTCGTCTCCATCGCCCGCAAGTACGGCCGCAGCCAGATGCCGATGCTCGACCTGATCCAGGAGGGCAACACCGGCCTGATCCGAGCGGTCGAGAAGTTCGACTACGCCAAGGGCTACAAGTTCTCCACCTACGCGACCTGGTGGGTCCGTCAGGCGATCACCCGTGGCATCGCCCAGCAGGCCCGCGTCGTACGTCTGCCGGTGCACGTGGTCGAGGAGCTCAACCAGGTGGGCTCGGCTCGCCGTACTCTCGAGCGCCAGCTTGGCCGCGACCCCGACCCCGAGGAGATCGCCGCCGAGCTCGACATGGACATCGAGCGGGTGCTCGACCTGCTGAGCTGGGGACGCGACCATGTCAGCCTCGACACTCCGATCGACGAGGACGGCGACACCTCGCTGGGAGATCTGATCGCCCAGGAGAGCACTCCTGGCCCGGACCTGACCCTGCTCGACGTCGAGTCCAAGGGTCGGCTCACCGAGCTGGTCGGACTGCTCGACGAGCGGTCGGCCGACATCATCCGGTCGCGCTACGGCCTGGTCGACGGACGTCAGCACAAGCTGGCCGACATCGGCGCCAAGCACGGCATCTCCGCCGAGCGAGTTCGTCAGCTCGAGCGCGAGGCCATCGCCAAGCTCCGGCGGTTGGCCGACCCGGACCTGGCTGCCTGACCCAAGGCAGCCAGTCAAGCCCTCGAAGACCCCCGTTTCCCGAGACCCGGGGGTCTTCGAGCTCGTTCGGTCAGCCGGTGATGGCGTCGTAGACCTCGACCACGCGGGCACGCAGCTCGTCGAGGGAGCCGGTGTTGTCGATGACGTACGTCGCGATCGCGCGACGATCCTCGCGGGACACCTGAGCCGCCATCCGCGACTCGGCGTCGGCCCGGGTCCAGCCGCGGTCCCTGAGCATCCGGTCGAGCTGCACGTCTGCCGGCGCATCGACCACGATGACGGCGTCGAAGGTGTCGGCTCGACCCGTTTCCGCGAGCAGCGGGATGTCGTGGACGACGACGCCGTCGGCAGGTGCCTGGGCTTCGAGCTCGACGACGCGCTGGTAGACCAACGGATGGACGATCGCCTCGAGCCGCTTGCGAGCGGACTCGTCGGAGAAGACGAGCGCTCCGAGGGCGGCCCGATCCAGATCTCCCTCGGGCGTGAGCAGCGACGACCCGAACTCGTCGATCACCTGCGCCAGGCCCGGCGTACCGCGTGCGACGACCTCACGGGCGAGGAGATCGCCGTCGATCACCACCGCGCCCAGCTCGGTGAGCAGTTTCGACACCGTGCTCTTCCCGGACGCCACTCCCCCGGTCAGCCCGACGCGCATCCCCATCAGGACTCCTCGAGCTCGGTCAGGATGCGGTGCAGGTCGGCCCGGTCCTTCGCGGACAACCGGTCCAGGAACGCGGTCGACTCACGCTGACGAGTCTCGTCGATGACCTGACGCAGCCTCAGGCCGGCCGGAGTCGGTTGCACACAGGTCGCCCGGCGGTCGGTGGGGTCGGCGAGCCGCTCGACCATGCCGATGGCCTCGAGGGCGTCGACGACCTCGGTGGCCGTCCGCGGAGCGACGTGAAGTCGTTCGGCGATGTGCGAGAGCCGGAGCGGCTCGTCGCCATCGGAGACGATCCGCATCGCCCGGGACTGCGCCGGAGTGATGTCGTACTCGGCGAGCGCCGAGCCGTAGCGCCGGCGTACCTGGCGAGCCACCGAGAGCAGCAGGTCACCGGTCGATCCCGCGGATGCGCGCGTCATGGCGCAAGCCTAGCCGAGTTGTCGACTTACCTCATAGTGAGGTAACCTCAGCATATTGAACTGACCATGAAAGGGGTGGTCACATGGATGACCCCACCACGAACGCCATGTCCGGCTATGGCGAGCGCTCCCGCGGACGCGGTCGCAGCGGCTCCCGGCCGAACCCCGCAGACAAGCGCCAGCTCGAGAGCAGTCCGGTCAACGTCGGCCGGATTCTCGCCCTGTTCAAGCCCTACAAGGCCCGCATCGCACTGGTGATCGCGTTGATCATGGCCAGCTCGGCCGTCGGCCTCGCGCAGCCCTTCCTGGTCCGCACCGTGATCGACGACGCGCTGGCCAAGAGCAACGTGCACCTGCTCGTCCTGTGCGTGCTCGCCATGGTCGGCATCGCAGTCGTGACCGCCATCCTCGGCGTCCTGCAGACCTGGCTGTCGACCGCGATGGGCCAGCAGATCATGCACCGACTCCGCACCGATCTCTTCACCCACCTGCAGCGCCAGTCGGTCGCCTTCTTCACCCGCACCCGCGGTGGCGAGGTGCAGTCGCGGCTGATCAACGATGTCGGCGGCATCCAGAGCGTGGTGACCTCCACGGCCACATCGATCGCCTCCAACGTCACCGTCGTGATCGGCACCGTGCTCGCCATGGTTGCGTTGAGCTGGCGGCTCTCGCTGCTCTCGCTGCTCGTGCTGCCTCCTGCCATCTGGCTGACTCGCCAGGTCGCGAGGATGCGTTACAAGATCACCGCCGAGCGTCAGGCCAGGCTGGCCGACCTGCACGTCCAGATAGAGGAGGGCCTCTCGGTGAGCGGCGTACTGCTCACCAAGACGATCGGCTCCGCCCCCGCCCTGGTCAGTCGTTTCGAGGACACCTCGCAGGACCTCGTCGGTCTGGAGATCCGGTCCAGCCTCGCCGGCCGCTGGCGGATGGCCACCATGAACATCATCTTCGCGGCCATCCCCGCCGCCATCTATCTCGCTGCCGGACTGCCGGCGACCTCGCGCGGGATGACAATCGGAACCCTGGTCGCGTTCAGTGCCTTGCAGGGCACCCTGTTCCGGCCGCTGATGGGTCTGCTCAACGTCGGCGTCGACATCACCTCCTCACTGGCCCTGTTCAGCCGGATCTTCGAGTACCAGGACCTCCCGGTCGAGATCGCGGATCCCAGCGAGCCGGTGTCGATCGACAGCCCGCGTGGAGACGTGACGTTCGACCAGCTGTCCTTCGCCTACGACGAGTCGGGCGACATCCTCTCCGACATCAACCTGCACGTCCCGGCCGGCACCACCCTCGCTCTCGTCGGCGAGACCGGGTCCGGCAAGAGCACGCTCGCTGCGATGGTCGCCCGGCTCCAGGACCCGACGACCGGTCGGGTGCTGATCGATGGCACCGACCTGCGTGACCTGCGACTGACCGACCTGGCCGATCTCGTCGGCGTGGTCACCCAGGACACCTACCTCGTGCACGCCTCGATCCGCGAGAATCTCCTGCAGGCACGGCCAGCCGCGACCGAGGCCGAGGTGGAGGACGCCTGTCGGGCGGCTCGGATCCACGACCTGATCGTCTCGCTCCCCCACGGCTACGACACGCTCGTCGGGTCTCGTGGGCACCGGTTCTCCGGCGGCGAGAAACAGCGCCTGGCGATTGCCCGGACGCTGCTTCGCGACCCGCGGGTGCTGATCCTCGACGAGGCGACCAGCGCCCTGGACAACGAGACCGAGCGCGCCGTCCAGGCCGCTCTCGACGACGCGAGTCGGGGCCGTACGACGATCACCGTCGCGCACCGGCTCTCCACGGTCCGCAACGCCGACCAGATCGCCGTACTGGATCACGGTCGGGTCGTCGAGCTCGGGACCCACGAGGAGCTGCTGCTCGAGGGCGGGAAGTACGCCGATCTGGTCCGCGGTGGCCTCGAGACCCGCACCGGCCGGACGCTGGCTGCCTGATCCGCAGAACAGCGCCCGGTCCACTCTCTCGATGGACCGGGCGCTGCGGCTTGTTGAGCTCGATCAGCCGTGGATCAGCCGTGGATCAGCTCGGGATCAGTTCGGGGGCATCAGGACCGAGTCGATCAGGTAGACGGTCGCGTTGGCGGTGTGCACGCCTCCGCAGATGACCTTCGCGTGGTCGGCGCCGACCGTGATGTCGTTGCCACTGCCGGTGACGGTGACGTCGCCACCCTCGACGGTCTTGTGAGTGCCGTCGATCTGGTTCGGCGACAGCTGGCCGGCGATGACGTGGTAGGTCAGCACCTTCGTGAGCGTGGCCGCGCCACCTGGCGTCTTCAACGTAGCGACCGTCGCGGCCGGCAGCTTGGTGAACGCGTCGTCGACCGGGGCGAACACGGTGAACTCGCCACCGTTCAGCGTCGGGACCAGGTTGACGGCCGGGTTGAGCCCGCCGGACACCGCAGCAACCAGGGTCTTCAGCAGTGGGTTGGCGCTCGCGGCGGCGGCGACCTTCGCCGAGGCCATCCCGTCAACGGAGGCAGGGCCGGACGCGTTCGCCTTGGCATAGGCGGCGCAACCGGAACCGACGAGGTCCTTGGCAGCCGGGTCGGCGGCCTTGGTCGCGCTCGAGTCGCTCGAGGTCTTCGTGGTGTCGTCGGAGGACGAGCCACAGGCGGAGACCGAGAACACTGCCGCCGTACAGGCAACTACGGCGAGTGACGTGCGAGTGCTGAGCTTCATGGTGATTCCCTTCGAGGTGGACGCGCCTTGCAGACGGCGCTGAGAGCGGGGTGCCGAACTCACGCGAGGAGTTCGGCACCCGCCGCCAACCGGATGGGAGTCAGACGCGGAACGGCCCGGATCCACAAGGGAATCCGGGCCGTTCTCGTCTGGAGCTAGCTGGTTATGCCTGACCGCCGGTCAGCTTCTCGCGAAGCGCCTGCAGGGCCTCGTCCGACGCGAGCGATCCTGCGTTGTCCGCAGCCGTCGTGTCGTCGGTGTCGCCACCGCTGGAGTACGACGTGGCCTCGCCTGCCTCGACCTCGGCAACCTTCGCCTCGGCCTGCTGCTTGACGTGGGCCTCCCAGCGCGCGTGTGCCTTGGCGTACTGGTCTTCCCAGACCTTGCGCTGGTCGTCGAAGCCGTCGAGCCACTCGCCGGTGTCGGGGTCGAAGCCCTCCGGGTAGATGTAGTTGCCGGCCTCGTCGTACGACGCGGTCATGCCATAGAGCGTCGGGTCGAAGTCCTCGGCCTCGGACGCGGTGGCCGTCTCGTTCGCCTGCTTCAGCGAGAGCGAGATGCGGCGACGCTCGAGGTCGATGTCGATGATCTTGACCATCACGTCGTCGTTGACCTGGACGACCTGCTCGGGGATCTCGACGTGACGCTCGGCGAGCTCGGAGATGTGCACCAGCCCCTCGATGCCCTCCTCGACGCGGACGAACGCACCGAACGGCACCAGCTTGGTGACCTTGCCCGGGACGATCTGGCCGATCTGGTGGGTGCGGGCGAAGTGCTGCCACGGGTCCTCCTGCGTCGCCTTCAGCGACAGGGAGACACGCTCGCGGTCCATGTCCACGTCGAGGACCTCGACGGTGACCTCGTCGCCCTCGGCGACGACCTCGCTCGGGTGGTCGATGTTCTTCCACGACAGCTCGGAGACGTTCACCAGGCCGTCGACGCCGCCGAGGTCCACGAACGCACCGAAGTTGACGATCGAGGAGACGACGCCCTTGCGGATCTGACCCTTCTGGAGCTGGGTCAGGAAGCCGTGGCGAACCTCGGACTGGGTC
>JAOPXK010000109.1 GCA_025965195.1 Marmoricola sp.
TGCCCCGGGTGTCGGCAAGACGTTCGCGGCGCTCGACGAGATCCGGCGTCGGCACGACCGGGGCACTGACGCGGTCGTCGGCTATGTCGAGACGCACGGCCGGCCCAACACGATGGCTCAGCTGGAGGGGTTGGAAGTACTCCCCCGCATCCGGCTGAGCCATCGGGGCACGACCATCGAGGAGCTCGACCACGATGGCGTGCTCGCCAGGCGACCGGACGTCGTGCTCGTCGATGAGCTCGCGCACACGAACGCGCCAGGATCTCCCAACGCCAAGCGGGCAAGGGATGTGGCGGATTTCCTTGCGGCCGGCATCGACGTGGTCACCACGGTGAACATCCAGCACCTCGAGTCCCTCAATGACGACGTCGAGCAGATCACCGGGGTCCGGCAACGGGAGACAGTGCCGGACGAGGTGGTCCGGTGCGCCGACACCATCCAGCTCGTCGACATGAGCCCGGATGCGCTCCGGCGCCGGATGGCGCACGGGAACGTCTACCAGGCGGACCGCATCGATGCCTCCCTGGCGTCGTACTTCCGGGTCGGCAACCTGACCGCGCTCCGCGAGCTTGCCCTGCTCTGGCTGGCCGACCGGGTCGACGACGCCCTCGACGACTACCGCCGCGACAACCAGATCGAGGTGCCGTGGCCCGCCCGCGAGCGGGTCGTCGTCGCGGTGACCGGAGGGCCGGAGAGCGAGTCCCTGCTGCGAAGAGCGGCACGGATCGCCCAGCGGTCGGCCGGCAGCGAGCTGCTCGCCGTCCACGTGATCGCCACCGACGGGCTGCGCTCCGGACCGGACGACGGCATCGCCCGGCTCCGGCTGCTCACCGAGAGCCTGGCCGGGACCTTCCACACGGTGGTCGGTGACGACGTGCCCCGCGCGGTCGTCGACTTCGCGGCTGGCGTCAACGGGTCGATGATCGTCGTCGGGGTTTCCAGACGACACCGGCTCCGGCGACTGTTCGTGGAGAGTACGGCGCAACGGCTGGCGAGAGTCGCCGGCACGATCGACGTACACCTGGTCACGCATGACGAGGCTGCCAGCGGCTGGTCGGAGCACCGTTACGGGGCACCGCTCAGCCGCCGACGGGTCCTCGGCGGTTTCCTGCTGGCCCTGTCGCTGCCCGCCGCGCTCACCGGGCTGCTCTCGATCAAGGGTGCGCCCGATCCGCTCACCACCGGAGTGGCGGCGTACCTCGCGGTGACCGTTCTCGTCGCTCTCCTCGGCGGGCTCTGGCCTGCGGTGCTGAGCGCCTTGCTCGGCTTCCTCCAGCTGAACTGGTTCTTCACCCCGCCCGTCGGACGGTTCACGATCGCCAGCCGCGACAACCTCATCGCGCTGTCGATCTTCGTGCTGGTCGCGGTCGCGGTGGCTTCGGTCGTCGACCTTGCCTCCCGCCGCGCGGTGGCCGCAGCGAGGGCGGGCGCGGAGTCAGCTGCGCTCTCCGAGCTCTCCCGTTCGGTGCTCTCCGAGAACGACACCGCAGAGGCGATCACCGACCGGCTCCGGACGACCTTCAACCTGCAAGCCGTTGCCCTGTTGGAGAAAGTGTCGCCGGCAGGACAGGGCAGCGGCTGGACGAGGATGGCGAGCTCGGGTGTTGATCCGCCGACGACACCGACCGATGCGGACACGATCGTGGGCATCGACGACGACCGGATGCTGGCGTTCAGAGGACCCGCCCTGCCTGCGTCCGACCGTCGCGTGCTCGACGCGTTCGCGGCTCAGACCGGGATGGTGCTGGAGTACCGCAGGCTCCGCGAGCAGGAGGCCAGGGCCCGGGTGCTCGAGAAGGTCGACGAGACCCGCACCGCCGTGCTCCGCGCGGTCTCGCACGACCTGCGCACCCCGCTGGCCACGATCCGGGCAGCCGTCGACAACCTGACTGCGTCAGACGTCGAGCTTCCGCCCGACGACGTCCGCAGCCTGGTCGACGCGATCGACTCGGCGACCGCAGACCTCACCACGCTGATCGAGAATCTCCTCGACCTGTCCCGCCTGCAGAGCGGCCGGTTCGCCCCGGCCCTGCGGGCGGTCAGCCTCGACGAGGTGGTGGCCCCGGTGCTCGCCGGGCTCGGCGATGCGGTCAAGCTCGAGCTGTCGAAGCCCATGCCGCTGGTGCTCACCGACCCCGGCCTGCTGCAGCGGGTGGTCGCGAACATCGTGGGAAATGCGGTCCGGCACTCCCCCGCCGGCGAGCACGTCCTGGTGGTCGCATCCGTTGACCGCAACCGGCTCGAGCTGAGAGTGGTCGACCGCGGCCCCGGCGTACGGGGAGAGCTCAGGGACCGGCTCTTCGAGCCGTTCCAGCGGCTCGGCGACACCAGCCCCGAGGGCCTCGGCCTGGGCCTCGCGGTGGCGCACGGCCTGGCCGACGCACTGGACGTCGGCATCGGGGTCGATGACACCCCCGGTGGTGGCCTCACGATGACACTGTCGATCCCGCTGGCCCAGCCCCCGGGCTAGCGCTTCGCGACGCTCGGCGAACCCTGCCGGTGGACGAGGGCGGACACGATCAGGACGAGCAACCCGGCGACGGACAGGGCCGCGCCGACCAGAGCCGGCGCGCGGTAGCCGTAGCCGGCTGCGATGACCAGGCCACCGAGCCAGGCGCCGAGTGCATTCGCGATGTTGAGGGACGCGTGGTTCATCGCGGCGCCGAGGGTCTGGGCGTCTCCCGCGACCTCCATCAGCCGGAGCTGCAGGTTCACCACGAGCACCGAGCTGATCGTCGCGACCAGGAACACGACCGGCAGCGCCCACCAGCCGTGGGGTACGACGAGGGCGAAGAGCAACAACGTCAGGCCCATGCCGACGGCCGAACCGAGCAGCGACTTGAAGACCGACCGGTCCGCGAGCTCGCCGCCCAGCCACATCCCCGCCACCATGCCCAGCCCGAAGCCCAGCAGGAAGATCGGCACGGCCGAGTCGCCGAGGTGTCCGACACCGGTCAGGGTCGGCGCGATGTAGGAGTACAGGGCGAACATGCCGCCGAAGCCGATCGCGCCGGCCAGCAGGGTCAGCCAGACCTGGATCCGGCTGAAGGCGCGCAGCTCACGGCGGCCGGTCGCCTCCGGGTCGCCCGGGATCGAGGGCACGAACAGCACGATCATCGAGACCGTGATCAGCCCGAGCACCGCGACCGCGTAGTACGCAGAACGCCAGCCGAAGGTCTGGCCCATCCAGGTGGCGGCCGGGACTCCGAGCACGTTGGCGACGGACAGCCCGATCATCACCATCGCCACTGCCCGGCCGCGCCGTTCCGGCGTGGCGAGGCTGGCGGCGACGAGCGAGGCAATACCGAAGTAGGCACCGTGCGGGAGGCCCGACGCGAACCGGGCGAGCGTGAGCAGTCCGTACGTCGTGGCGAGTGCGCTCAGGGTGTTGCCGACCACGAACGCGACCATCAGCCCGATCAGCAGCCCACGACGGGGCAGCCGGGCGCCGAGGAAGGCCAGCACCGGAGCGCCGACCACCACACCCAGGGCGTAGGCGGAGATGATGTGGCCACCGGTGGGGATCGAGACCGAGACGCCGTGGGCGATCTGCGGGAGCAGCCCCATCGTGACGAACTCGGTGGTGCCGATGGCGAACCCGCCCATGGCGAGCGCGAGCACCGCCAGGCCGAAGTGGTCGGCGGGCGGTCGACGCAGTCGAGGGATTGTCGGGGAGGTAGCGGTCGTCGTCATGACCAGGCGATCTTTCATGCTGGGAGTCGATACTCGGCTGACGGCGTACGCAGCACTCGAAGGCTCCAACCAGCTGGCCCGCAGAACATATTCCCGCGCGTCGCCCAGCTGGGACGCTCCCAGCCGACCACCGAGGCGGCGGCTGGCCGGGAGCGACTCTCGGTCAGGGTCAGGCCAGGGCCTGGGCCAGCGCGTCGATCGCCGCGTTGAGCGTCGACGACGGACGCATCACCGCCGAGGCCAGGGCGTCGTCGGGCTTGTAGTAGCCACCGATGTCTGCCGGCGAACCCTGGACAGCGAGCAGCTCCGCAAGGATCGTCGACTCGTCGGCGGTCAGCGACTCGGCCAGCTTGGCGAAGGCCGTCGCGAGCTCGGCATCCTCGGTCTGCTTGGCAAGCTCCTGGGCCCAGTAGAGCGCCAGGTAGAAGTGGCTGCCGCGGTTGTCGATCGTGCCGAGCTTGCGACCCGGCGACCGGTTCTCGTCGAGGAAGGTGCCCGTCGCGCGGTCGAGGGTGTCGGCCAGGATCTGGGCGCGCGCGTTGTTGTTGGTCTGGGCGAAGTGCTCGAAGCTGACGGCCATCGCCAGGAACTCACCCAGGCTGTCCCAGCGCAGGTAGTTCTCCTTGACGAGTTGCTGCACGTGCTTGGGAGCCGAGCCGCCGGCGCCGGTCTCGAAGAGGCCACCACCGTTGATGAGCGGCACCACCGACAGCATCTTCGCGCCGGTGCCGAGCTCGAGGATCGGGAACAGGTCGGTGTTGTAGTCGCGCAGCACGTTGCCCGTCACCGAGATGGTGTCCTCGCCCTTGCGGATCCGCTCCAGCGAGAACGCGATCGCCTCGGCCGGTGCCATGATCTGGATGTCGAGGCCGTCGGTGTTGTGGTCCTTGAGGTAGGTGTTCACCTTCTTGATCAGCTGGGCGTCGTGGGCGCGGGCCTCGTCGAGCCAGAAGATCGTCGGTACGCCGGTTGCGCGGGCCCGGGTGACGGCGAGCTTCACCCAGTCCTGGACCGGGATGTCCTTGGTCTGGCACATCCGCCAGATGTCACCGGCAGCAACGGCGTGGGCGAAGACCAGCTCGCCGTCCTGGTCGATGACGCGCACCTCGCCGGCCGTCGGGATCTCGAAGGTCTTGTCGTGCGATCCGTACTCCTCGGCAGCCTGGGCCATCAGCCCGACGTTGGGCACCGAGCCCATCGTGGCCGGGTCGAAGGCGCCGTGGGCGCGGCAGTCGTCGATGGTCGCCTGGTAGATGCCGGCGTACGACGAGTCCGGGATGACCGCGAGGGTGTCGCCCTCGGCGCCGTCGGGACCCCACATGTGGCCCGACGTACGGATCATCGCGGGCATCGAGGCGTCGACGATGACATCGCTGGGCACGTGCAGGTTGGTGATGCCCGCCTCCGAGTCGACCATCGCGATGGCCGGGCCGTCGGCGAAGCCCTTCTTGACGCCTTCCTCGATCGACGTGCGTACGTCGGCGGGGAGGCTGGACAGCGCATTGAGCAGCGCGCCCAGGCCGTCGTTGGCCCGAATGCCGGACTCGGCGAGGGTGGCGCCGTGCTCGGCGAAGACCTCCGGGAAGAACATCCGCACGGCGTGGCCGAAGATGATCGGGTCGGAGACCTTCATCATCGTGGCCTTGAGGTGCAACGAGAACAGCAAACCTTCGTCCTTGGCGCGGGCGATCTGCCTGACGAAGAACTCGTCGAGCGCGGCGACGTCCATGAACGTGGCGTCGATGACCTCGCCCTCGAGCACCGCGACCGGTTCGCGCAGGACGGTCGTGGTGCCGTCGTCGCCGACCAGCTCGATCCGGACCGACCCGGCCTTCGCCATCACGGCCGACTTCTCATTGGACTTGAAGTCACCGGCGCTCATGGTCGCGACGTTGGTCTTCGAGTCGGCAGACCAGGCACCCATCGAGTGCGGGTGGCTGCGGGCGTACTGCTTGACCGAAGCAGGCGCACGACGGTCCGAGTTTCCCTCGCGCAGGACCGGGTTGACCGCACTCCCCTTGGTCTTGTCGTAGCGCGCGCGGGTCTCCTTCTCGGCGTCGGTCTGCGGGTCCTCGGGGTAGTCCGGCAGGGCGTAGCCCTTGGCCTGGAGCTCGGCAACGGCCGCCTTGAGCTGCGGCACCGAGGCGCTCACGTTGGGCAGCTTGATGATGTTCGCCTCGGGCAGCTGGGCGAGCGCGCCGAGCTCGGCAAGAGCGTCATCGATGCGCTGTTCGGGCCGAAGCGCGTCGGGGAAGCTGGCGATGATGCGGCCCGCCAGGGAGATGTCCCTGGTCTCCACGTCGACCCCTGCGGTCGAGGCGTAGGCCTGCACGATCGGCAGGAAGGAGTACGTGGCCAGCAGAGGGGCCTCGTCGGTATGCGTGTAGATGATCTTCGGGTCGGTCACCGGGGCTCCGTTTTCTCAATGCGCTACTCATGCGGGATCTCTTGATATCAAGATATCTCATGCGGCCAGTTCGGGCCGACGCGCCCCATCCTGCCGTCTCGGTGACCGCTCGGCCAGACCCGGCGGGCGGAGGCGCCACGGGCCGCTGTAGCGTCGGTTTGTCTTGTCCCCCGCTTTCCCTCGATCAGGAGATGTCGTGAGTTCTTCCATTTCTGGGGCCCCTCTCAAGGTGGCCGTGACCGGTGCAGCCGGCCAGATCGGCTACAGCCTGCTCTTCCGTCTCGCCAGTGGCTCGCTGCTCGGTCCCAACCAGCCGATCCAGCTCCAGCTGCTCGAGATCGAACCCGCCCTGAAGGCCCTCGAGGGGGTCGTGATGGAGCTCGACGACTGCGCCTTCCCGATGCTCGCCGGTGTCGAGATCGGCGCTGACGCCGAGAAGATCTTCGACGGCGTCAACCTCGCCCTCCTGGTCGGCGCACGCCCCCGCGGTCCCGGCATGGAGCGTGGCGACCTGCTCTCCGCGAACGGCGCGATCTTCACTGCTCAGGGCAAGGCGCTCAACTCGGTTGCTGCTGACGACGTACGCATCGGCGTCACCGGCAACCCGGCCAACACCAACGCGCTGATCGCGATGACGAACGCGCCCGACATCCCGCAGGAGCGCTTCTCGGCCCTGACGCGGCTCGACCACAACCGGGCGATCTCGCAGCTTGCGGCGAAGACCGGCTCCTCGGTGACCGACATCAAGAAGATCACCATCTGGGGCAACCACTCCGCCACCCAGTACCCCGACATCTTCCACGCCGAGATCGGTGGCAAGAACGCTGCCGAGGTCGTCAACG
This sequence comes from Marmoricola sp., assembly GCA_025965195.1. Taxonomy (GTDB): domain Bacteria; phylum Actinomycetota; class Actinomycetes; order Propionibacteriales; family Nocardioidaceae; genus Marmoricola. The sequence goes on from JAOPXK010000109.1 coordinate 6,943, forward strand.
ACCAGGCCTGGCTCGAGAACGACTTCATCCCGACCGTCGCCAAGCGCGGTGCCGCGATCATCGAGGCTCGTGGCTCGTCGTCGGCGGCCTCCGCCGCATCGGCCACCGTCGACGCCGCCCGCGACTGGCTGAAGGGTTCGGCCGAGGGTGACTGGGTCTCGATGGCAGTCGTCTCCGACGGTTCCTACGGAGTGCCCGAGGGCCTGATCTCCTCGTTCCCCGTGACCACCTCGAACGGTGACTGGAGCATCGTCCAGGGCCTGGACATCGACGACGGCTCCCGCAGCCGGATCGACGCCTCCACCGCCGAGCTCGCCGACGAGCGCGCAGCGGTCACCGAGCTCGGACTGATCTGACTGGTGGGGAGTTTTCCCACGGTATGAACCCAAACCTCCTCTTCGCACACGACATGACATGTGCGAAGAGGAGGTTTGACCTCATCGCCTGTGAAAACTCCACCCCCCGCCGGAGTCACACCGGCTGGTTGGGGATGACGTTGGCCAGCACGATCAGCGCCGTACCGACTCCGGCGAGCATGAGTACGTCGGAGAACCGGTGCCGGACCCGGAGCATGCCGGCGTCCCGTTCGGGGAGGGCCAGGCGCATGACCGCGCCGACGATCAGCGCGATGCCGATCAGGGCGACGCCTCGGCGCCATGGTCCGAAGGCGACGATGCCGACCCCGACGATCGTGGCGGCGACGACGACAAGGTAGACGAGCCCACCGAACGTCGACGGGATCCGGCGCGGCTCCTGCTCGACGGGTTCGATCGTCTCGTCGGGCACCTGGTCGTCCACCTGCTCAGTGTGCCTGTCCGGCTGCCAGCTCGGCGTTCGCCACGACGTTGGAGAGCAACATCGCGCGGGTCATCGGACCGACACCGCCAGGGTTCGGGGAGACCCACCCGGCCACGTCGTACACATCCTGGGCGACGTCGCCGGCGATCTTGCCGTCGACCCGCGAGACGCCCACGTCCAGGACCGCGGCACCGGCCTTGACCATGGCGCCGGTGATGATGCCGGGCACTCCTGCGGCGGCAACGACGATGTCGGCAGTGCGGGTGTGCGCGGCCAGATCGCGGGTGCCGGTGTGGCAGAGGGTGACGGTCGCGTTCTCGCTACGACGGGTCAACAGCAACCCGAGCGGACGGCCGACGGTGACGCCACGACCGACCACCACGACGTCCGCGCCGGCGATCGGCACGTCGTGACGGCGCAGCAGCTCGACGATGCCGAACGGCGTGCACGGCAGCGGCGCCGGCTTGCCGAGCACCAACCAGCCGAGGTTCGTCGGGTGCAGTCCGTCGGCGTCCTTCGCCGGGTCGATGGCGCCGAGCACAGCGTTCTCGTCCATCCCCTTGGGCAACGGCAGCTGGACGATGTACGCCGTACAGGCTGGATCATCGTTCAGCCGCTGCACCGCTTCGAGCACCTCGGCCTGGGTCGCGGTCGCCGGCAGGTCGACCCGGATCGAGGAGATGCCGACCTCGGCACAGTCCTTGTGCTTGCCGTTGACGTACCACCGCGAGCCCGGGTCGTCGCCGACGAGCACGGTGCCGAGTCCGGGCACGATGCCCTGCTCGCGCAGTGCCGCGACCCGGGACTTGAGCTCGTCCTTGATCGCAGCCGCGGTGGCCGTGCCGTCGAGAATCTGTGCAGTCATGCGAACTCCTAGTGGAAGAAGTGTCGGGTGCCGGTGAAGTACGTCGTGACGCCGGCCTTCTGGGCCGCGGCAATCACCTCGTCGTCCCGGATGGACCCACCGGGAGCGACGATCGCCTTCACGCCGGCGTCGATCAGGATCTGGGGACCGTCGGCGAACGGGAAGAACGCGTCGGAAGCGGCGACCGAACCGGCGGCCCGCTCACCGGCCCGCGTGACAGCAAGGTGGCAGGAGTCGACCCGGTTGACCTGTCCCATGCCGACCCCGACGGATGCGCCGCCGGAGGCGAGCAGGATCGCGTTGGACTTCACCGCGCGGATCGAGCGCCAGGCGAACTCGAGGTCGGCCAGCGTCGCGTCGTCGGCCGGCTCACCGGCCACCAGGCGCCAGTGCATCGGGTGGTCGCCCGTCGGGTGACCGTCCTTGTCCTCGCCGGTCGCGTCGATCAGGTCACGGACCTGCATCAGCAGGCCGCCGGAGATCGGCCGGGTCTCGATGCCACCCCTGGCCGGTGCCTCGACCTGCAGCAGCCGCAGGTTCTTCTTGGTCCTCAGCACGGCCAGCGCGTCCTCGTCGAACGCCGGCGCCACCACGACCTCGGTGAAGATGTCCTTCACGGTCTCGGCCAGCGCAAGGGTCACCGGCCGGTTGGTCGCGATGATCCCGCCGTACGCCGAGACCGGGTCACACGCGTGTGCCTTCAGGTGAACGGCAGCGATGCCGTCCTCTTCTGTGCCGACCGC
>JAOPXK010000111.1 GCA_025965195.1 Marmoricola sp.
GGCCAGCATCGTGCCGGCGACGGTCAGGCCAGCGTCCGTCCTGGCGTGCTGCACCTGCGGGCCCTCCGGGTTCGAGGTCAGCGCGAGCACGAACACGCCGGCGTCGTTGGCCTTCGCGGTCTGGAACATCGGCGTCAGGCTGCCGAACCCGAGGTACGGCGTCACCGTGATCGCATCGGCCGCGATCGGGGACAACTGGTCGAGGTAGGCATCGGCGTACGCCTGCGCGGTGGAGCCGATGTCACCCCGCTTCACGTCGAGTACGACGACCGCGCCGGCCTCACGACAGATCGTGATCACCTGCTCGAGTACGGCGATCCCGCGGGAGCCGAATCGTTCGAAGAACGCCGACTGCGGCTTGATCGCGGCACACACCGGTGCGAGCGCCTCGGCCGCGTCGAGGGCGAACCTCTCCAGACCGGCGACCGAGTCGGGAAGCCCCCACGACTCCAGCAGCGCAGCGTGCGGGTCGATGCCCGCGCAGAGGGGGCCGCGAGCGTCCATCGCGGCTCGGAGCCGGGCACCAAAGGTCATCGAGGCGTTCCTTCCAGAAGGGTCGTGGCCACATCATCGGCCGTCATCGGCTGGCCTGTTCCTTGCTGATCGCCCGGTTCATCCGGCTCGGCCACAGCGGACCTTCGTAGATGAACGCGGTGTAGGCCTGCAGCAGGTCCGCGCCGGCGTCGAGCCGCTCGATCGCATCCTGCGGGGTGGCGATCCCGCCGACCGACATCAGCACCATCTCGGCACCGACCCTCTGGCGCAGCAGCTTGAGGACCTCCAGCGACCGCGCCTTCAGTGGTGCGCCGGACAGCCCGCCCTGGCCGGCGGCGTCGACCTCCGCGCCCGTCGAGCGAAGGCCGGACCTCGAGATCGTGGTGTTGGTGGCCACGATGCCGTCGAGGTGCAGGCTCACCGACAGCTCAGCCAGCTCGCCGACCTCGTCGTCGCCGAGGTCGGGCGCGATCTTCACGAACAGCGGCACGTGCCGGGCCGCCACCTCGTCGGCGCGTTGCCGGACGGCCTCGAGGAGCGGCTCGAGCTTGGCGACGGCCTGCAGGTTGCGAAGGCCGGGGGTGTTCGGCGAGGAGACGTTGACGACCAGGTAGTCGGCGTACGGCGCAAGCAGCGTGGTCGACCTCAGGTAGTCGCCGATGACCGCGACCTCCTCGTCCTCGGGCACCACCTTGGTCTTGCCGATGTTCACGCCGAGGACCGGCCGCCGTTCACCCGAGGACATCGCCCACTGCGCGAGCCGCCGGGCAATCACCTCGGCGCCGTCGTTGTTGAAGCCCATCCGGTTCACGACCGCGCGGTCCTTCGGCAGCCGGACCAGCCGCGGCTTCGGGTTGCCGGGCTGCGGCTCACCGGTGACCGTCCCGATCTCGATGAACCCGAACCCCAGAGCGGCGAGGGCGTCGATGCCCTCGGCGTTCTTGTCGAAGCCCGCGGCGAGACCGAGCGCTCCGGGAACGTTCAGGCCGAGCACCTCGATGTGGTGCCGGCGGTTCAGCCTGTCGAGTCCCCTGACGAGCGGTTTCGCGGTCCGGATCGCCCGGAACGCGGCGTGGTGCGCCTGCTCCGGATCGGTCCGGGCCAGCACGTGGTCGAAGAGCAGGTTGTACGGCTTCACGCGCCGCCCTCGGCCGCGCCCGGCTCGACCACCGACATCCGTGCCCAGTCCTGCAGCGAGCGGACGCCGATGTCGCCGGCCCGCATCGCCTCGATGCCCTGGACCGCGGCGCCCAGGCCCTGGACCGTGGTGATGCACGGGATGTTGACGAGCACGGCGGCCGTGCGGATCTCATAGCCGTCGATGCGCGCCGAGCCACCACTGGTCGAGCCGTGCGGGGTGTTGATGACCAGGTCGATGTCGCCGGCCAGGATCATCTGGACCGTCGTCGGCTCGCCGTTGGGCCCTTCACCCTCGAAGTGCTTGCGGACGACGGTCGTCTGGACGCCGTTGCGACGCAGCACCTCGGCCGTGCCCTGGGTCGCGACGATCTCGAAGCCGTAGTCGGCGAGAACCTTGATCGGGAAGATCATCGTGCGCTTGTCGCGGTTCGCCATGCTCACGAAGACCCGGCCGCTGGTCGGCAGCGATCCGAACGCCGCGGTCTGGGCCTTCGCGAACGCCGTACCGAAGACGGCGTCGAAGCCCATCACCTCGCCGGTCGACTTCATCTCCGGGCCGAGGATCGTGTCGACGTTGCGTCCGTCGGGCATCTTGAACCGGTTGAAGGGCATCACCGCTTCCTTCACCGCGATCGGCGAGTTGCTCGGCAGGTCTCCCCCATCGCCCTGCGCCGGAAGCACTCCCTCGGCGCGGAGGTCGGCGATAGTCTCGCCGAGCATCACCCGGGCGGCCGCCTTCGCCAGCGGTGTGGCGGTTGCCTTGGAGACGAACGGCACCGTCCGGCTCGCGCGCGGGTTGGCCTCGAGAACGTAGAGCACGTCGGAGCCCAGCGCGTACTGGATGTTGAGCAGCCCGAGCACACCGATGCCCTTCGCGATCGCCTCGGTGGCCTCGCGGATCCGCTCGATCTCGGCAGCACCGAGGGTGATCGGCGGCAGCGCGCACGACGAGTCACCGGAGTGGATCCCGGCCTCCTCGATGTGCTCCATCACGCCGCCGAGGAACAGGTCGGTGCCGTCGTAGATCGCGTCGACGTCGATCTCGACAGCATCGTCGATGAACCGGTCGACCAGCACCGGCCGGTCGGGGCTGATCTCGGTCGCCGCTTCGATGTAGGAGCTCAGCGTGGTGTCGTCGTACACGATCTGCATGCCGCGGCCGCCCAGGACGTACGACGGGCGGACCAGCACCGGGTAGCCGATCTCGGCAGCGATCGCCTGGGCTTCGGGGAACGATGTGGCCATCCCGTGCTTCGGTGCGGTCAGCCCGGCCTCCTCGAGCACCCGGCCGAAGGCACCACGCTCCTCGGCAAGGTCGATCGCGGCCGGTGAGGTGCCGACGATCTTGACGCCGGCCTCCTCGAGACCGCGGGCAAGGCCCAGGGGTGTCTGACCACCGAGCTGGCAGATCACTCCGGCGATGGGACCCGCCTGCTGTTCGGCGTACACCACCTCGAGGACGTCCTCGAGGGTGAGCGGCTCGAAGTAGAGCCGGTCGGAGGTGTCGTAGTCGGTCGACACGGTCTCGGGGTTGCAGTTGACCATCACGGTCTCGTAACCGGCTGCGCTCAGCGCCATCGCGGCATGCACGCACGAGTAGTCGAACTCGATGCCCTGACCGATCCGGTTCGGGCCGCTGCCGAGGATCAGCACGGCGGCCTTGGAGCGCGGGGAAACCTCGGTCTCCTCGTCGTAGGAGCTGTAGTGGTACGGCGTCTTCGCCGCGAACTCGGCCGCGCAGGTGTCGACCGTCTTGTAGACCGGGCGTACGCCGAGGGCGTGTCGCACGCCGCGCACGACGTCCTCGCGCATGCCGCGCATCTTGCCGAGCTGGGCGTCGGAGAACCCGTGCCGCTTGGCCTTGCGGAGCAGGCCCGGGGTGAGCTCGTCGGCGCCGATGATCTGCTGGGCGATCTCGTTGATCAAGAACAGCTGGTCGACGAACCACGGGTCGATCTTGGTCGCATCGAAGATCTCCTCGGCGCTGGCGCCGGCACGGATCGTGTCCATCACCCGCTTGAGTCGACCGTCGGTCGGGACCTTGATCTCCTCGAGCAGCGCCGTCTTGTCCAGCTCGACGACCTGCTGGGTCCAGTCGAACACCGCGGCCTTGTTCTCCAGGCTGCGCAGGGCCTTCTGCAGCGCCTCGGTGAAGTTGCGACCGATCGCCATCGCCTCACCGACGGACTTCATGTGCGTGGTCAGCGTCGGGTCGGCGCCCGGGAACTTCTCGAACGCGAACCGCGGGACCTTCACCACCACGTAGTCGAGCGTCGGCTCGAAGCTGGCCGGCGTCTCGAGGGTGATGTCGTTGGTGATCTCGTCCAGGGTGTAGCCGATCGCCACCTTGGCCGCGATCTTGGCGATCGGGAAGCCGGTCGCCTTGCTGGCCAGGGCGCTGGAGCGCGACACCCGCGGGTTCATCTCGATGACGACGACCCGGCCGTCCTCGGGGTTCACCGCGAACTGGATGTTGCAGCCGCCGGTGTCGACGCCGACCGAGCGGATGATGCCGATGGAGAGGTCGCGCAGGTGCTGGTACTCGCGGTCCGTCAGCGTCATCGCGGGTGCCACCGTGATCGAGTCGCCGGTGTGCACGCCCATCGGGTCGAGGTTCTCGATCGAGCAGATGATCACCACGTTGTCGGCGGTGTCACGCATGACCTCGAGCTCGTACTCCTTCCAGCCGATGATCGACTCCTCGAGGAGCACCTCGGTGGTCGGGCTGGCGGACAGGCCGGAGCCGGCGATGCGGCGCAGGTCGTCCTCGTTGTAGGCCATCCCGGAGCCGGTGCCGCCCATGGTGAAGCTCGGGCGCACGACCGCCGGGAAGCCCAGCCCACCCGACCCTGTGACAGCCTCGAAGCACTCGTCGAGGGTGTGGCAGACGACCGACTGCGCGACGGTGCCGCCGAGCTCCTCGACGATCTTCTTGAACGACTCGCGGTTCTCGCCGCGGTTGATCGCCTCGATGCTCGCGCCGATCAGCTCGACGCCGTACTTCTCGAGGATGCCTGCGGCGTCCAGCGCCATCGCGGCATTCAGCGCGGTCTGGCCACCGAGCGTGGCGAGCAGCGCGTCGGGGCGCTCCTTCTCGATCACCTTCTCGACGAACTCCGGGGTGATCGGCTCGACGTACGTCGCATCGGCGAACTCCGGGTCGGTCATGATCGTCGCCGGGTTGGAGTTCACCAGGATCACCCGGATGCCCTCGGCCTGCAGGACGCGGCACGCCTGGGTGCCCGAGTAGTCGAACTCGCAGGCCTGACCGATGATGATCGGTCCCGAGCCGATCACGAGGACCGACTTGATGTCGTCGCGCTTCGGCATCAGGCGCCCTCTCCGTGTGTGTGACTGGTTGGTCCGTCGCCGTCAGGTGGGCTGTCGGGGCTCGGCCCGTCGCCGGCTTGCGGACGGCCCACGTGCCGACCACCGGCCGGCCGGCTGCCGGGGTCCACGGGCGCGCCCCCTGCCCCCGTCCGCCCGCCCTCCGGAGACCCGCTCATGAGCTCGATGAAGCGGTCGAAGAGGTAGGCGGCGTCGTGGGGTCCGGCGGCTGCTTCGGGGTGGTACTGGACCGAGAAGGCCAACAGGCGTCCCTCGACGTTGTGCAGTTCCAGGCCCTCGACGAGTACCTGCAGAAGACGGCGGCGTCGTTCGGGGTCGGGCGCACGCCGAACATCGACCTGCCGGCCGACGAGCAGGCTGCTGGCAGCTACGCCGACCGCGAGACCCGGCGGGCCCGCTGGACGGCCAACAAGGCGCAGTACTGCGCCGCAGCCAAACGCGGTTACCCCGACGAACCTGATCCGACCCAGCGCGCCTACCGAACCGCGCTGGCGGCCGAGAACTGCACGGACGGCTGGCGCTACCGCGCCGGCGACAACGCCGACATGGCAATTGGTCAGGGCGAGACCACGATGTCGCCGCTGCAGCTCGCGCTCGCGTACTCAGCAATGATCAACGGCGGGCGCATATTCGCGCCGACGCTCGGCTGGGCCGTCGTCAACGGGGCAGGCAAGGTCGTCCGAACGATCAAGCCGAAGGTGCGCAA
>JAOPXK010000155.1 GCA_025965195.1 Marmoricola sp.
CAGTCCCGGAGATGAGATGCGGGTTGAAGTTGGACGGATACTAACATATTGACGTGGTCTGCGGAAATTACGCCGAGAGGGGGTTGTGGGGGAATCCTGGCACGACTGCGGGAGCTGCGGGTTGGAATGCTGGCGTGACTGCGGGGGCTGCGGGAGAGTTCAGGTAGGGGAAGATAGGAGGGAGGGGGATGGGCGATGGACAAATCCTGCGTGCGGCGTAAGTATCTTATGTCGTGCGCGGATGTGAAGCCGAGTGCTTGTGCTCGGCGCGGGGATGTAATATTTATACCTACAATGACCAAAAGGGGCAAAAACACCTAGATCATGCATCAATCAGGTATCAGAATTCGGGGTTTTTACGAAAAAATAGCCATGGTGATTGTACATTTGCATATATAAGATTTTGCCCAATGTATCATTTATACAGAGGTTACCATGTTGAATAGAGTTAAAATTCGGTTGTGCGCCACTAGATGACATCACCGTGCCATTATAAGGAACCTTATGCATGCGATTTGCCACCTCAGCCTTTCATGCATAAAAAGCCGTGGCTTATAGAATATGCACACCGACATAGAATCGATTTTTCTCCCATCTGGCACCAGGCGTGTTCAATTGTGGGGGTATGTATGTATCAATGGGCCCGGGTGTTGATACCTGCAGCGCGGGCATATGATACGTCGCATACCTACGTTTCGTGCTTGGCTTGGCTTCGGTCGGATTGGCTTGTTTTTTTCTTTCTTTCTTTCTACCATCTACACCTACACCCACCACCAAGTACCGTACTCCGTCCATCTACAATACCACACCACATTACGCCGGTACTGCAATCCAATCTCTCTGTTGTCTCCAGCTGTCGGCGATGAAATGCCCTCGCAGAAACCTCTCGCCGCCAACCCCTCACGCGTGTCACGAAGGTCTTGCTCTTTTACCCCGGCGAGGCGATGGATTCTTGATCCTCTTGCTAACCAAAGTATTCTCTTGCAGACAGACGATACACGCAATGCGCATAGTCGCGGTTTGTGAGGTTGAGGTTCAATCCCAGTTCCGATTCAGCACCTGTCGACTGAATCCATCACCAACGATTACCCCGCTTCGCCGCTGCCCCCTTTCCCGGAAAATCCCGAAAACCCGAAATTCGAATCCGAAAACCTAAAAATCCAAAGACCCACCTGACCTGGAAATATGGAAACCAGACGGAAGCCCGATGTCATGATGGATGGGATGCGGGAGCAGTGGGGGCATTCCAGTTGAGACTCTGCAGAAACCGGCGAGATCGATTCCCGGATCAAAATAATGGGATTCGGAACGGGAATGGGATTTTGAAATTGAGCCGGGGATCTATGACCCGGGTTTTTTCGTGGGCTAATCTTTATCTCATCCAATTTCTTTTAATAAGTGTTTGTGGAGCAATCGCGAAAGGGTTGCGTTTGAAATAGACTACACCCTCCTATCCTACCACCAGGGAGTAAATACCCATACACCACCCCTGCGGGGCCTCAGCTAAGTACCTAACCCCCGAACTCACAGAACCCACCCCTCTAAAGCAAAGCGAGCAGCCATTGAACATTATTACAGCACATACATCTATTTCCGCCGGCAAGGAAAGGAAACAACCATAACCGGCAATCCCGCTGTTGGCGATGCCGAGACCGATGCCAATGAACCCTCCTTCCCGCCATCTCACCCTCCCTGCGGACAAGTCAAGGCAAGCAAGCGACAGCGGATGATTTAATGGACGTTATCGCATCCCACGCGGAAAATTCCCACCCACCCGACGAAATGGAAACGGCCGGCGAACAGATACAGATATTTCCGACAGCAGGCAGCTAGGCAGCAGGCAGCGGGGGCTGGCGAGGGGATACCTGCCGTACCCCGGCGAAGGTTTTGTTACTGGTAATGTTATTGGTACTGCTACTGTAGCTGGTACTGTTACTGTACCAAGAAATAATAAGTTATCGCCCCTGCGTGCCGGTATTTTGGATGAAAAAAAAGAAGCAAACTTGGAATGGTGGAGATGGTGGTGGGAGCGTGAAATGATGGATATGGAATGTGAGTCCTCTGTGAGGCGTTGTTTTGTTTTGCTGGAGCGGGAGCGGGATACATAAGTAGTTACTTACTTACTGGCATAGGTTTCGCCTCGCAATGCAGTCATCCCACCAATCCATCCATTCAACATACGGAATACATGTAGATACATTGTACATATACATATACAAATTACACCCGACAGCATCCATAGGAAAGCAATTGCAAAAGCCAGTGGAAGTGCAGCTGAAAGTGAACTGGCGATGGCAATGAATATAGAAATCAAGTCCATGGGACAAAACAAAGGTGGGGGAGAGCCTGAGAGGTGGGGGTGGGGGTGGATGCATCGTAGTTGAAGCCCCACGAACACTGGCGAGATAGATTCCCGGTCCGGTGCAAAATAATGGGACTACGGGAAAAAAGAAAAAATTGACCCGGGGATCTATGACTCTAGTTTTGGTGGGCTAATCTAATCTAATTTGATGGGTGTTTGTGGGATGGAAGCGATGGCAAATGAATTGCGTTACAAACCCCCCCCGCTACCAAACTCCCGAACATACCGATCCAATTTACTTCGAAGCTAACCGAGCAGCACTCACCATCCATCATCCATCATCCCATCCGACATTAGTACAGTACAGTTCATACATACATGTATCCCCGCGGCAAGGAAAGGGAAGGAAAGAAAACAACTAGGACCGGTTACGTACGCACCCCCGGACCGGCAATCCGGACGGCTGTTGGCGATCGCGGGGGCAATGGCGATGGGAATGAACCCTCCCTCCCTCTCCCTCCCTGCAGACGAAACAAGATAAGACAAGAGATGACAAGCGACACCGCGCTGCCGCAACGGGGGGATGGGATCTCATATGTGCCAAATCCGAATCTGACCCAACGCAACGAATGTAAACCACCGGCGAATCTAGAGCTCCCTTTCACTGATCTGATCTGATCTGCTGAAGGTGTAGTGTGAGTTATAAGCG
>JAOPXK010000182.1 GCA_025965195.1 Marmoricola sp.
GACCGCGAGACCGCCCTGCGACTTGACCGCTGTGATGACCGCGGACGGGTCCCAGATCCGGCCGGAAGCGCCGGGGTACTGGATGAACGCGCCGAACACATCGAGCTCCGGCACGTCTTTCGGGTCGAGGTCATACGCAGTCTCGTGCAGTTGGATCCCCACGGCTGCTGCACGATTCGCGAGCAGCGCCTTCGTCTGCGGCAGGGCATCCGCGTCGACCAGGAAGACGCTCGACGAGGACTTCGACGCCCGGCGTGCCAGTAGCATCCCCTCGACGACGGCGGTTCCCTCGTCGAGCATCGACGCGTTCGCGATGTCGAGCCCGGTGAGGTCTTCAACCATGGTCTGGAAGTTGATAAGCGCCTCGAGGCGACCCTGGCTGATCTCAGGCTGGTACGGCGTGTAGGCGGTGTACCAGCTGGGGTTCTCGAGCACGTTGCGCTTGATGACGGCCGGCGTGATGGTGTCGTAGTAGCCGAGGCCGATCATCGAGCGACGCACGGTATTGCGACCCGCCAGCATGCGAAGTTCGGCGAGCGCCTGGCGCTCCGTCGCCGCCGCCGGAATCGTGGATGTCGCAAGAGGCTCGACCTGGATGGCCTCGGGCACAGCAGCCAGCACCAGGTCTTCTACCGTGTCGTAGCCGAGGGCGGACAGCATCTCAAGCTGCGCAATCGAGTCCGTTCCGATGTGGCGATCCTGGAAGACGTCGCCCACTACTCGCCCACCAGCTTCGAGTACTCCTCGTAGCTGAGCAGGGTGGGGAGCTCGGTGAACTCCACCTTGATGAGCCACCCCTCGCCGAATGGGTCTGAGTTCACCAGCTCCGGCGACGACACCACGGCGTCATTTGCGCCGACGACCGTGCCATTGACGGGGGCGAAGAGCTCGCCAACCGACTTGGTCGACTCGATCTCGCCGACGACCTTGCCCTCTGCGACGCTCGAACCGACGTCTGGCAGTTCAACGAACACGACATCGCCGAGCTTCTCGGCGGCGTATGCGGTGATGCCGACGGTCGCTACCGACCCATCGACCTCAACCCACTCGTGGTCTGCCGTGTACTGCAGTGCGGATTTGTCAGCCATCAGTTGGACTCTCTCTTATAGAAGGGAAGGGAAACGACGGATGCCGCGACGCGGGTGCCGCGCACATCGATGAACAGGGAGGCGCCGTCGCTCGCGTTCGCGGGGTCGACGTATGCCATGGCGATCGGGTACCCGAGCGTGGGCGACAGTGCGCCGCTCGTGATGACGCCGATAGACTCGCCGCCTTCCGCCACGGCGAAGACCTCGTAGTCCGCGCGACCGGCGCGCTTGCCCTCGGCGCGGAGGCCGACCAGCACCCGTGCGCCAGCGCCCCAGCCCTCCTCGACGGCGGCGCGACCGACGAAGTCGCCGTCCTTCTTCAGGTTGACGACTCTGCCGAGGCCCGCCTGCGCGGGGAAGGTGCTGAGTCCAAGTTCGTGGCCGTAGAGCGGCATTCCAGCTTCGAGGCGAAGGGTGTCGCGGCTGGCAAGGCCCGCAGGCACGAGTCCGGAGCCCGCCCCCGTGTCCATGACGGCCTCCCACAGGGCCGGGGCGACATCCGGTGCGACGTAAAGCTCGAAGCCGTCTTCACCGGTGTATCCGGTGCGCGCGACGAGTAGCTCGTGTTCGTGGTCGAAGCGGCCCACAACCGCCCAGTAGTACTTCAGGTCTTCGAGGCCGGCCACATCCACGCCGGGCACCTGGCTGAGGATCTCGTACGCCTTCGGCCCCTGGATTGCGATGAGCGCGATGTCGTCGCTCGTGTCGAACACGTCGCACTCGAATGGCGAGCAGCGCTCGAGCAGCTCCTGTGCGACGACGGCGCGATTGGATGCGTTGGCGACAACCAGAAAACGGTCTTCGCCAGTGCGATTCACGACGAGGTCGTCGACGATGCCGCCCTCACGCGAGAGCAGCAAACTGTACTTGGCCTGCCCGATTGCGATGGCGGAGATCTTGCCGGCGAGCGCGTAATCCAGTGCGTCTGAGGCCTCCGGCCCGAGGATCAGGATCTCGGCCATGTGCGAGAGGTCGAACAGCCCTGCGGCGGTGCGCACTGCCGCATGCTCGGCGAGATCCGAGCTGTAGCGCACCGGCATCTGCCAACCCGCGAAGTCGGTGAAGCTGGCCCCGGCATCCACATGGATGCGGTTCAGCGGAGACAAGCGCTCGGCGCTGCCGTCGGTGCTGGTGGTATCGGTATCGGTCACGGAGTTCTCCAGTGTTATGGGCTGGACAAGAACTCCCCCTCTGTCATTGGCCTGAGAGTTTCACCGGCCCGCGTGGGTCGGCTTTCACCTTCGGCGGCGATGAATCGCGCTTTTCAGAGTGGCCAGTTCGATGCGGTACATAAACCTGAGAGATTGGCGGGGAGGCTTGCTCCTTCGGTGCTGCTCACCCGCCCCATGTTGTTAGGACTGGAAACAGCTCTCCCGCATCGCGTACGCGGCCCGATGTTCGATTGTGCGTTCAGCCTAGCAACCGCAGGGGCGCCCCGGCGTCGTACGCCTGGATGTCTTGGACGGCCTGGGCGTAGAAGACCTCGTAGGTCTGCTCTGTGACATAACCGATGTGCGGAAGCAGCAGCGTGTTCGGCAGCGATCGGAGTGGATGCTCGATCGGCAGAGGCTCTTCGTCGTAGACACCGAGGCCCGCACCGGCGATGCGATCTGCGCGGAGCGCTTCGACCAGCGCCG
>JAOPXK010000193.1 GCA_025965195.1 Marmoricola sp.
GGAAGGTGCCGGTTAGATGAGTATAACAATGAAATAACATAGCAATACCTAGGTATATACTTATATATGGACCCTTCCTGGTAGGGGATTTTCTTTTTGACATTGAATGCACACACTGCCCGCACCCACCCCCCGCCCCCGGGCCCTCAGCATTCCGGCGGTTGTATGTTTTGTATTTCGTGGTATATGCGAGTTGAGCGAGGTGGTATGTATCATGAACGTTTTTCTGGCTAGGGCTCAACGTAGCTTATGGGATATATTGATGCCGGGGATGCCGGGGATGCTGCTGTTCCTGGTTGTGCTGTTTGTATTGGTTGAGCCAATGACGGTTGGTACATATAACACCCAAAACTGCGGGGAGGAATAAGAGGAGTAACGCAGTGTAACAGGACGCAGAGGTACCTATGAAATACCTGTGAAATATTAGACGGCGGGGAGAATTTGGAATACGGAGGGAGGTACAACACCCCCGAATTTATTCTTTTAAGTGGATTTGGCTCCCCTCTAGCCCAATTCCAGCGTTCTAACATCCTGTCCCAGTAACGTGCTGTCCCAAGGTGTACGTATAAATCACGGGGGAGGTGTGTGCAAAACAGAGGGTGATGCAACCTTCTCTTCCGTTGAACAGCAGGAATAAACATGCCTTGGGAGTGATGCGGTGATGTCGGTGACGCCGATGATGCCGGTAATTGTGATGCTGCGTTTAATCGCCATGCCAGAGCAATACGGGGGGTTAGATCAAGGATAAAGCAGCATAAGCAGGCGAGGGTAGAAGTAGCAGCGAGCCACAAACGTAAACCGAGCAGGTCCTCGTAACTAGTACTCCTTATTCCCATAACCTATTGATGCGGATGTACTGTGTAGCTGGCAGGAACTTGGACAATTCGCTGTTGGTAGCACCACCACCTTGAATGCGCGTCAACGATCTATGGGAGCACCGAGTATGTTCCGTTCCCCATCTCTCTCTCTTTCTTCCCTTCTTCCGGTTCAATCCGTCGAAATCCACATCTCCCCCACCACGCCTTCCTCTTCCAGCATTCCCGGCTGTAACATTCTTGCAAGTCAGGTCGTTGCGGTTGGAACGACATCTCCGCCATGCCATGTATCCATGCACGCAAAATCGCGGGCCCTGGGGTTGAGGTTTACGGAATAGAATAAAATAGAAATCGTACAGCATAGCCGGGGCGGGGGAGGGGGGGAATACCAACACTTAATGTTCTTGTAGAGGTAGGAAGGTGCCGGTTAGATGGGTATAACAATCAAATAACATAGCGGTAGATATATATATATGATAGGTATTTCGTTTTTTCCAAATTGAACGCACCCCCGGCCCCTCCGCATTCCGGCCGGTGTATATTTCGCCGTAGTGGTATATGCGAGTCGAGGGAGGTGGTACTGCTGGTGAACGCTTCCCTAGCTAGGGATGTCACGGTGGGCTTTGTGATATTATGGATGATGCCGGTGATGCCGGTGCCGAGAGTGGTGGTCGTGCGGATCGTGCTAATGATGATGGGGAATCAGTATACTCATCAATATTGATTGCGGGGAGGATGGAGAGGGATAACGCAATGTAACAGGGCGCGGAGGTAATTCAGAAGACGAAGAGAAATTGATATACGGAGACAGGTATCATACCGCTTTGTAGCTCCGCCCCCCAACCCCAAACCCGGGGTTTCCTCTTGTCAGTGGGTTGACCACCTCCCCCTTCAGCCCAGTCCCGGCATTTTAACGTCCTGTCCCAAAGTGTGCGTACAACGGGGGAGGTGTGTGCAAAACAGATGGTCATGCAAGTGCCGCTTCTCTTCCGTAAAACACCCGGAACAAACATGCCGCTGGGGTGGTGCTGTGGTTTAGGTGATGCTGTGATGCCGGTGATTGTAATCGGACTATATGTCAGGGGGGTGTTGAAAATACAGCAGCCTAGGCAGTTGAGCGTAAAGTTAGTTGAATGCAAGCAAGAAACGTAAACCGAACCGATTTGGGTTGCAGGTCCTGGCAAATACTTATATACTCGTTATTCCCGTAAATATTTAACGCGCATGTACTGTATGTAGCTGGCAGTAAATTGAACTTTGACAAGTGGCTGTCGGTAGCATCAACCACCCGACGGTCGCATGCGCGTCGACGATTTATGGGAGCACCGAGTATATTCCCTTCCCTATCTCTCTCTCTCCCTCTTTCTCTCTCATTCACTCTCTTTCTTCCGTTCTTCCGGTAATGCAAACGCCCCACCCCGCCTTTTGTAGCATCCCCGGTTGTGTAAGATCTTGCAAGTCAGGTCATTATGGTGGGACCTCCGCGTTTTGGAATGATGCTGGTGGTGGGGCGCGGTTTAGGCGGCGTAATAACGTCCTGTCCCAAGGTCTATGTACACGGACGGGTTGGTGTGGGAGGAAGCAAAAAGATTGTGATCAAACAGCCGCTTCTCTTACGTCAAATACTCGTGGATCCACAACATGCCTTTTGGGTGACGCTGTGGCGCCGGTGATGCTGTGATGCCGTGATCCCAGTGACGCCGGTGATGAATATAATTTGTACTCGTTATTCCCGTAAATTATTGACGCGCATGTCATGAAGCTGGCAGTAACTTGAACCTGGACAATTGGCTGTCGGTAGCATCAACCCGTCTCAACGATTTGTGGGAGCACCGAGCACCGAGTATATCCTCGCCCCTATCCCTATCCCTCTCTCTCTCTCTCTCTCTCCCTCTCTCTCTTTCTTCCTTTCTTCCAATCCAGTCCGTTGAATCCCACGGTCTCCACACCCCCCCTCTCCCAGCATTCCCGGTTGTATATATCTCGCGAGTCAGGTTGTTGCGGTTGGGACGACATCTCCACCATGGTAAGCAGATTCGCGGGGCGGGGTTGATGTTGACCAAAAGGAATACAAACGGTGCAGCATAGAGCATAAAATAATATAGCGATAGGTAAGTATATATATGGACCTTTCCCGGTGGGTATTTCTTGTTCTCGTTATTTCGACTCTTCTAGGGGTTGGCAAAGAAGAGTCAAAGGAACGAGAACAGGTATTTCTTATTCTCCACATTGAACGCACACACCGCCTCCGCATTCCGGCGGTTGTATGTGTTGTATTTCGTGGTGTTATGGTGTGGTATGGTCAACGTTGCCTTCCTAGGAATGTGGCTTTTGGGGTATGATGGATGATGCCGGTGATGCCAGTGCCGGTAGTAGTAGTCGTGCCGATCGTGCTAATGATGACTGGGAGTGAGTATACTACCCGATAATGATGCAGGAGACAACGCAATGTAACAGCGTGCAGAGGTAATTCCGAAACCGGGGAGAAATTCAAATATGGAGACAGGTATCATACCGGTACTTATGTAGTCTCCCCGCATCCCCGCGGGGTTTTATCTTTTCAGTTGATTCCGTCCTCCTTTTAAGCCCAGTTCCGGCGTTTCAATTTTAACGTCCTATCCCGATAACGTCCTATCCCAAGGTGTACGTACAATTCACGGGGGAGGTGTGTGCAAAACGGATGGTGATCGATCTGTCGCTTCTCTTCATTAAAACACCAAAGAGGAACATGCCTTTGGAGTGGTGCTGTGATCTCGGTGATGCTGTGATGCCGGTGACGCCGATGTTGCCAGTAATGCCCGGTGATGCCGGTAATCCCAGTGATGCTGCTGCTGTTACTGGTTGTGCTTCTGTTGCTGGTCGTGCTAATAGTGCTATTGACGGTAAGTATGACAGCCAAAACTGCGGGAAGGATGGAGTAACGCAATGTAACAGGGCGCGGAGGTGCTTATGGAGATGGGGAGAAATTAAATACGGAGAACAGTACCATACCGGTATGTAGATGTCTCGCCGCACCCCCGCCCCACCCCCGGGGTTTCTTCCTTTCAGTCGATTCACCTGCCCCTCCAAGCACAGTTCCGGCGTTCTAACGTCCTGTCGCAATGACGTCCTATCCGAGAGTGTACCGACATGGACGGTGTGGGGGTTGAACAAAACGGATGGTGATGCATCTGCCGCTTCT
>JAOPXK010000131.1 GCA_025965195.1 Marmoricola sp.
GAGGCTTCACATCGACCGAGCGCACACTCAGACCCTGCTTCAACAGATCAGCGACGAGGTGACCGCCGATGAAACCGCCGCCACCTGCAACCAGAACATCAACTTCTTTGCGCCCGGACACTTTGTCTCCCATACGTCGCCGAAACTTCCCAAACCCCCGTGGCACATTCAACGAACGTGTTCCGCTGCGGTCACGTGTAGGACCGAACACTCCATTCCGCGGACAAACGCCGGCGGCGCGTGGCATCATGCGCCCGATTCGCATGGTTGCGGGGGTGTTGGCCTAGGCTCACGCCTCATGAAGCGAGCATTTATCACCGGTATCACCGGTCAGGACGGGTCGTACCTGACAGAGCTCCTGCTCGACAAGGGCTACGAGGTCCACGGCCTGGTGCGCCGGGCGTCGACCCTCAACCGGGTCCGGATCGATCATCTGCACGACAACCCGAACCTGCACCTGCACTACGGCGACCTGACCGACGGTGTCTCCCTGGTCAACCTGATCCACGCGATCGAGCCCCACGAGGTCTACAACCTCGGCGCGCAGAGCCACGTGAAGGTGTCCTTCGAGATGCCGGAGTACACCGCCTCGACGGACGCTGTCGGCACGCTGAGGTTGCTCGAGGCGATCCGCGCGGCCGGCATCGACTGCCGCTTCTACCAGGCCTCCACCTCGGAGATGTTCGGCGCCACACCGCCTCCGCAGAGCGAGAGCAGCATCTTCTACCCGCGTTCGCCGTACGGCGCGGCAAAGCTGTACTCGCACTGGGTGACCGTGAACTACCGCGAGGCCTACGACCTGTTCGCCGTCTCCGGGATCCTCTTCAACCACGAGTCGCCCCGCCGCGGCGAGAGCTTCGTGACCCGCAAGATCACCCGGGGCGTGGCCGCGATCAAGGCCGGCGTGATCGACCACATCGACCTCGGCAACCTCGAGGCGGTCCGCGACTGGGGCTTCGCTCCTGAGTACGTCGAGGGCATGTGGCGGATGCTCCAGGCCGACAACGCGACCGACTACGTGCTCGCGACCGGCAAGGGCTACACCGTGAAGCAGTTCGCCGAGGCGGCGTTCTCCCACGCGGGCCTGAACTGGGAGGACCACGTCCACTACGACAAGCAGTACGAACGTCCGACCGAGGTGGACGCGCTGATCGGTGACCCGTCGAAGGCCAAGGAGCTCCTGGGCTGGGAAGCAAAGACCGATGGACTGGGTCTCGCGAAGCTGATGGTCGACGCCGACTCCGCGGACATGAAGCGCTTCCTCGACCGACGATGACCTCGACTGATCAGGCGCGGCCGGCGGCGACACACCTCGTCACCGGCGTGGCCGGTCAGGACGGCATCCACCTGGCCCGGCTGCTCCTGCGCCAGGGCATCCGGGTCGTCGGCACGGCGCGACTCGGGTCAGGGGAAACGGCTGCGATGGCGCCGTACCTCCGGGGCGTCGAGCTGCGGGACCTCGACGTACGCGACACCGACCGGTTCGCCACGATCATCGATGAGGTCCAGCCCGACGTGGTCCACAACCTCGCGGCGATGAGCTCGGTCGGCGCCAGCTGGGACGAACCCGAGCTGGCCGCGGCGGTCAACCACACCGCGGTGGTCGGGATGCTGTCCACGCTGAGGGGGTCCGGGGTCCGGTTCATCCAGGCGTCGAGCTCGGAGATCTTCGGGCCTGTCGAGGTCGACGAGGTCGACGAGACCGCGCCGCTCAACCCGGTCAGCCCCTACGCCGAGGCCAAGGCCGCCGCCCACGTAGCCGTCGTCGACGCGCGCGCCTCGGGCGACGTGGCCGCGTCCAACCTGGTGCTCTTCGGACACACCAGCGTGCTGCACGCGACCCGCTTCGTGCTGCGGACGATCAGCCGTCAGGCTGCTGAGGTTGCCCGCGGGACGCGCAGCCAGGTGTCCGTGCAGGATCCGTCGGTACGCCGCGACTGGGGATCGGCCCCCGACTTCGTGCGCGCGATCGCCGCCGCCGCGCAGGCCGAACCCGACGACTTCGTGATCGCCACCGGCGTGCTCCACCAGCTCGGCGAGATCGTGTCCTGGGCAGCCGCGGCCGCCGGCATCGACGACGCCCCCTCCGCAGCTGGCTCGCCGTCGCGACCCAACGACTTCGGCGGGGTCCGCGGCAACTCGGCACATGCCGCTGAGCGCCTCGGCTGGAAGCCGTCGGTCGCCCTGCGCGAGGAGGTCAGCCGGATGGTGAGGGTCGACCTGCAGCGTCTCGACTCCGGTGTCGAGGAGGACGCCGGCTACCTCGACTGAGTCCCTGAGAAGCTCGAAGTTCGAGCTGCCCGGTTTGCTAGCCTGACCGCCACTCGGCGACATCTGCCCCTGGAGCCATCCCCATGCCCGAACCGCTTCCCATCCCCATCCGCGTCCTCGTCAAGGGCGCCTCCACCGTCGGGTGGAGCAGCGGCATGGGCGGGCCGCGCACCGACTTCACCTTTCCGCGCGCGATGGAGGCAGCGCTGCTCGCGGACGGCCGTCCGACCGAGATCCGGACGATCTCGGTGCCCTCCGAGCGCACCAAGACCACGCTGAACCGCTGGGAGGACGAGGCGATCGGGTACTCCCCCGACGTCGTCGTACTCCTCTACGGCCACTACGAGACGATCCACTTCATCCTGCCGTGGTGGCTCGAGCGGCACGCGAACAGCCTGAAGAGGCACCCGCGCCGGATCGCCGAGGCCTACCGCAAGCACTTCCTGACGCCGCTGTGGATGTTCCTTGCCAAGATGCAGGCCAAGGCGGACGTGGCCCTCGACCCGACCATCCGCAGGTCGCGCCCCAAGAATGTCGCGGCCGACCTGGAGCGCCTCATCGGGCACCTGCAGGACCTGCACAGCCCGCTGGTCTTCTGCTTCGAGCTGCTCCCCCCGGCAACCCGGTACCGCAGCTGGTTCCCGGGCATGGAGCGGCGGATCATCGTGATGAACAAGGCGATCGCCGACATGATCGAGCGGGTCGACCGTCCCAACGTGCGGCTGTTCAAGACCACCGAGCTGGTCGAGAAGTACGCCGGCGGCGACATCGACGTCGCCACGCCCGACGGCTTCCACTATTCACACGAGCTGCACCACGAGGTCGGTGTCGAGCTCGCCCGTCGCGTCAGGGAGTGGGCCGACACCCAGCCACATCTCGCGAAGCGCCTCGCCGATCGCGACGAGACGCACACCGCCTGAGCGGCCTGACCGGGTCGGTCAGACGCGCCTGAGCCAGAGCGACGACGGCGGGTTCTGGTCCTTGGCGACCGGCGTGTAGTCCTCGAACCGCTTGGTCAGGAAATCCTCGTCGTGGTGACGGACGATCGGCGTCGACAGCAGGATCTCGAACGCGGAGTTGTAGGTCAGGAACGTCTGCACGACCATCGCCTCGTTCCAGTACTTCGGCCACACCTCGCCGAACAGCCAGGTGTCGGCCGGGTACGGACCGTTGTAGGGGAAGTGCACGTCGTGGATGTGCACGAACACGCCAGGCTTGATGCGGGGCAGCACCTCGAGGAACAGGTACGCCACGTCGCTGTCGATCTTCAGGGCGTGCGAGGAGTCGATGAACAGCACGTCGCCCGACTCCAGGGCCTCGAAGCGCTCGAGCGGCACGTCCTGCACGAAGCCGACGACCAGGTCGATGCCGTCCAGTGACTTCAGGGCGTCGAACGGGTAGGGCTCGATGCAGGTGATGCCGAGCGGCGACCCCTCGGCCGCGTTCTTCGCGGCGGCGAGGGAGGCGTAGTAGGTCGACAGGCCCGAGCCGACTTCGAGGTAGGCCTTGGGCTTGTGCTCGCGCAGCATGTAGAAGAGCGTTCGTGCGTCGAACGCCGGGTAGCCGGGGCCGAAGCCCTGGAGCTGGTTCGCGGCGTAGTCACCTGCCGTGGCCCGGAAGTCGTCTTCCCAGCGGTCGGCAAGGTCACCGAGCCGGCTCTCGAGGCCGGGTACGTCGATGTCGATGCCGACCAGCTCACTGGGCTTGTCCCAGCGGGCGCGCGTCTTCTCGATCTCCTCGAGCACCGGCAGCGTGGAGTAGTAGTCGTCCTTGTGGACGATGTTGAACCCGAGCATCGCGAAGAACGCCCGGGTCAGCCGGATCCGCCCGCGGCGGGAGCGGAAGACGATCCGGTCCAGCCACTCGACGATGAAGCCGGGCAGGAACCCGGCCACCTTCTGCTTGTTGCTGCGCGGAGCCTTCGCCAGCGGGGCCGAACTCACAGTGTTTGTGCTGGGGCCTTTGTTGGGCACCTCGACGTCACTCACGAACAAGCCTCCTCGGACCTCGCGACCCGCGGCCGCCACGCGCATATGTAACCACCTGTCCGCACTCGGCACGGACGATGACCGAGATCGAGAGGTACGCCGGACCGCGGAGCGGCTACTCCGCGACGTCGACGCCGACTGCAGCGAGCACCTGTCGCTTCGTCGGCGCTCCGGTCGCTCGCGCGATCTCGTGACCTGCCGGATCGAGGATCAGCGTGGTCGGCGTACGCAGGATGCCCAGCCGCCTGACCATTTCGAGGTGATGCTCGGCGTCGACCTCGATGTGGGCCACGCCGGGCACCTTGCCGGCAACGTCGTCGAGGATCCGGCGCGTCGCCCGGCACGGTGCACAGAACGCCGAGGAGAACTGCAGCAACGTGGCCCGGTCCCCCAGCTGCGACTCCCACTGGGTGCCGGTCAGGACGGTTGCAGGAGTGGGTTCGTCGACCGGAGCCGCGTCGCGCACCCGATGGGTGCCGCGGAACCTGCCATCGGTCAGCGCGCGCCAGAACCCGAAGGCCAGCGCGGCCACCACGGCAATCACGAGTACGACGGCTCCGGGGCTCACGTCTGGGTCAACGCATCGCCGCGTCGTTCATTCCGGGTCTCAGCCACCGGCGAACGGCGGCAGGAACTCGACGGTCGAGCCGGGGGGCACCTGCACGGTCTCCGGATCGTCGCTCGTGACCGGACGGTCTCCGAGCAGCGTCGAGCAGGTCCCGATCACGTCGCGGAACCTGGCCGAGTCCCGATGCAGGCCATCGGCCGAACGCACCAGCCAGGCCAGCGAGACGGGACCGTCGACCTCGATCCGGTCCTCGTCAACGCCAGCCGCGGAACGGGCCGCCGCCCAGTAGCGCAGCGTGACCAGTCCACCTGATGGCGCAGTCCGGGCAGCAGTGGAGTCCATGTCCGATATCCTTCCCTATCCGCCTCGTCTCATCCGACGCTCGCCCCGGGAGGTGCCCGTTGAGCACCCTGCTGCTGCTGACCAGCGCGCTGCAACCCTCGGCCGAGGTGCTGCCCGGACTCGCACTCCTCAACCACCAGGTCAAGATCCTGCCGTCCGAGGGCAGCGCGCTGCTCGAGGCGCCCGATTCCGACCTGGTCCTGATCGACGCGCGCCGCGAGCTGGCCCACGCTCGGGACCTGTGTCGACTGATCCGCACAACCGGTTCCGACCAGCCGGTCCTCCTCATCGTCACGGAGGGCGGCCTGGCCGCCGTCGCAGCCGACTGGGGCATGGACGACGTGATCGTCGAGTCGGCCGGCCCGGCCGAGATCGACGCCCGGATCCGGGTCGCCATCGGCCGGTTGCACGCCAAGCAGGACAAGCACGACCCCGAGTCACACATCATCCGCTCCGGTGAAGTGGTCGTCGACGATGCGACGTACACCGCGAAGCTCAGTGGCCGCACGCTCGACCTGACCTTCAAGGAGTTCGAGCTGCTGAAGTACCTCGCCCAGCACCCGGGCCGGGTCTTCACCCGTGAGCAGCTGCTCCAGGAGGTGTGGGGCTACGACTACTTCGGTGGCACCCGCACCGTCGACGTGCACGTACGTCGGTTGCGCGCCAAGCTCGGGCCGGAGAACGAGTCGCTGATCGGGACCGTCCGCAACGTCGGCTACCGGTTCGTGCTGCCGCCCAAGGAGAAGGCCCTCGAGCGCGAGGGCACCCCTGCCGCCGAACCCGCCGCAATGGAATAGCCTACCTACATGGTGGAGATTCAGAGGATCGACGAGAGCGCGTTCGACTGGGCTTCCGACGAAGGCCCTGCCGCGGAGCTGCGCCGGATCGCGCGAGCTTCGACCGCCAACGACGGCACGACCACGCTCAACGAGCAGGCCGTCCTCCAGCTGAAGAACCGAGGCATCAGCGGCGCCGACCTGTGGCTCGGCGATGGTGGTTTCGCCTTGCTGCATGGGGACATCCTCGATCTCGCCGTACATCCCGAATCGCGTCGCCACGGTGTCGGCACTGCTCTCGCGAAGGCCGCCCTGGCGGGCGTGACCACCTCGGTCAACGCCTGGTCACATTGCGACCACCCCGACGCTGCCGGGGTCGCGGGCGCCGTCGGACTGCCGAGAGAGCGCGAGCTCCGGATCATGAGCAGATCCACCTCACTGCCGCTGGACGAGATTGCCGTGCCGGCTGGCGTCCGCGTCCGGACGTACCACCCCGGCGACGAGGAAGCCCTGCTGCACGTGAACGCCGCCGCCTTTGCGCACCACCCCGAGCAGGGCCACATGAACCTCGAGGACTTCCGGGAGCGCGTCGCCGAGCCGTGGTTCGACGCCGAGGGGCTCTTCCTCGCGGTGCCCGAGGACCCGGACGGGGCATTGTCGGATGAACCCGAGCTGCTCGGCTTCCACTGGACGAAGGTGCACGTCGACGAGGACCCCGTCTACGGCGAGGTGTACGTCGTGGCCGTGAACCCGAAGGCAGCCGGTCGTGGACTCGGCACCCTGCTCACCAACATCGGCCTGCAACACCTCAGCGACCGTGGCGTCGACGAGGTCATCCTCTACGTCGACGGTGACAACGACCCCGCGATCGCGGTCTACACAGGGCAGGGCTTCCGGCTCGTCCGTGCGGAGGTGCAGTACCGCGGCGTGCCCAGGGTCGCGTCCTAGCGAGTCAGCTGCGACTGACGGTCAGCGGAGCGCGAGCCGCAGCCGCTCGGCGATCTCCCGGTTGTACGCCGGCGCCTCGTGGCCGCAGCCGACGAAGTTGAGGAATCCGTGGATCATCGACGGGTACCGCTTCGCGTCGACGGTCACCCCATGCTCCGCGAGCAGCTGCGCATAGGCCTCGCCCTCGTCACGGAGCGGGTCGAACCCTGCCGTCACGACGTACGCCGGAGCCAGGCCCTTCGGGAAGTCGGCGCTCAGCAGGACCGAGGCCCGCGGGTCGGCCCTGTCGGCCGCGCCCGGCAGGTAGGCCTGCTGGGCGCTGTCGATGAATCCCTTGTTGAGGTAGAACCCGTTGACGAAGAGCTTCCGCGAGCGGGTCTCGGTGGTGAAGTCCGTGCCGGGGTAGACCAGCAGCTGGAAGGCGAGCGGCAGGCCTTCCCTGGCCGCAGTGATCGCGGTAACGGCCGCCAGGTTGCCTCCGGCCGAGTCGCCGCCGATCGCCAGCTTGTCGACGTCGGCCCCGATCTCGGTCGCGTGCGCGACCAGCCAGCGGAATGCGGCGGCCACATCCTCTGCAGCGGCGGGGAACGGGTGCTCCGGTGCCAGCCGGTACTCGATCGAGAGGACCTGGACGCCCGCGTTCTCAGCGAGGAAGCGACAGGGCGCGTCGTGGGAGTCGAGGTCGCCGAACATGTAGCCGCCGCCGTGCACGAACAGCAAGGTCGGCATCGTCTTGTCACGCAGCCGTGCGAGCGGCGTGTAGAGCCGGGCCTTCAGCGGCCCGTCGGCGCCGGGCACGACCAGCTCTCGTACGGCGCCGATCGGCAGGTCGCCGCCGATCATCTGGGCCTGTCTGACGAGCGCGGCGCGCGCCATCGGCAGGGACAGGTCCTCGACCCGCGGCTCACGGGCCACGACCTGGAGCCGCAGCATCAGCTGGGTTTCGGGGGCGAGGGTCTGTCCGTCGCGGACGACGGCGCGGCCGGACAGCAGGCGCTGCACACGGGGAGGCGCGTTCATCGCGGCACGGAGCAGCTGGGTGTCGATCTTGGTCCGAAGGCTTGGCACGCGCATGAAGGTACTTCACCAGTCGTTCACCTGACAGTGCCAGACTGGGCCGATGACGAGTGAGTCCTTCCCATCCAACGTCGGCGCCCCTGCCGACGAGGGCCCGCTCGACCCGGGACTGCGTGTCGTCCCGGCTGACACCTTCGACGTCGAGCCGCCCTACGAGCCGGCTGTCGACGACCTCGCCGGGAGCGAGTTCAAGGACCGCTTCCTCGACCGAGAGATGTCCTGGCTGCATTTCAACCAGCGGGTGCTGGAGCTCGCCGAGGACGAGACGCTGCCGCTGCTCGAGCGAGCCCGGTTCCTCGCGATCTTCGCCAGCAACCTGGACGAGTTCTTCATGGTGCGGGTCGCCGGCCTCAAGCGCCGCATCGCGGCTGGCGTCGCCGTCCGGGCGGCCTCCGGGCTGATGCCGCGCGAGGGGCTGGCACAGATCCTCGCCGGTGCCGCCGACCTGATGCGACGTCACGCCGCAACGTTCAGCGACGGCGTCATCCCGTCGCTTCGTGAGCAGGGCATCGAACTGGTGCGCTGGTCCGACCTCGACCGCGACGAGCAGAAGGCGTGCAAGAAGCTCTTCAAGGACCGGATCTTCCCGGTGCTGACGCCTCTCGCCGTCGACCCGGCCCACCCATTCCCTTATATCTCTGGGCTTTCGCTCAACCTTGCCGTGCTGATCCGCAATCCGGAAACCACCAAGGAGCACTTCGCCAGGGTGAAGGTGCCGCCGAACTTCGAGCGGTTCGTGCCCCTCGGCAACCAGCGGTTCGTGCCCCTCGAGGACGTCATCGGCGAGCACCTCAAGCGGCTGTTCCCCGGCATGGAAGTCCTTGCCGCGCACACCTTCCGGGTCACCCGCAACGAGGACCTCGAGGTCGAGGAGGACGACGCCGAGAACCTCCTCAAGGCGCTCGAACGCGAGCTGCTGCGTCGCAAGTTCGGCCCGCCGGTGCGGCTCGAGGTCGAGGAGTCAATCGACTCGCACGTGCTTGAGCTGCTGGTGTCCGAGCTCGGCGTCTCCGAAGCCGAGGTGTTCCGACTTCCCGGTCCGCTCGACCTCCGCGGCCTGCACGACATCGCCGACCTGGATCGCCAGGACCTCAAGTACGCCGCGTACCTCCCCGCCACCCACACGATGCTCGCACCGGTCGAGTCGTCGTCCCCGGTCGACGTGTTCAAGGCGCTCGGGCGGTCCGACGTACTGCTCCATCATCCTTATGACTCGTTCAGTACGTCGGTCCAGCGGTTCCTCGAGCAGGCCGCTGCCGATCCCCACGTGCTGGCCATCAAGCAGACGCTGTACCGGACCTCCGGTGACTCACCGATCATCGATGCCCTCGTCGACGCGGCCGAGTCCGGCAAGCAGGTGCTGGTGATCGTCGAGATCAAGGCACGCTTCGACGAACAGGCCAACATCCGCTGGGCGCGCAAGCTCGAGCACGCCGGCTGCCACGTCGTCTACGGCCTGGTCGGCCTGAAGACGCACTGCAAGCTCGCGATGGTCGTGCGCGACGAGCCCGACGGCATCCGCCGCTACACCCACATCGGCACCGGCAACTACAACCCGAAGACCGCCCGGATGTACGAAGACTTCGGGCTGCTGACCACCGACCCGGCGATCAGCGAGGACATCGCGCACCTCTTCAACAACCTGTCCGGCTGGTCGCGCAACGCGTCGTACGAACAGATCATGGTTGCGCCCGACTCGGTGCGCAGCGGCCTGGTCAACTGCATCCGCGCCGAGATCGAGCACCACGCGGCAGGGCGGCCGGCGCGCATCCGGATCAAGGCGAACTCCATCGTCGACGAGGCCGTGATCGACGAGCTCTACCGCGCGTCGCGGGCCGGCGTACCCATCGAGCTGCTGATCAGGGGCATCTGCGCCGTGCGTCCCGGCGTACCCGGACTGTCGGAGACCATCCGGGTCCGCTCGATCCTCGGCCGCTACCTCGAGCACAGCCGGATCTTCTGGTTCGAGAACGGCGGCGAGCCGGCAGCCTGGATCGGCTCGGCCGACATGATGCACCGCAACCTGGACCGCCGGGTCGAGGTTCTCGTCAAGCTGCCGTCGGCCTCCGAGGTCGAGCAGGTCGGTCGAGTGCTGGACCTGTCGTTCGATCCGGGTACGTCGGCCTGGGAGCTCAGCTCCGACGGCACCTGGTCCAGGACGACCTCTCCCGACGGCTCCCCGCTGGTCGACTTGCAGGACACACTGATCGCGGCCCATCGCCGGCACCGCCTGAAGTAGCCGCCGTCGCCGCGGCGGGACTCACCTGAGTCTTCTCAGCAAGTGGCGAAGAGGACCGGGCCGTCGTACAGGTCAGAGAGCACGAACCCGGACCTGGTCTTCGGTTTGAGGTCGAGCAGCACCGTCGAGCCGACCGAGCGGGAGACCGTCAGCTTGAAGTCGTCGGCGAACGAGCCGTCACCACGACCCACGGAGGCGCCGACCGCGAGCCGCGCGCGAGCCCTGAGGTTCTCGGCAGCCTGGCTGGAGGAGTCGAACTCCTCGCCGACCGTCAGCGTTCGATCCGGGGCCATCGACATGACCAGCCCGCTCAGGGCGCTGACCTTGCCTGCCGTGGCGATCAGTTGGGACGCCTGTCTCTGGCTGTCGGCGTCGGCCTGCGACATCGCCAGGTCCGAGCAGGCGAAGTCACGGGTCCAGACCATTGCCGCAGCGGGCTCCTCGATCCGCTTCGCCATGTCGGCGACCGAGGACACCGACGACGACGAGTCCCCATCGCCGGCCGCGACCTTGGCGGTCAGGGCGGCGTAGGAGCTGGTGTCGCTGGAGACGAGCACGTGCTGGTCGGCCAGGAGGACGACGTACTGGAGCTCGGGCGTGATCGTCGGATCGATGCTCGCGACCAGGTCGATGCCGCCGCGCCAGACGCCCGTCGCCGTCGACGGAGCCTTGTAGCCAAGGCTGCGCAGGTTGTCGGCGATCCGGCCCATGCTCGCGTCCGACGGGAGCTGCACGACCATCGCGGCTCCTTCGGGCGACTGGGCGTAGGCCTCCCAGGAGATCGTCGCCGGGGAGAAGCTGTAGTTCAGCTGCAGGGCGACCGCTGAGTCGTCAATGCTCGAAGCGGCCGAGAGATCGGAGTCGTAGGCCTTCGAGACCAGCTTCTTGACCAGAGCCTCGGTGGGGTCCTGCCCGGCCTTGACGCCCAACCGGGCGCGGACGGCCGCCCAGTCGGTGAAGCCGATCCGCTCCGAGGAGGCCGGCACCATCGACAACGCCCGCTGGAGGTCGGTGCGGTGCGTGCGGTCCCAGAGGACGCGTCCGCCCACGACCAGTCCTGCGAGCACGACGACAACGATCCCGATGATTGCCCAACGTTTGCGCACGGACCACTTCCCCACTTCTCGCTTGCCGATGTGAGACTACTTCCATGGCAGGCAAGGAACCCGACTTGGCGGTCGGTCCGGACATCGTCGCCGCCGGTGCACTGGTGGCGCGGAACGGCCAGGTGCTGCTCGTCCACCGGCCCAAGTACGACGACTGGTCGTTCCCCAAGGGCAAGCAGGACCCCGGCGAGCACGTGACCGGGACCGCCGTACGCGAGGTGCTCGAAGAGACCGGCGTCGAGATCCGGCTCGGTCGGCCGTTGCTGCCCCAGCTGTACGCCGTTGCCGGTGGCCGGGCAAAGCTCGTGCACTACTGGGTCGGTCACGTGATCGGCGACGACGACCTCTCGCAGTACCAGGTCAACCACGAGATCGACGCCCTCGGCTGGTTCGACTTCGATGTCGCCGCCAAGACGCTGAGCTACCTCGACGATGTCGCGCTGCTCGAGCAGTTCCTCAAGACCCGCAAGCGCACCTCGGCGCTCGTCATCCTTCGCCATGCACGTGCCCGGGCCCGCAAGCGCTGGGAGGGCGAGGACACTGTCAGACCGCTGACCCGCGTCGGAGCGACCCAGGCGAGGGAGATCGACCCGCCCCTAATGTCGTACGGCGTGACGCGGGTCGTCTCCTCCGACAGCCTGCGGTGCCTCCAGACGATCCGGCCCTATGCGCGTGAACACGTCCTCCAGGTCCAGGCGGAGCCCGGTCTGAGCGAGGAGCTGTTCACCAGGCACACCGTCGCGAAGGTCCTCGACGGGCTGCTGGCGAGCAAGGAGTCCGCCGTCCTGTGCACCCACCGACCGGTGCTTCCGGTGGTCTTCGACCTCCTCGGATTCAACGAAGAGCCCCTCGCGCCGGGCGAGATGGTCGTCGTACATCACCGCAAGCAGCGCATCGTCGCGGTAGAGCGTCATCTGGTCCGTTAGTCAAGGTCCTGGACAGGTCGTTCACGTGATGGCCGTCTCACTTGCCTCGATTGACGATCAAATAGGCGTCACCGTTCACCTCGCGTTCATCCATGCCGACGAGTTGAGTCACTTCCGGTTCCTACGTTCATCAGTGTCAAGTCACTGAAGACATCAGGAGATCGAAGTGAACAGCACTTCCATTCGACGCGTTGCTGGCCCCAGCCTCGCCGTGCTCGCTCTCGGCCTGGCGGTGTCCGCCTGTGGCGCCGGCAACGAGGCTGCCACGACCACCGACAGCAGCAGCACCAGCCTCTCGGGCACGCTGAACGGCGCCGGTTCGAGCGCCCAGCAGTCCGCACAGTCCGCCTGGTCCGCAGCATTCGGCAAGGCCAACTCGGGCGTGACCATCAACTACGACCCGTCCGGTTCCGGCGCGGGTGTCGAGCAGTTCAACGCGGGCGCGATCGACTTCGCCGGCTCGGACGCCGCTCTGGACCCCACCAAGGGTGAGGTCGCCGCCGCCAACAAGCGCTGTGGCGCCGACGTCCTCGAGGTTCCCGACTACGTCAGCCCGATCGCCGTGGTCTTCAACGTCAAGGGCATCACCAAGCTCAACCTCGACGCCGCCACGATCGGCAAGATCTTCTCGGGCACGATCACGAAGTGGAACGACGCGGCGATCGCGGCGCTCAACCCGGGCGCCACGCTGCCCAGCACGGGGATCAACCCCATCCACCGCTCGGACGACTCGGGCACGACCAACAACTTCACCGACTACCTGTTCCAGGCCAGTGGTGGCACCTGGAAGAGCGAGGCCAACAAGACGTGGCCGCTGAAGTCCGGTGAGGGCGCCGCTGGCACCTCCGGTGTCATCTCGGCGGTCAAGGCCGGCGACGGCGCGATCGGTTACGCCGATGACAGCCAGGTCGGCACGCTCGACACCGCCGCGATCAAGGTCGGCTCGGCCTGGACCGCGCCGTCTGCGGACGGTGCCGCCAAGGCACTCCTGGCCTCGCCGCTCGACACCACCCGCGCCGCGGGCGACATGGCAATCAAGGTCGACCGCACCACGACGGCAGCCGGCGCCTACCCGCTGATGCTGACGTCCTACCTCATCGCCTGCCCGACGTACTCCGCCGACAAGGCCAAGGTGGTCAAGGCCTACCTGGCCTCGATCGTCAGCACCGCGGGCCAGCAGCTCGCTGCAACCAGCGCCGGCGCAGCTCCGCTGCCGGCGGACCTGCAGACGAAGGCTGCCGCGATCATCGACGGCATCACCTCCAAGTGAGCTCGGAACCAAAACGTCCGTGAGCGTCATCGAGCAGAAGGCCGGGTCACCCAAGCGTCGCTTGGGTGACCTGGTCTTTGCGAATCTCACCTTCGGCTCGGGCCTGCTGATCCTCGTGGCGCTGGCCGGCGTCGCCATCTTCCTCACCATCCAGGGCATCCCGGGCTTCAGCGCCAAGGCTGCCGACCTCGACGGACACGCCAACTTCATCGCTTACGTCTGGCCGCTGGTCTTCGGCACCCTGCTTGCCGCCGCGATCGCCCTGCTGATCGCACTACCGCTCGCCATGGGCGTCGCGCTCTCCATCTCGCACTACGCGCCGCGGCGGCTCGCGGTGGTCATCGGCTACCTCGTCGACCTGCTGGCCGCCGTACCCTCCGTCGTCTACGGCCTCTGGGGCATCAGCTTCCTGGGTCCACGGCTGGCGCCGCTCTACGGCTGGCTCGGCACCCATCTCTCCTGGATCCCGCTCTTCAAGGGCCCGGCGCTGAACAGCGGGCGCACGATCCTCACTGCTGCGATCGTGCTCGCGATCATGATCCTGCCGATCATCACCGCCATCTCGCGGGAGATCTTCATGCAGACTCCACGGCTGAACGAGGAAGCCGCACTCGCCCTCGGCGCCACGCGCTGGGAGATGATCCGGCTCTCGGTCTTCCCGTACGCAAAGTCCGGCATCGTCTCTGCCGCGATGCTCGGCCTGGGCCGCGCCATGGGCGAGACCATGGCAGTCGCGATGGTGCTCTCGGCCACCGGCATCGTGAGCTTCAACCTGATCTCGGCGACCAACCCGTCGACGATCGCGGCGAACATCGCCCTCAAGTTCTCCGACTCCACCGGCGTACAGGTCAACGCGCTGATCGCCAGCGGTCTCGTCCTGTTCGTGATCACGTTCATCGTGAACTTCGCAGCCCGCGCGATCGTCTCGCGCGGCGACGTCAGGAACAAGTGATGTCGGCCATCGTCCACCAGCACGTCCCGCTCACGCACCCGCGGCTCCCCCGCTGGGCTCCTGCGCTGGTCGGCGTCATCTCACTTGCTCTCGCCGCCCTGCTCGGGATCAGCCTGGGCTGGGGCCCGGTCGGGATCGTCGTCGTGGCGCTGCTGGTCTATCTGGTCGGGCTGCCGGTGTGGTCACGACTCGTCGAGAACCGTCGGGCCGCGACGAACCGGTTCGTCACCACTCTCGTCTGGGTGTCGCTCGGCATTGCCCTGGTGCCACTCGGCTCGTTGCTCTGGAAGGTCATCAGCCTCGGCGCTCCCCAGGTCAACGGCCGCTTCCTTACCTGGTCGATGAAGAACGTGTTCGGAGAGTCCGGCGGCATCTACCACTCCCTGACCGGAACACTGATCATCACCCTGATCGCGACGATCATCTCGGTGCCTGTGGGCCTGATGACCGCGATCTATCTCGTGGAGTACGGCGCCAAGTCCAGGACGGCGTCAGCCATCCGGTTCCTCGTGGACGTGATGACCGGCATCCCCTCGATCGTCGCCGGGCTCTTCGCCTACGCGCTCTTCACGCTCCTCTTCGGCCCCGGCACGAAGATTGGCTTCGCTGGCGGCTTGGCACTGTCCCTCCTGATGGTGCCCATCGTGGTCAGGTCCGCCGAGGAGATGCTCAAGCTGGTTCCCGACGATCTGCGTGAGGCTTCGTGGGCCCTCGGCGTACCCAAGTGGAAGACGATCCTCAAGGTCGTGCTGCCCACGGCACTGGCCGGCATCATCACCGGCGTGACGCTCGCCGTCGCGCGGGTGATCGGCGAGACAGCCCCACTGCTGATCGCCTGCGGCGCCACCACCGCCGTCAACCTGAACCCGGCCAGTGGCCAGATGTCCAGCCTGCCGGTCTTCATCTACTTCAGCTACACCCAGCCCGGCGCAAACCCGAAGATCCTGCAGGACATGGCATGGGGCGCAGCGTTCGTTCTCATCGTCGTCGTGATGGTGCTCAACCTGATCGCCCGTGTCGCGGGCAAGATCCTCGCCCCCAAGACCGGGCACTGACCCAGTAGGAATCGAGAGAACACCATGGCCAAGAGCATCGATGTCTCTGACCTCAACATCTACTACAGCGACTTCCTCGCTGTCGAAGGTGTGACCATGACGATCCCGGCGCGTTCGGTGACCGCCTTCATCGGCCCCTCCGGCTGCGGCAAGTCGACCTTCCTGCGTTCCCTGAACCGGATGCACGAAGTGATCCCCGGCGCGCGCGTCGAGGGCAAGGTGATGGTCGACGGGCAGTCGCTGTACGACGCCAACGTCGACCCGGTGGAGGTACGCCGGGAGATCGGGATGGTCTTCCAGCGCCCGAACCCGTTCCCCACCATGTCGATCTACGAGAACGTCCTCGCTGGTCTGCGGCTGAACAACAAGCGCCTCAAGAAGTCCGAGGCCGACTCGGTCGTGGAGAAGTCGCTCAAGGGTGCGAATCTGTGGAACGAGGTCAAGGACCGGCTCAACAAGCCAGGCATGGGCCTCTCCGGCGGACAGCAGCAGCGCCTCTGCATCGCCCGCGCGATCGCCGTCGAGCCCCAGGTCCTGCTGATGGACGAACCGTGCTCCGCGCTCGACCCGATCTCGACCTCGGCCATCGAGGACCTGATCCACGAGCTCAAGGAGGAGTACACGATCGTCATCGTGACCCACAACATGCAGCAGGCCGCCCGGGTCTCCGAGGACACCGCCTTCTTCAACCTCGCCGGCGCCGGCAAGCCCGGCCGCCTGGTGGAGATGAACCCCACCAAGAAGATCTTCAGCGTCCCCGACGAAGAGGCCACCGAGGCCTACATCTCGGGCCGGTTCGGCTGAGCGGGTCGGGCCGGACCGGTGGGGCCACGCCCCGGTGTGGGCTCGCGTGTGGTCTCCGTGGCGGCCTCCGCCGTACCCCGACATGCGAATGTCGCTGCCGGGTCACGCGTGACGCTCCGGTGACCCTCGAGCGACATTCGCATGTCCCCGTACGAGAGCAACTGCCGAGGCCAGGACACCGGCGACGTACGCCGGCATGAAGATCACCTGCCACCAGCTGAACCGGATCACCGTCCACCCCTGATTGGTGAAGGCGTTGTAGCGGACGCAGTCGCGTGTCATGGCCGCGCTCTCCCCGTGCCACTCGAAGCTCTCCGCCTCGATCACGATCTTCATCGCTTCGTCGACGAGGTCAGGCCGGGCGACGTGATCCTCAGCCAGGCGAATCGGTCGTTGAGGCTCGACGTGCAGCCCGGGGATCGTCGAGGCGATCGCACGAAGTGTCGACTCGAACGGATTCGCTGCCCGTGGCGACGCCATCGCGGCGACTGCCATCGCACGCGCCCGACCGCGCCCTCGCATCGCCGCCGCCAGCACCCGGAGCGCGCCGAAGCTGATGTCACGCGCCCTCAAGGCGCTGTCGACGATCGACACCGCTTCCTCCAACGGAAGGTTGCGCATGCAATCGATCAGGGTCCTGCGCTTGGAGGTCACGCCCGCAACCACGTCGTCCGCCCCGAGCTCACTCCAGTGCGGCACGAGCACTTTTCGCGCCACTCTCTCGACGCGGTGGTTGCGCGGAAAGGTGATGTCGGGAAGGTCCGGGACCTTTCGCTGCTCCCACCCGTGCCTCTCCGCTGCACTGCGCATCGACACCACCCCGCCGTACGTCGCAGCGGCCCGGGTCGCGAGGCTGGCGCTGCGGAGCACGTACCGACCGCGG
>JAOPXK010000007.1 GCA_025965195.1 Marmoricola sp.
GAACCGAGGTCCGCGACCCTGACATCGCCGGCGTCGGAGGGTGCAGCCCGTGATCCGCGGCAATTCCGTTACCAAACTCTCACTTCTCGGGCTGCGTCGGCGCACGCGGCGGACTAGCCTTGTCTGCGGCGCCGACCGCGACGTCACCACCTAGCACACAGCATCGGAAGAGGCGAAAGTAAGCCGTGCCTGAGCCAGAAGAAGGCAACCCACTCGCAGCGTTCGGAGCCAACGAATGGCTCGTCGACGAGATGTACGAGCAGTACCAGAAGGATCCGAACGCCGTGGATCCGGCCTGGTGGGACTTCTTCGCGTCGTACAAGAACGGTGCTCCTGAGTCGAACGGGACCGCGCCGGTGGCATCGCCCGTGGCAGCGCCGGCTGCGACTCCGGCTGCGGCTCCGACCGTTCCGACGCCGGTCGCCACCCCGTCACCGGCTCCGACCCCGGCCGCGGTGACCGCACCGGTGCCGGTCGCGCCGACGACGCCGACCGCCCCGCCGGTCCCGAAGGAGGCCGCGAAACCGGCCCCCGCGGCTGCGACCGACGAGCCGACGTACACGCTGCTGCGCGGTATCGGCGCGGCCACCGCGAAGAACATGGATCTCTCGCTGGCGGTCCCGACCGCGACCAGCGTCCGCAACATCCCGGTCAAGCTGCTCTGGGACAACCGCATCGTGATCAACAACCACCTCAAGCGCGCCCGCGGCGGCAAGGTCTCGTTCACCCACCTGATCGGTTACGCGATCGTCAGGGCGGTCCGCTCGCTGCCCGAGATGAACAACACCTTTGCCGAGATCGACGGCAAGCCGAACATGGTTACGCCAGCCCATATCAACCTCGGACTGGCGATCGACCAGCAGAAGGCCGACGGCACCCGGCAGCTGGTGGCGCCGTCGATCAAGGCCTGCGAATCCATGGACTTCGCCCAGTTCTGGGTGGCGTACGAGGAGATCGTCCGCAAGGCCAAGGACAACAAGCTGACCATGGACGACTACTCCGAGACGACGATCAGCCTCACCAACGTCGGCGGCCTCGGCACCAACAACTCGGTGCCGCGCCTGATGCAGGGCCAGGCAGCGATCATCGGTGTCGGCTCGATGGACTACCCGCCGGAGGCACAGGGCGCGTCCGAGGAGACGATCACCCGCAACGCGATCAGCCGGATCATGACGATCACCTCGACCTACGACCACCGGGTCATCCAGGGCGCGCAGTCCGGTGAGTTCCTGGGCCGGGTGCACAAGCTGCTGCTCGGCGAGGAGGGTTTCTACGACGAGATCTTCCGGGCGCTGCGGATCCCCTACGAGCCGATCCACTGGGCGGTCGACGTCTCAGCCAACCACGACGACGACGTCAGCAAGCAGGCCCGGATCCTCGAGCTGATCCACGCCTACCGGGTCCGCGGCCACCTGATGGCCGACACCGACCCGCTGGAGTACAAGCAGCGCAGCCACCCCGACCTCGAGGTCGAGTCGCACAACCTGACCCTGTGGGACCTGGACCGCGAGTTCGCCACCGGCGAGTTCGGCGGCGAGCGCCGGTTCATGAAGCTGCGCAACATCCTCGGCATCCTGCGCGACTCGTACTGCCGCACCGTCGGCATCGAGTACATGCACATCCAGGACCCGGACCAGCGTCGCTGGATCCAGGAGCGCGTCGAGCAGCCGCACCAGAAACCGCCGCGCGAGGAGCAGCTCCGGATCCTGCTCAAGCTCAACCAGGCCGAGGCGTTCGAGACCTTCCTGCAGACCAAGTTCGTCGGGCAGAAGCGGTTCAGCCTCGAGGGCGGCGAGACCACCGTCGCGGTGATCGACGAGATCTGCGAAGCCGCTGCCGAGGTCAGCCTCGACGAGGTCGCCATCGGGATGGCGCACCGCGGCCGGCTCAACATGCTCGCCAACATCGTCGGCAAGTCCTACAACCAGATCTTCCGCGAGTTCGAGGGCAACATCGACCCGCGCACGGTCCAGGGCTCCGGCGACGTGAAGTACCACCTCGGCGCCGAGGGTGAGTTCACTGCCGGATCCGGCGACAAGATCAAGGTCTCGATCGCCGCGAACCCGTCCCACCTCGAGACCGTCGACCCGGTCCTGGAGGGCATCGCCCGCGCCAAGCAGGACGTGCTCAACAAGGGCGCCGCGTTCCCCGTGCTGCCGCTGCTCGTGCACGGTGACGCAGCCTTCGCCGGCCAGGGCGTGGTGGCGGAGACGCTGAACCTCTCGCAGCTGCGCGGCTACCGCACCGGCGGCACGATCCACGTGATCGTGAACAACCAGGTCGGCTTCACCACCTCACCGGCCTCGTCGCGCTCGTCGCTGTACTGCACCGACGTCGCGCGGATGGTGCAGGCGCCGATCTTCCACGTCAACGGTGACGACCCCGAGGCGTGCATCCGGGTCGCCCGGCTCGCGTTCGAGTACCGGCAGGCGTTCAAGAAGGACGTCGTCATCGACCTCGTCTGCTACCGCCGTCGCGGTCACAACGAGGGCGACGACCCGTCGTACACCCAGCCGCTGATGTATGACCTGATCGAGCAGAAGCGCTCGGTGCGCAAGCTCTACACGGAGTCGCTCATCGGTCGTGGTGACATCACCGTCGAAGAGGCCGAGCAGGTCCTCAAGGACTACCAGCAGCAGCTGGAGCGGGTGTTCACCGAAGTCCGCGAGGCGGACAAGGCGCCCGACGAGTGGACCACGGTCCCCGACTACCCCGAGAAGCGTGTCGGCGAGACGACCACGGCGATCTCCAAGGAGGCCATGAAGCGCATCTCGGACGCACACGTGAGCCCGCCCCCGGGCTTCACCGTGCACCCGAAGGTGCTGCCGCAGCTGCAGCGCCGTGCGGCCGCGATCAACTCCGGCCCGATCGACTGGGGCACCGGCGAGATCCTCGCGTTCGCGTCGTTGCTGATGGACGGCCGGCCGGTGCGGCTGTCCGGCCAGGACTCGCGTCGCGGCACGTTCGTGCAGCGGTTCGCGACGATCATCGACCGGGTCAACGCCAACGAGTGGACCCCGCTCGCCAACCTGACCGAGGACCAGGGCCAGTTCTACGCCTATGACTCGCTGCTCTCGGAGTACGCCGCCCTCGGGTTCGAGTACGGCTACTCCGTCGCCCGGCCCGATGCCCTCGTGCTGTGGGAGGCCCAGTTCGGCGACTTCGTCAACGGCGCCCAGATCGTCATCGACGAGTACATCACCGCCAGCGAGCAGAAGTGGGGCCAGCAGTCCGGCGTCGTACTCCTGCTCCCGCACGGCTACGAAGGCCAGGGCCCGGACCACTCCTCGGCCCGCATCGAGCGGTTCCTCGCGATGGCCGCCGACGACGCGTTCGTGGTCGCCCAGCCGTCAACCCCGGCCAGCCACTTCCACCTGCTGCGTCGGCACGCGCTCGGCGAGGAGCACCGGCCGCTGATCATCTTCACTCCGAAGTCGATGCTCAAGCGCAAGGAAGCCGCCTCGCAGCCGGAGGCGTTCACCGAGGGCTCGTTCGCACCAGTGGCCGGCGACACCATCGCCGACCCGGCCAAGGTGACCAAGGTGCTGCTCTGCAGCGGCCGGATCACCTGGGACCTGATGGTCGAGCGCACCAAGCGCGAGGGCGACGACACGACCACCGCGATCGTGCGGATCGAGCAGCTCTACCCGCGTCCACTCGACGAGCTGCAGTCCGAGCTCGGCCGGTTCCCGAACCTCGGGGAGGTCCGCTGGGTGCAGGACGAGCCGCTGAACATGGGCCCGGCTCCGCACTTCCAGGTGAACCTGTTCCCCGAGCTCGACCACGACGTCAAGGTGATCTCCCGGGTCGCGTCCTCGTCTCCGTCGGTGGGCCAGCACTCCCGCCACGTGGCGGAGCAGAAGGACCTGATGGACAGGGCATTCAGTTGAGCTTGACCAGCCGAGGTCATGTACTTCACTGACCGAGGCATCGAGGAGCTCGACAAGCGCCGGGGTGACGAGGACGTCACCCTGGCGTGGGTGGCCGAACGGCTGCAGGAGTTCTGCGACATCAACCCGGAGTTCGAGACCGCCGTCGAGCGCTTCGCCACCTGGCTGGCGCGTCACGACGATCCGGACGACGAGTAGCCCTCCGGCGTGGTGACGCCGGGCGCGACCTAGCGGGCGTGCAGGTCGTGCAGCACGCGCTCGAGGTCGACGTCGCAGCTGAGATCGGTGCCGAGCGGTATGCCGGGCAGGCCGGCGGTCCGCCGGTGGTTGCGCTCGACCAGTGCGACGACCGCACCGAGCAGCAGGATCAGGACTGCGAAGGCAAGTAGGGTGCTCATGGCACTAAGTTTGCGACCGTCGACATTCCTGCCACGAGTGGCAGGAATGTCGTAGTTCGTCGATTTTCTGCCATATTGATGCGACACTGCATGGATGGCCCTGAAAACCGTTGCCGTCGTCGTTCCGCACCGCTGCGCGATGTTCGAGTTCGGGGTGATCTCCGAGGTGTTCGGCATCGACCGCACCGACGAGGGCGTGCCCGCGATGGAGTTCCGGGTCTGCTCGGAGTTCCCCGGCGAGCCGATCGAGATGCGCAACGGCGTCACGATGATCACGCCGTACGGACTGGACGGGCTGGTCGGAGCCGACCTGGTCTGCGTGCCGGCCTGCGACTACGACGTACCCACCTCGCCGGCCCTCATCGCGGCCCTCCAGCAGGCCCATGCCGCTGGCTCCCGGATGCTCTCGGTCTGCTCAGGGGCGTTCCTGCTCGGCGAGGCCGGTCTGCTCGACGGTCGCCGGTGCACGACGCACTGGAAGCACGCCGATGAGCTCGCCCGGCGCTATCCCGAGGCCGAGGTTGACCCGGGCGTGCTGTTCGTCGACGACGGCGACGACCTGATCACCAGTGCGGGCACGGCCGCGGGCATCGACGCCTGCCTGCACCTGATCCGGTGCGAGCTCGGTGCCGATGTCGCCACCAAGGTCGCGCGCCGGATGGTGGTGCCTCCGCAGCGGGAAGGCGGCCAGCGCCAGTACATCTCGTTGCCCGTGCCGGAGATGTCGGACTGCAGCCTCGAGCCGTTGCTGATCTGGATGCGCGAGAACCTCCACGAGGAGCAGCCGGTCCGCGACCTGGCCAAGCGATCCTCCATGTCCGAGCGCACCTTTGCGCGTCGCTTCTCTGCCGAGACGGGCACCACCCCCGCGCGCTGGCTGCTGCTGCAGCGGCTGCACCATGCGCGCACGCTGCTGGAGAAGACCGACCTCGGAGTCGAGGCGGTTGCTGCTCGCGCCGGCTTCGGGTCAGCCGCGCTGCTGCGCCACCACTTCAACACCCACGTCGGCGTCGCGCCGGGCGACTACCGCCGATCGTTCCGGTGCAACGAACCGGAGAGCGGCGACAACGTCGCCTGAGCTCAGTCGGTCAGGTCCTCCGGGTCCTCGGCGTCGAGCACCTTCGTCGTACCGACCTCCTGGTCGGACTCAGCCTTGACAGCAGCGTCACGGATCTCGAAGACCTCCGTGGCGAGCCCGCCGACGGCGTTCGCGATGTCACGTACGGCGTTGGTGAGGATCGTCGCCACCTGACCGACCGTGGTGGCTGTTGCGTCGACGGCGTCCTGCAGGGCGTCCTTGCGGATCTCGTTCTTGCTCAGGTTGTCCTTCATTGCAGTCCTGCCTGTCGAAGATAGGAACAACTCAAGTGTGTGCTCACGCCCGCGTCGCCACAACTGCGGGACGGCATTTGTGACCGGACTCATGCAGCATTCGGTACGGCGACGGGTCCGGTCGGCTCGGCGGCTGACGTGCGGGTGGGCAGTGCCAACTTGCAGATCTTGCGGGCGACGCTGAAGAGCTGCTTGCCGAGCGGCCCGGTGTTGTAGGCGATGCCGTACTTCTCGCAGATCGTCCG
Source organism: Marmoricola sp. (assembly GCA_025965195.1). GTDB lineage: Bacteria > Actinomycetota > Actinomycetes > Propionibacteriales > Nocardioidaceae > Marmoricola. The sequence goes on from JAOPXK010000007.1 coordinate 5,866, forward strand.
AACCTCTGCGGCGACCTCGGGATAGCGCCGGGCCGGCAGGTCCGGGAACAGGTGGTGCTCGATCTGGTGCGACAGGTTCCCGGTGAGGATGTGGAAGGTCTTGCCACCGGTGATGTTCGCCGAGCCAAGGATCTGCCGGTAGTACCAGTGGCCGCGGGACTCGTCCTCGGTCTCCTTCTCGGTGAACGTCGAGACACCCGCCGGGAAGTGGCCGCAGAAGATGATGTTGAACGCCCAGATGTTGCGGACCAGGTTGGCGGTCGCATTGCCAGCGAGCGTGCTCAGGAAGAACGGGCCGGTCAGCGCCGGGAACAGCAGGTAGTCCTTCAGCGTCTGGTTACCGATCTTGCGGAGCATGCCGCGGTGCAGCGGCTTGGTCTCCGACCACTTCTTCTTGCCGGTCAGGATCAGGTCTGCCTCGAGGTCGTGCATCGCGACGCCCCACTCGAAGCCGACCATCAGCAGGAACGCATAGAGCGGGTTGCCCAGGTAGTAGGGGTTCCACTTCTGGTCCTCATCCATCCGCAGAATCCCGTAGCCGATGTCGCGGTCCTTGCCGAGGATGTTCGTGTAGGTGTGGTGGATGTAGTTGTGCGAGTACTTCCACTGCTCGCCCGGGCAGACGTTGTCCCAGTCATAGATGCGCGAGTTCAGCTTCGGGTCACCCAGCCAGTCGTACTGGCCGTGCATCACGTTGTGGCCGATCTCCATGTTCTCGAGGATCTTGCTGATGCTCAGCGCGGCGACGGCGAGGGGCCAGGCCGGCGGCAGGTAGAACAGTGCGCGACCCGCGACCTCGAACTGCTGCTGACGCTTGACGATGTTGCGGATGTACGTCGCGTCCTCCTCGCCGAGCGACGCGATGATCCGCTGGCGGATCACGTCCATCTCGACACCGAACTCGTCGAGCTGCTCGCGGGTGAGTCGCGGGTTCTTGGGGTCCGAGGCGGCGACGGTGACGTTCCGCCGTACAGGCTCGGTCTTCACGGACGTGCTGATCGTGGCAGTCATGACTGATTCCTTTCGGTTGGTCGTTGGCGTGTTGGATAGTCCGAGACGTTCTGGCCCTGATTCGGGTCCTCCAAGGGGCCATTTCGTCTCGGACTATCCGTCAAATTGCTAGTGCGCAGTCGCCTACGGGGGCGGAGACGCAGATCCGGATGTCCTCATCGGGCAGCGAGGACTCTTCGCCGGTGAGGATGTTGCGGACGGTGCCCTCGGTCTTGGTCGAGACGCACGAGAAGCAGATGCCCATCCGGCAGCCGAAGTCCGGCTTCAGCCCGAGGGCCTCGGCCTGCTCGAGCAGGCTGGCGCCGGTGTTGCTGGCCGACCGGCCGGACCGGGTGAACGAGACGTCGCCTTCGGTCGACCCGCCGGCGATCGCGCCGGTGGAGATCTTGAAGAACTCCATCCGCAGCCGCGGCGACTCGGCGTACGCCTCGGCGACCAGCCGGATCAGGCCGGCGGGGCCGCACGCCCAGGTGTCGGTGTCGCGGTAGTCCGGGACGAGATCGGCGAGCTCCTCGGCGGTGAAGAAGTTGTCTCCGTGCCGAAGATGTACGTCGATCCCGTTGTCCTGCTCGGCGATCTCGGCGAGCTCGGCGGCGAAGATCTGATCCTCGGGCGACCTGGCGTAATGCAGGAAGGTGACCTTCCGGTTGGCGTGCCCGTTGTAGCCATCACGCAGCAGGGTCCGGATCTGGGACATCACCGGAGTGATGCCGGAGCCACCGGAGATCATCAACAGATGACTGTTCGTCGGTGTCGCCGGGCTCTCGACCAGCGTGAAGTCGCCGTCCGCCTGGCTCAGGTGCAGCAGCTGTCCGGGCCGGGCGTCGTTGACGAGGAACTTCGACACGCTCTGCCGCCCCGCCGGCGCCTCCTTGTTGGCGCGCACGGTGATCGTGAACCGCTCGCCCGGGAGCGATGCGGCCGACGAGATCGAGAAGCAGCGCGTGATCCTACGAGCGTCACTGCCCGGCAGCTCCACCCCGACCTGGACGTACTGGCCGGCCCGGTGGCCGCGCCAGGTGTTGGTGGGTTGCAGGGTCAGAGTCGCCACCCCGTCGACCTCGGGAGTGCTGTCGACGATGCGGGCGCGCACCTCGGTGGCAGCCCACATCGGGTTGATCTGCTCGAGGTAACGGTCCACGCCGTGCGGTGAGGTGAGCGCCGCGAGAGCTCTGGACCCGAGGATCCGTTCGGTGATCGGCATGCTGTCCTCCACTCAAATTTCAGTGAACATGTGTTCACTGAAACTATGGCCGGGAACCCACGGCGAGGTCAAGGAACGCTGACGTGATGCCGCACACGGAAGCGACCCGGAGCCGCTCCCGGTGCACGAACGTCCACCCGGCCGTTTACGCTGGAGCCATGACTCGAGCCAGTTCCGGGCCCGCGGCAACGGCGGTGAGCCGCGGTGACCGCAAGGAGCGCACCCGCCGGGCGATCCTCGATGCGGCGCTCTCCCTGTGCGCCGAGTCCGGGCTTGCCGGGCTCTCGCTGCGGCAGGTCGCCAAGGAGGTCGGCATCGTGCCGACCGCGTTCTACCGGCACTTCGCGTCGATCGACGAGGTCGGGCTGGCCCTTGTCGACGAGTCGTTCGTGTCACTGCGCGAGATGCTCCGCGACGTACGCCGGGGGCGGCCCGAACCAGCGCAGATCATCGCCCGCTCGGTCGAGGTGCTCGACGAGCACGTGCGCCAGAAGCGGGCCCACTTCGGCTTCATCGCCCGCGAGCGCGTCGGTGGGACGCCAGTCGTCCAGACCGCCGTCCGCCAGCAGCTCGACCTGTTCGAGCGCGAGCTCGCGACCGACCTGGTCCGGCTCACCGGCACCGAACGGTGGTCGAACGACGACCTGCAGGTACTGGCCAACCTGATCGTCACGGCGATGGTCTCGACCGCCGAGGCGATCCTGCTCGCGGCCGCGCGACCGGGCGCCGAGAAGGACATCGTGAAGCGCGCGGAGACGCAACTGCGGATGGTCGTGGTGGGCGCGCTCAACTGGGAGTCCGACCACCCCTGACCACCCTGACCTCTCGGGCGGCCCTGGCTCCTCAGGCGGCCGCGGCGACCTCGTCCGGCTCGTCGTCCACGACAGGTGTGGTCGGGCCGGAGACCCGGGCCGGAAGCAGTACCGCGAACGCAAGCACGACCAGGCAGAGCGCCGCGCTGACAGCGAAGGCCCACTTCATGCCACCGAGAGCTGCCGCCGTCGTGCTCGCGCCACCTGCCAGCAGCGAGGTCGACCTGGCGGTCATGATCGTCACGACCAGTGCCGTGCCCATCGCGCCGGCGACCTGCTGGACGGTGCCGAGCACTGAGCTGCCGTGTGAGTAGAGCTGTGGCGGCAGTGCGCCCAGACCGATCGTGAAGACCGGCGTGAAGATCATCGCGAGGGCAACCATCAAGGTCACGTGGATCACCAGGATCAACCAGGTCGGTGTCGTGGCGGTGAGGAACACGAGCGCCGCCATCGCGACGAAGAGGCCGATGACACCCGGGATGACCAGCACTCGTGCGCCGTGGGCGTCGTACAGCTTGCCGACGCGTGGTCCGAGCAGACCCATCGCCAGACCACCGGGCATCACCAGCATCCCGGTCGCCAGCGGACTCATCCCGCGGACGTTCTGGAGGTAGAGCTGAAGCAGGATCATCGAGCCGAGCATCGCCATGAACGCGACAGCCATCACGCCGAGCGAGAGCGAGAAGGTCCGCAGCTTGAGGGTGCGGAGGTCGAGCAGCGGGGTGTTGGTGCGCTGCAGCAGGATCTGACGCCAGACGAAGAGGCCGATACCGAGGACGCCGAGCACCAGCACCACCACGGCTGTCCCGCGCCGGCCGTTGGAGCCGATCTCGCTGAGGCCGTAGACCAGACCGCCGAAGCCGATCGCGGCAATGACCACGCTCAACCAGTCGACACTCGACACGACGGGCTCACCCACGTTGCGCAGCTTTCGCAGACCGACCACCGCGATGCCACCGGCGATCGGCAGCACCACCAGGAAGATCCAGCGCCACGACAGCGACTGGAGGACCAGTCCCGACACGGCCGGGCCGAGCGCGGGAGCGACGGACATGGCCAGCGTGACGTTGCCCATCACCTTGCCGCGGTCCTTCTCCGGCACGACCGCCATCACGGTGGTCATCAGCAGCGGCATCATCACCGCGGTGCCGCTCGCCTGGACGACGCGGGCCACGAGCAGGATCGGGAAGGCCCAGGCGCACGCCGCGAGGATCGTGCCGGTGCAGAACAGTCCCATCGCGACGCCGAACGCGGATCTGGTGCTCACCCGTTGCAGGAACCAGCCGGTGATCGGGATGACGACCGCCATCGTCAGCATGAAGACCGTCGAGAGCCACTGCGCCGCCGTTGCGCCGACGTTGAAGTCGACCATCAGGCGCGGGATCGCGTTGATCATGATGGTCTCGTTGAGGATCACCACGAAGGTCGCCGCGACGAGCCAGCGCAGCACGCCGTAGTCCGGGGCGGGAGCAGTCTCCTGAGTGGTCGCCTCAGCGGCAGGGGTGGTCATCCGGTGTCCTTCACGGGGGTCGGGGCGGTCGCACGTCGTCGTCATGAACATTGGACTCCACCACCGACAGAAAATAATCGGTCGAGCACAGCCTGACCGTTGCGCTGCCTTGCTGACAACCGGATTTCGGGCGTCGTCGAGCCCTACGTCGGACGGATCGTCAGGTCGGGAATCGTCGCGTCTCGCGGCAGGTCGAGCACATGCAGGATCGCGTCCGCGACCGTCTCGGGCCGGATCCAGCGGGAGGCATCGTAGGTATTGCCCTCCTGCTCGTGCATCTTCTCCTGCATCGGCGTCGCCGTCCGGCTCGGAAAGATCGTCGTGACCCGTACGCCGTTCGCGGCCTCCTCCGCGCGAAGCGCATCGGCGAGCGCCCGGAGGCCGAACTTCGACGCGGCGTATGCCGACCAGCTGGCGTTGGCGACCAGGCCCGCCGAGGAGTTCACGAACACGACAGTGCCCCTGGCGTTGCGAAGCGCGGGAAGCAATCCCTGCGTCAGCACGGCGGGCGCGGTGAGGTTGACCGCCAGCTGGTGCTGCCACTGGGGCAGATCGAACTCCGCAACGGTGTCGAGCTCGACGACCCCGGCGACGTGGATCAGCGAGTCGATCCGGTCGAGCTTCGGCGCGCCGGGCCCCGAGCCCACGAGGCTCGCACCGAACTCCGCGACCGCCTCCGCGTCGGCCAGGTCGACCACGACCACCTGCTCGAAGCCCGGGTGGTCGCCGAGCTCCGGGTGCTGCCCGACGACGGCCCGCAGCTGTTCGGCGATCGGGTCGATGCGTTCCTCGGAGTGCACCAGCACGATCAGCCGGTCACCGCGCGCGACCAAGCTCTGCGCGACCGCCAGGCCGATGCCGGAGGAGGCACCCGTGATGACGTGAGTCTTCGGCTCGGTCATCAGCGGGTCCTCGTTCTGGTGGCGTCGTTGGCTGGACTGCCCGACCGAGGCTAGCCGGTCACGCGCCGTGGGCCACCGTGGCTGCGCCCAGGATCGCCCCGATGTTCTCCTCCGAGAAGAACGCGACCGGCGACAGCGTTCCTGCGTTCACGCTGACGAAACCGTCCATCGCCTCGCGGTTGCCCGCCACCGCTCCCAGCAGCTGCTGCATCTCCGGCGGCGGTGGCTCGAGGGTGGCCAACTGCGTGGTGAACTCATAGAGCGGCAGCATTTCCTCGTCGCGCGCCCGGTGCCAGGCTGCCATGGCCGCGTCATACGTCGACCGCTCCCGCAGCCAGTCGTCGACCGCACTCGAGCACTGTTCCGCGTCCCGGAAGGCGTCGCAGATCCCCTGCGCGGTGATGGGGTCCTTGTTGTAGCCCGCGTCGCCCACGAGGGCCCAGCCGTTGCCGTAGGGCGTCCGGAAGAAGTTGGGCACCGCGCCTCCGAGAAACTCCTCGACCCGCTCGGCCGCCTTCACCCGTGCCGCGAACTCGGGCGCGAGCTCGAGCGTGGCGAGGAAGTTGCCCTCGACGTCCTGCTTGTACTCACCACTCTGGCGGTAGGGCCAGCCGACGACGACCATCGTCAGCCCGTCATTCGTCGGTGCCGCCGCGAACCCCCGGTCGGGCCGGATGTAGATCTCGAACCCGTCGGTGGGGAGCCCGCGGAAGTAGGTGTAGAAGCTCCACAGCAACCTCTCCTTCTGGTGGTACGCCGGCGCGGCGACCGCCTTGGCGACATGGCTGTTGCGGCCGTCCGCCCCGATCACGAGGCGCGCGGTGAGCAGCTCCTGGTCCCCGTCACCACTGTGCCCACGGACACCGACGACCCGGTCGCCGTCCATCGCGATCTCGTCCACGTTGAATCCCTCCCGGACCTCGGCACCGGCCTCGGCTGCAGCGTCGACGAGGATCTTGTCCAGCACGACCCGTCGGGGGGCATATCCCGTCGTGTTCCCTGCCACCGGCCGCGTCGTGCCGCTGATCGTGAAGTGCCCGAAGTCGAACGAGTAGCTCTCGATCGGTGGGCAGCCGGTCGCGACGACGCGGTCCAGCAACCCCCAGCGCTCCAGCGCCGCGACGCCAGGGGCATGGATCACGTGGGTCGAAAGGGTGTCGCTCGGGAAGGTCGCCCGGTCGACGACCAGCACCCGATGGCCATTGCGGGCGAGCAGCATTGCGGTGGTCGAGCCGGCACACCGCGCACCCACCACGATCACGTCATAGTCGGTCATCAGATCCTCCAGGAGTCGCTGTGGAGCTCTCACACTGCTCCGTGGACGACGTCGGCGGATCGGTGAACTCCCCTATTCGGGACCCGGCTTGCGGCGTACGACGTACGCCGCGGCCTCGGCCCGGGTGCGCAGCCCGAGCTTCGAGAGCACGTTGCCGACGTGGTGCTCGACGGTCTTGCGGGAGATGAAGAGTCGCTCGGCGATCTCGGGGTTGCTCAGCCCGCGGCCGAGCAGCTCGAGGATCTCGACCTCGCGCCTGGTCAGGCCGTCCGCATCGTCGCCGCGAGTCGTGGGGACCCGGACGCCGAGCGAGCGCAGCAGGGCGGACGCCGCGTCGAAGTAGCGGGCCGCGCGCAGCTGCTCGAAGCCGCTCAGCGCTGCCCGGGCTTCGCGGATCGCCACCTCGGGGCGATCCTTCACGGAGGCTGCGGCGAGCTCGAGGTGGCTGCGCGCGGACTCCAGTGGGAGCAGTGCCCGGCCAAAGCCTTCGATGGCGTCGCGCAGGAACCCCTCGGCATCACCGGTTCCCGTCGCCAAGGCGACCCGACCGCGTGCGAGGGCGACCATCGCCTCCAGGTGGCCTGAGGGATGGGCATCCGCGCAGGCGCCCATGGCCTCGGCGGCCGCCGCCGCGTCGCTCAGCCGGTCATCTGCAAGGTTCAGGTCGACCAGCAGCGCGAGCAGCGGAACGGTGTTGGTGCTCGCCGGGTCGGCGCCTCGCAGAGCGTGCTCCAAGATCTCACGGGCGCGTCCGGTCTCACCCTTGGCGAGGTGGAGGGCCGTCAGGGGCCGCACGGTGTCGTCGTCGACGGGCAGATTGCTCAGCAGCTGCTCGGCCTCCTCGAGCCGGCCCTGCCGAACCCGCAGGTCCGCGAGACGCGCGATCGCACCCGACTTCAGCGTGCGCCGGCCGACCGTCCACAGCCGGACCGCCTCGGTCAGCGCCGCCTCCGCCTCGGCCCACCTTCCGGCCGCAATCAGCACGCCACCGAAGTGGGTGTGGCAGTACGCCGCGACGGCAGGCAGGTTTCGTCGTACGGCGAGAGTCTCGCCGACCCGGATCCACTGCTCCGCCCGGTCGACATCCTGCGCCCGCTCGCAGGCCGAGAAGAGCTGGCAGAAGATCTCCTCAACGACGAACCAGTCCTCGACCTCGCCGCCGGCAACGGCAGCGAGGGCTTCGTCGAGCAGGAGCATGCCCTCCTCGACCCGGTCACCGTGCACCAGGCTCGCGCCGTAGTAGGCGAGGGTGGCAAACGTCAGGTCGGCGTCGTTCGTCGCGCGACCGCGTTCGAGCGCCATGCCGAACCGCTGCTCCTTGAGAGCCCGGTTGGCCTCGAACATGCCCTGGCTGAGCGCGACCCAGCCCTGCTCCCGGGGGTCGTCGACGTCATCGAGGAGATGCTGCGCGCGGGCGATCCAGCCGCCCGCGATCGCCCAGTCGCCGACCACGGTGCCGTAGAGGCAGCCCAGGGTTCGCGCCGTCCGCACTGCACCGGCCCCGTCCCCGATGGTCCGGTAGCCCGCGAAGGCCTGCTCGTACCGGTCGATCGCCTTCAGCGAGTCCTGGCCCAGGTAGAACGCGCCGGCCAGGCCCTCCAGGGCAGCCGCGCGCGAGCCGGTCTCGAGAGCATCCGTGAACGCACCCCGTGCCGCGTCGGCGTCGCCTCTCTTCAGCGCCGCCCGGCCCTCCGACATCAGATCGTCGACGATGGCGTCCACACAGCCGATCCTGCCACGGTGGACCGGTCAGCGGGTGAACACGATCTTCCCGAAGACGTCGCCCGAGGCCATGGCGGCAAAGCCGTCGCGGGCCTGGTCCATCGGAATGCTGCGGTCGATCAGCGGGCGGGCACCGGAGGCGTCGAGGAGGTTCACCAGCCCGGCGAGCTCTCCGGAGGTGCCCATCGTCGAGCCGATGATCCGCAGCTGCAGGAAGAAGATCCGGGTCAGCTCGGCGTCATCGAGGTTCGGCCCGGACGTCGTACCGGAGATGACGATCGCACCGCCGGGACGCAGCGCGCGGATCGAGTGCGACCAGGTGGCACGACCGACGGTCTCCATCACGGCATCAACCTTGACAGGCAGCCGGGCGCCGGACTCGAAGACCTCGTGAGCGCCAATCTCCAACGCACGTTGACGTTTCGTCTCGTCGCGGCTGGTCGCCAGCACCTTCAGCCCACCCGCACGGGCGAGCGTGATGAGTGCGGTCGCGACTCCTCCACCGGCACCCTGGACGAGGACGGTGTCGCCGGCCTTGAGGTTGCCCTGGGTGAAGAGCATCCGGTACGCCGTCAGCCAGGCGGTCGGCAGACACGCTGCTTCCTCGAAGGAAAGCGAGGCAGGCTTCGGGATCACGTTGCGCGTCGGCACGACCACCTTGTCGGCGAAGGTGCCCTGGTGGCGCTCACTGAGCAGCGACCGCTTCGGGTCGAGGGTCTCGTCACCGGTCCAGGACGGATCACTGATCACCGCGTGTACGACGACCTCGTTGCCGTCCTCGTCGTACCCCGCCGCGTCACAGCCAAGGATCATCGGCAGCGCTTCCTGGCGGAGCCCGACGCCCCGCAGCGACCAGAGGTCGTGGTGGTTGAGGGACGCGGCCTTGACGGTGACCGTCGTCCAGCCGTCAGGGGCGACCGGGTCGGGGCGCTCCCCGATCACGAGTCCGGACAGGGGATCTTCGGTCGAGAAGCTCTCGGCGTACACAGCGAACATGTGACCGACCCTAGCGAGCCTGGGCGGACGTCATACGACGTGGTCGCCCCGACCGCCGGGGGGTATGACGTCCCGGAAGGAGGAGTCAGCGGCGGGCGACACCGTCGCGCCGAGCCGCTTCGGCAACCGCGGCGGCAACCGTGGGACCGACGCGCGGGTCGAACGGCGACGGGATGATCAGGTCCTCGCTGGCCTCGTCGGCCACCATCGCGGCGAGCGCGTTGGCGGCAGCGAGCTTCATGCCCTCGGTGATCGCGGTCGCGCGAGCATCGAACGCACCCCGGAAGATGCCGGGGAACGCGAGCACATTGTTGATCTGGTTCGGGAAGTCCGAGCGACCGGTCGCCACCACGCGGGCGTACTTGTGGGCGATGTCGGGGTGCACCTCGGGCATCGGGTTGGCCAGCCCGAAGATGATCGCGTCTGCCGCCATCGAAGCGACAACCTCCTCGGGCACGGTGCCACCGGAGACGCCGATGAAGACATCCGCGCCAATCATCACGTCGGCGAGCTTCCCGATGCGACCGGTCCGGTCAGCGGTGTCCTCGGCGAGGGCCCGCTTCGACGGGTTCAGGTCGGCGCGCGCGGAGTGGATCACACCAGTGCGGTCGACAACCGCGATGTCACGGATGCCGGCGGCGAGAAGGATCCGGGTGACCGCGACACCTGCCGCGCCAGCACCGGAGATGACCACGCGAGTGGTCTCCATCAGCCGGCCGGTGATCCGCAGCGCGTTCTCCAGCGCGGCGAGGACGACCACCGCCGTGCCGTGCTGGTCGTCGTGGAAGATCGGGATGTCGAGGCGCTGCTTGAGCTTCTCCTCGATCTCGAAGCACCGCGGCGCCGAGATGTCCTCGAGGTTGATGCCACCGAAGCTCGGCGCCAGCCGGACCACGGTCTCCACGATCTCGTCGACGTCCTTGGTGTCCAGGCAGATCGGGATCGCGTCGACCCCACCGAACTGCTTGAACAGCACGGCCTTGCCCTCCATCACCGGCATCGCGGCCCTCGGGCCGATGTCGCCGAGCCCGAGCACGGCGGTGCCGTCGGTGACGACCGCGACGGTGTTCGAGACCCAGGTGTAGTCGTCGGCGAGCGACGGGTCCTCGGCAATGGCCTCACAGACCCGGGCAACGCCGGGCGTGTAGGCCATCGAGAGCTCCGCGCGACCGCTGAGGGAGACCGTCGAGGCGATCTCCATCTTTCCCCCCGCGTGCAGCGCGAAGATCGGGTCCTCGGCGCGGGGATTGTGCAGGTCGGGCAGGGCGTCAGATGCAACCATGGGGGCTGGACTTTCTCGTGTACGGCGGGGGGTCAGGAAACTGGCTTCGGCGGCTGCAACACCGGCCTTGATTAGCCCGTGGAACCACTGGAACGGGGGGTGACCCAAGCCCCATCGTTCCACAACCCGGAACGCTCACCCAACCGATCCCCAGCAATGTGGCCGACCTGACATCCGGCGTTCACACCTTCAGCGCGGGCCGTGGCCAGAGCCGGCCGAGCACCACACCGAGTACGTCGTCCCGGGCAATTGCCCCCACGGACCACGAGTCGATGCCCTCGTCGGGGTTGTCGCGCGAGACCCAGAAGCCGTCCGCGTCCACCAGCGTCACCCGCTTCACCACGATCACGCCGCCCGGAAAGCGGGCCACCACCACCTGGCCGATCCGCGGGTTGGCGCCGTACCTCACCACCAGGCGATCGCCGTCTCTCAGCGTCGGCAGCATCGAGCGCCCCCGGACCACGGCAAGACCGAGTCGCGGCAGCTGCCTTCTCATCCGCACGTCGCCTCCATGTAATGCACCCGGGGACGCCGGGTAGTGTCGCAGGTGTTGCGATTTCACCACCACAGCAGCATTTCAAGAGCACAACACAACTGCACATGACCACCCCTGAGAGAGGACGAAACCGGATGTTCAGGCAACTGTTCGCCCCGACGATTGAGGTTCAGGCGCACTGCGACCTGCCTTGTGGCGTCTACGACCCGGCCCAGGCTCGGATCGAGGCCGAGTCGATCAAGGCCATCATCGGCAAGCTGGCCGACAACGACGATCCCGACTTCCGCACCCGCGCGGTGCTCATCAAGGAGCAGCGCTCCGAGCTCGTCAAGCACCACCTCTGGGTGCTGTGGACCGACTACTTCAAGCCGCCCCACTTCGAGAAGTACCCGCAGCTGCACACGCTCGTCAACGACGCCACCAAGCTCGCCGGTGCCACCGGCACCAAGGGCTCAATGGATGCCGACGTGGCCGACCAGCTGCTCGCGAAGATCGACGAAATCGCAGAGATCTTCTGGGAGACCAAGAAGGCCTGAACGAAGTGAGGGCCTTCGACGTCCCAAGCGCGGCTGAGCTTGCGAAGCCGCGACCGTCAAGGCAACCACAGCGGATCCTTCGACGTCCCAAGCGCGACTGAGCTTGCGAAGCCGCGACCGTCAAGGCAACCACAGCGGATCCTTCGACGTCCCAAGCGCGGCTGAGCTTGGGAAGCCGCGACGTTGAGGGCAACGACGCCAGCTGGCGATTCGGCGCGAACATGATGGGGTCGGGCGTTTGCCCGGCCCCTTCGTGTCGTTCGCAGGCCCCCATCATCGGTCCGCACTAGTGTTCACTCGGTGCACCGACGGCAGATGAGGAATACATCGTGACCATTCGCCCCGACGTCGAACTTCGGCTGCCTGCAGAGAGCGCCTACGTGTCCGTGTTGCGGATGACGACGGCAGGTCTTGCCGCCAGGGTCGACTTCACCCTCGACGACATCGAGGACCTCCGGATCGCGGTCGGCGAGGCGAGCGCGATTCTCCTCGACCGCGCAACCGGCGACGGCAGCCTGCACTGCGCGTTCGAGCTCGGCGAGAAGCAGATGCGGATCAGCGTTGCGGCCGACACCGTGGACCCGAAGGCACCTGACCTCGACAGCTGGGCCTGGCAGGTGCTGGCGGCCCTGACGACCGGCCTCGAGGCCGAAGCCAGCGCCGACCGCGTGACGATCACGCTGTCGATGTCGTCCGGTGCCTCGGACTGATCCGATGCCCGACATCCACGACGAGGCGAGCGACCTCCCGACGGTCCGCGAGCGCAGCTTTGCGCTGTTCGCGGACTTCGTCGACGCCGCCACGTCGACCGAGCGCAAGGCCGAGTGTCGAGACGACCTGGTGCACCTGCACCTGCCCCTCGTCGACCACTGTGCCCGCCGTTTCCTCAACCGCGGCGAGCCCTTCGATGACCTGGTGCAGGTCGGCACGATCGGACTGATCAAGTCCATCGACCGATTCGACCTGGACCGCGGGGTGGAGTTCTCGACGTACGCGACACCAACGATCATCGGCGAGATCAAGCGCTACTTCCGCGACAAGGGCTGGGCCATCCGAGTCCCGCGCCGACTCCAGGAACTGCGGATGTCGATCACCAGTGCCACCGCCGAGCTCTCCCAGCAGCTCGGTCGCTCGCCGACACCACGCGAGATCGCCGCTCGGCTCGAGGTCAGTGTCGAGGAGGTCCTGGAGGGCATCGAGTCGTCGAACGCCTACTCCACGCTCTCCCTGGACGCCGGCGACTCGAGCTCGGACGGCGCGGCGAGCATGCTCAATGCGCTGGGCGAGACCGACGAGGCACTTGAGCACGTGGAGATCCGTGAGTCGATCAAGCCGCTGCTCGAGAGGCTCGAACCCCGGGAGAAGCGGATCCTGCTGCTGCGGTTCTTCAAGGGGATGACCCAGTCACAGATCGCCAGTGAGATCGGCGTCTCGCAGATGCACGTCTCCCGGTTGCTGAACCGGACCCTGGAGCAGCTTCGCGAGCAGCTGCATGAGGTCGGCTGAGGTCAGGGCTGCTCGTGGCGGTTGAGCGCGTCGAGCGAGGCCGGCTGCAGCAGGGCCACCAGGACGAGTACGGCGGGGACCGCCAGGATCACCGAGATCGGCCAAGTGCCGCCGGTTCGGAAGTTCCACGCCAACCCGAGCCAGGCCAACTGGGAGAACAGCACGGGCCCACGGGACCACGAGCGGAGCGAGTTCATCCCCCACGCGCACAGGATCAGGGCTGCGCCATAGACCACGAAGAAGAGCGTCGTCGAGGCGCCCATCACGAACCGGTGCGACGTGGTGTTGGCCGCCTCGCTGATCCCGTAGCCGAGGGTCATCAGACCCTCCACGAAGGTGAGTCCAGCCGCCACCACGAGGGGTGCCGGAGTCCCGGGCTGAGGGTTCTCGGTCGGTGGAGTCACGTGGATGAGGGTAATCGTCGCCGGGGAGCACACCTGTCAACCCCGTCACGCAAGTAACTCCTGTGATCAACGCGACCGTCATGGGGCTTGTGCCGGGGCGCATGACTTGCAACGATTGAACGGTCGTGTCGCCCGGCTTGGGTTGACTGCGACATCCCACTTGCCCGCGACGAGAACTGTCACGTGCAGGTCGGGTCTCGTGAAAGCGTTCACAACGATGCGCGCAGACACACCGACCGCGGTTGGCTGACCCTCAGGCAGTTGCCTGCGACGAGAAGAAAGAGGAGCCCTTCCCCATGGATTGGCGTGACCGCTCTGCATGCCTTGATGAGGACCCGGAGCTGTTCTTCCCGATCGGCAACACCGGTCCAGCGATCCTCCAGATCGAGGAGGCCAAGGTCGTGTGTCGACGCTGCGACGTACGCGAGCAGTGTCTCGCGTGGGCTCTCGAGGCGGGGCAGGACCACGGCGTCTGGGGTGGACTCAGCGAGGACGAGCGCCGCGCCCTCAAGCGCCGCAACGCCCGGGCCCGCGTCCGCACCGCCTAGACGACTGCCTACACGGGCATCTCCAGCACGACGCGGGTGCCCTTCCGGTGCCCGCGTCCGCCGATGCTGATCGAGCCACCGAGCTCTGAGACGAGCGTCTTGACGATCGAGAGCCCGAGGCTTGACGACGTCTCCAGGTCGAAACCTTCGGGGAGGCCGATGCCGTCGTCCTCGATCGCAACGGTCAGGAGCTCCCCGTTCGATGTGCAGATCACCTCGATCGTGCCGCCGACCTCTGGCTCGAAGGCGTGCTCGACGGCGTTCTGCAGCACCTCGGTCAGCACCATCGCGAGCGGAGTGGCGGCGTCGGAGCTGAGCGTCCCGAAGGAGCCGGTACGCCGGGTCAGGATCGGCGCCCCCTGCGTGCCGACATCGGTGACGAGCCGCTGCAGCCGGTCGGCGATCTCGTCGAACTCCACCAAGGCGTCGAAGTTCGTGCTGAGGGTCTCGTGGACGATCGCAATCGATCCGACCCGGCGGACGGCTTCCTCCAGGGCCTCGCGACCCTCCCCCGGGCCGATCCGCCGGGCCTGTAGCCGCAGCAGCGCAGCGACCGTCTGCAGGTTGTTCTTCACCCGGTGGTGGATCTCGCGGATGGTCGCGTCCTTGGTGACCAGCTCACGATCACGCCGGCGCAGCTCGGTCACGTCGCGGAGCAGGATCAGTCCCCCGGTGAGCTCTCCGGTCGGGCGCATCGGGATCGCGCGCATGATCACGGTCGCGCCACTGTTGCCGAGCTCGGTGTCGCGGGGCATCCGGCCACCCAGGACCGCGCTGATCGTCTCCTCGTCGGGGCGCTGCCGGGGCGGGATGAGCTCGCGCGTGGTGTCGGCGAGGCTCAACCCGGCGAGGTCACCCTGGAGCCCCAGCTTGCGGTAGACCGACAGCGCATTGGGGCTGGCGTAGGCGACCCGGCCCGAGGAGTCGACCCGGATGAACCCGTCACCGACCCGCGGTGAGTCGGCGTGGTCGGAGCGCTGGCCGGGATAGGGAAAGAACCCGTTGGCGATCATCTGGGTGAGCTCGCTGGCCGTCTGCAGGTAGGAGAGCTCGAGGCGGCTCGGCGTACGGACGCCCTGAAGGTTGGTGTTGCGGGCGACGACCGCGATCACCCGGGCGCCCCGGCGCACCGGAATCGCCTCCACCCGCACGGGTACGTCGTCGCGCCACTCGGGATCTCCGTCACGGGCGATCCGGCCGTTCAGGAAGGCTGCGTCGAGCAGCCGTCGCCGGCCGGTCCGGACGAACTCGCCGACGACATCGTCGACGAGCGCGGTCGGCCCCGTCGTAGGCCGCATCTGGGCGCCGGCCCAGTAGCCCGAGCCGTCCCGGTCGGGCAACCAGAGCACCAGGTCGGCAAACGACAGATCGGCGATGATCTGCCAGTCGGCGAGCAGCAGCGAGATCCAGCCGAGGTCCTCCGGAGCGAGGTCGGTGTGGGCCCGGGCGAGCTCATGTAGGGACGGCACGCGCCCACCCTAGTGATGGGTGATGCGACAATGTGCGGCATGGCATCGGGGTTCTGGGAGCAGGTGGTTGCCGACGGACTCAAGGTCCCCGACACCCGTCCACTGGACGAGATGACGGCCGATCTGACCCGGATGCTCGGTGACACCGATCCCCACGTCCGCGACGGCATCGCCTATCCGACGCTGGCGACCTGGGTCGCCGACGGGGTGTACGACGACCTGCTGACCGGCCTCGGCGACGGCATCTGCGACGGTCTGGACGTCGGTATCGGGGAGAACGGCACCGACAGCGTCTTCCGCCGCAGCTTCTCCTCGCTGATCGTGGCCGAGTGCATCGAACGCGACACCGCCTCCGCTCTCGTGGCGCCCAATGTCATCCTCCGCTGGGGCGACCGGCTCGCCGGCTGGCTGGTGCGCGAGAACGACCTGCGGGGGTTCGTCGCCGACAAGGGCTGGGCGCACGCCGTCGCCCACGGTGCGGATGCGATGGGCGCGCTTGCCCAGTCCCCGCAGATCGGTCGGCTGGAGCTGACCGTGATCCTCGACGTGATCGCGGACCGGCTGCTGCTGCCAACCGAAGAGTTCTTCGTCTGCGGCGAGGACGACCGGCTGGCGCGGGCCACGATGCACATCCTGCGGCGCGACGTACTCGGTCTCGAGGTGCTTGAGCCCTGGGTCGCGCGCGTCGCGGCCGGGGCGAGGGTCAAGGGCGGCAACGAGACCCGCAACCCGTTCGAGGTGTCCGGCAATGTGCAGTCCTACCTGCGCAGCCTGCATCTTCAGCTCGGCCTCGGGAGCAAGCATCCGCAGGTGCGTAGCGACCTGCTGCTCGTGCTGATCGACCAGCTGCGGGCCACGAACACGGCGTATTTCGTGCCGCCGCACAGGCACTGACACCCGGCGCGCGCTAGTAGCCTCCCTGCATGGCGTCTGAAACCTCTGCTGAGACCACTCCGTCGACCGAAGCCGTCGAGGCGCACTCCGGCCAGCATGCCGTGGCTGTCGCGCGCGAACACGGCATCGAGGTGATGTTCACGCTGTCGGGAGCCCACGTCTTCCCGATGTACGACGGCGCAGTGACCGCCGACCCGCAGATGCGGATCCTCGACGTCCGCCACGAACAGACGGCCGCGTTCGCTGCGGAGGCAATGGGCAAACTGACGCGCAAGCCCGGACTCGCCGTGCTGACGGCCGGACCCGGTGTCACCAACGGTGTCAGCGCGATCGCTCAGGCGAGCTTCTCCGGTTCCCCGCTGGTCGTCATCGGTGGGCGCGCGCCGGCCAACCGCTGGGGCAGCGGCTCGCTGCAGGAGCTCGACCAGCCGCCGATCATCGCGCCGGTCGCCAAGGCGGCACACACGATCCACACCGCACCCGAGGTCGCCGACGGCGTCCACGAGGCGTTCACCCTCGCCGGCTCGTCCCACCGCGGACCGGTCTTCCTCGACATCCCGATGGACGAGTTCTTCAACACCTCAGCGGTGGTCCGGCCGGTCGTCGTCCCAGCGGCCCCGGTCGAGCCGGACAGCGAAGCGATCTCCGACATCGCGGAGCTCCTCGGCAACGCCAGCCGCCCGGTGCTCGTGCTCGGCACGGATGTCTGGGCCGACGGTGCCGAGGAGGCCGCGCTCCGCCTCGTCGAGGAGACCGGCATCCCGACGATCACGAACGGGATGGGCCGCGGCGTCGTACCCGGTGGACATCCGCTGCTCGTCACCAAGGCTCGCGGTGCGGCGCTCGGCGGCAGCGACCTCGTGGTCGTCGTCGGCACCCCGCTCGACTTCCGGCTCGGCTACGGAGTCTTCGGCGGCCCGGACAAGAACCCCGACGGTGCGCCCGCCGCCCTGGTCGTTCACATCGCGGACTCCGAGGGTCAGGTCTCTGGTCACGCCAAGCTCGCCGGCCACGCCAGCGGGGACCTCACCCTCGCCCTTGACGGGCTGCGCGGCGCCATCGGCCAGCTGGTCCGCAAGCCCGACTGGGCGGCCTGGACGAGCCAGCTCCAGGACACCGTGCAGGCGGCAACGGCCCGTGACAACGAGCTGCTGACGGCAACGGCCGACCCGATCCACCCGGCCCGGATCTACGGTGAGCTGCTCCCCCGGCTCGCCGAGGACGCGATCGTGATCGGCGACGGCGGCGACTTCGTGTCCTTCGCCGGCAAGTTCGTGGAGCCGAAGAAGCCCGGCGGCTGGCTCGACCCCGGTCCCTACGGCTGCCTCGGTGCCGGTCTGGGCGCGGCCATCGCGGCTCGGCTGCACCGGCCGTCGGCCCAGGTCGTCCTGTTGTACGGCGATGGCGCGGCCGGCATGTCGCTGATGGACGTCGACACCCTGGTCCGCCACCAGTTGCCGGTCGTGATGATCGTGGGCAACAACTCCGCCTGGGGCCTGGAGAAAGGCCCGATGCAGATGCTCTACGGCTACGACGTTGCCGCGGATCTCGCGCCGCAGACGCGCTACGACGAGGTCGTGAAGGCGCTCGGCGGAGCCGGCGAGCTGGTCACCGACCCGGCTCAGATCGGGCCTGCGATCGACCGCGCCTTCGCAGCGAACGTGCCCTACCTGATCAACGTGATCACCGACGTCAACGCGGCGTACCCGCGGAACACGTTCGGCATCTGAGGGCCCCGATGCGTATCGAGCTCGTCGACCCCGACACTGCCGACCCGAAGCTGCTGGACGAGATCGGTGTGCAGACCGCAACCGTCTATCTGGCCGGTGACTTCATCGCACCGGCCGATGGCTACGTCGAGCGCCTCCGCGACGCGACCAGGCGTGCCAGGGAAGCCGAGCTGTGGATCGCGCTGGGGGACAACGGTGTGCTGCTCGGCTCGGTGACGTTCTGCCCGACCGGTTCGTCCTACGTCGAGATCGCCGAGCCCGGTGAGGGCGAGTTCAGGATGCTCGCGGTCAGTCCGCTCGCGCGCCGCCTCGGCATCGGGTCGAACCTCGTCGACAAGTGCATCGAGCGCTCCCGCGAGCTCGGCCACACCGGCGTCCGGCTGTCCACGATGTCGACGATGACGGCGGCTCACAAGATCTACCAGCGGCTGGGGTTCGTGCGCGACGAGGCGCACGACTGGTCACCCGTGCCGGGCGTGCTGCTGTGGGCGTTCTACCTGGCGCTTGCGGGTCCGGTGGATTCGGCCGACGTCGCCGGCCGCTGAACCAGCCCGAACCCTGCCGGTCAGCTGATCCTGGACATGAACCGCGCGGCGTCGACGACCACCCGGGTGATCTCGCCCGAGCCGACCAGCTTGCCGTCGGCGTGCGAGGCCGCCACGGCAAAGCGGACCAGCCGGCCATCGACGTACGCCGTGGTGGCGGTGACGGAGACGGTCGCGCCGACCGGCGAGGCCACGAGGTGCTCGAGCGAGATCCGGGTGCCCACGCTGGTGGAGCCATTGCCGAGGGAGTCCGCGAGGGCCTGACAGGTCACGGCCTCACACCAGGCCAGCAGCCTCGGCGTGCCGAGGACGGGCAGGCTACCCGACCCGACCGCGATCGCGGTGTCGTCAGTGGTGACCGTGAACGATTGGGTGGCAGCTGTGCCGACGTCGACCATGTCGTTCATCAAAGCAAACAAAAGAGCCCCAGGCACCTGTCGAAAACAGGGTCTTGGCGCTCATTTGTTTCGCTGATTCAGGCGTTGGGGCGCTTGCCGTGGTTGGCGGCTTTCTTCTTGCGCGCGCGACGCTTGCGTCCAGTCTTGCCCATGGATCCTCCTACGACGTCCTCCGCGGCTCGTTCCACCGGCAGAGCGACGTACATCTTCTCAGGAACTCGGCCTGAGCACGAATCGGGCCGATTTACTGGTCGGTGATGGTGATCCGCACCTGGTGGATCCGGAGCAGCACCTTCTGCCGGAGTGCGTCCGGCGCGACCTCGGAACACGACCGTGCGACGAGGCTCTTCACGGTGCGCTCGAGGTCGTACTTCGCCAGGCACGGACCGCACTCGTCGAGGTGCTGTTGGATCTCGGAGCAGTCGGCCTGGTCAAGCTCGTTGTCGAGGAAGAAGAACACCCGGTCGAGGACCTCGGAACAGTCCTTGGAGTGACGATGACTCGCCGAAGGACTCGCCGGAGCGACCTTGTCGGCGTCAGATCCGCAGCTCATGACTTCCCACCGGACGAGGCCCCGGAACGAAGCAGGTCGTTGTCACGCACGTAGTCGGACAGCATCTCGCGCAGCTGACGGCGGCCGCGGTGCAGCCGCGACATCACCGTGCCGATAGGAGTTTCCATGATCTCGGCGATCTCCTTGTAGGGGAATCCCTCGACATCGGCGAGGTAGACGGCCATCCGGAAGTCCTCCGGGAGCTTCTGGAGTGCGTCCTTCACATCGGAGTCGGGCAGGTGCTCCAGCGCCTCCATCTCGGCGGACTTGAGGCCGGCCGAGGAGTGCGACTCTGCGCGTGCGAGCTGCCAGTCCTCGACCTCTTCGGCCATCGACTGCTGCGGCTCGCGCTGCTTCTTGCGATAGGTGTTGATGAAGGTGTTCGTCAGGATCCGGTAGAGCCACGCCTTCAGGTTCGTGCCGGGCTTGAACTGGTGGAACGCGCCGTACGCCTTGGCAAAGGTCTCCTGCACCAGGTCCTCGGCGTCCTGCGGGTTGCGGGTCATCCGCATCGCCGCGGAGTAGAGCTGGTCCAGGAACGGCATGGCGTCGCGTTCGAAGCGGAGCTGACGCTCGGCTTCGGTCTCCGTCTCCACGTCCACAGGGGCGTCGATCGAAGTGGCGGTGCTGGCTGGGTCAAAAGAGTCGGTCATCGTCTCCCAGACTAACGAGGAATCCCCAAGCGTGGGTCGTTGCGGCAGCGTGGCAAGCACCGGCAACCTCCAGTTGCTCTCGTCGGATCGGTACGACGTAAGAACAAGTGGTCAGCGAATTCGATTCCCCGCGATGTCACGAACAATCCACTCCAGCGTCGCCTCGAGGATCACTCCGAGTGCGTCCTCCTGGCTCAGGGGCGCGCTCTTCGCGACCTTGAAGGAGTGGTCTCCGGCCGGAACGACGACCATGTTGGTGTCCTCCGGGAACTCCTCAGGCGTGCCGAACGGGTCCTTCTCCCCCTGGATCACCAGGGTGCGCACCCGGGCCTGCTGGAGCTCCTCGAGCCGCGAACGCTCCGGCTTGCCGGGCGGGTGCAACGGGAAGGACAGCGCGAGCACGCCGCTGGCACCGGCAGACCTGGCGATCCGGGCCGCCGATCTGGCCCCTGCGCTGCGGCCGCCGATGACCAGTCGGGTTCGCATTCGCATGTCGTCGAGGGCCGCCCGATAGCACTCGTCGAGCACTGCCGGACGAGGCGCAACCTTCTTGCCGGCGACCCGCCAGGGCATCTCCACGAGCGTGACCGAGATGTCCTGCTGGGGCAGCGTGCGGGCCAGCGTGAGGAGGTCCGGAGCGTCGATGCCGCCGCCGGCTCCATGCGTGAGCACGAGGGTTGCGATCGGCCGCTTTGCCCGACGTACGACGACCCGGGCCTCGCCGTGCGGGGTGGCGACCAGGCGTTCGTCGGGCATCAGGACTCCACTTCGGAGAGCGGCAGGGGCTCGATCAGCTCTGGCCCATTGTTCTTCACATTGGAAACCAGCGGCGCGACCGGGTAGGCCTCGAGCAATCCTGGAGCCGCCGGCTCGAGCAGGTCCACCAGGTCGCTGCGGTGCACGGTCGGGTCGAGCCATTCGGCGTACCGCTCGGGCGAGAGCATCAACGGCATCCGGTCGTGGATGTGGCCGAGCGAGTCCTCGGCCGTCGTGGTGAGCACCGTGCAGGTCCAGCTGAACCGCTCCGGATCGTCCTCGGCGCGAGCAGGATCTCGCCAGATCTCGTAAAGCCCGGCCATCGCCAGGATGCCGCCGTCCTTGGGACGGATGAAGTACGGCTGCTTCTTCGGTTTTCCTGCCTTGGTCTTCTCCGCCGTCGGGTACCACTCGTAGTAGCCGTCCGCCGGGAGCACGCACCGACGCTTCTCGAACGCCCGGCGGAACGCCGGTTTCTCCGCGACGGTCTCCATCCGGGCGTTGATCATCCGGCTGCCGATCGAGAAGTCCTTCGCCCAGAACGGCACCAGGCCCCACGTGAGCACCCGGAGCTGGCGCTCGGCTGGCCCGGTCGGGTCTCCGGAGGACCGCGCAGCTCGTTCCAGGACGGCGTACACCTCTTTGGTGGGCGCGACGTTGTAGTCCGCCTCGAGTCTCGGCGCCTCGGAACTGCGGATCTCGAAGGCCCCGACCAGGTCCTCGGGCTCGAGACTCGACGCATAGCGACCGCACATGAGCGCAACGTTAAGGCCCATGCGCAAGGAGAAGAGAGGAACTGGACCGCGACACCCCCGGGGCCGCGGTACAGCCCTAGCCTCTTGTCAGCTCGTCGAGCAATGACACCGCTGCGTCGTTGCTCGCCGGCAGACCCTCGATCCAGACCCGGACGGCTTGTCCGCGGGGATCGAGCCCCTCGATCAGCTCGCGGAGCAGGCCCACTCGATGACCGAGTACGTCGGACCTGTCCACCAGCACGGCGAGCCGCGACCCGCCGACCCTGCCGATCGTCTCGTTGCCGGAAAAGACCGCCCGCACGGTCTCGGTCAGCTTGACCATCCAGAGCGCATCTCCGAACCGGTCCGCCAGCTCCCCTGTGGCTGGCAGTGGCAGGTCGACGACCACGACTGCGTGGGCGACGGTCCTTCCGGTCTGTTCTGCTCCCCGGTAGATCTCCGCCAACCGGGCGCGCACATGGGCCGTGCTCGCCAGGCCGGTCAACGGGTCCTCACACGAGAGCTGGTGCACGTACGCCAGCGTCGCTTCCCCCCAGGCCACGCTGAGCGAGACTGCAGCGTGGTAGTCGGGCTCCCGACCGACCACAAGCGCGTAGGTGGACCGAAGCCCGCGCAGCGCCGCACCCAGGTCGGCACCGTCACGAGCCGTTTTCCGGCCCACCTCCGCACACGCCGCGCGCATCCCGACTCCCGAGGCAAGCGCCTCCCCCACCGCTTCGAAGCGCGCAGGCAAACCTCGCCGCACGTTCTCGGACAGCTCCCGGCTCCGCTCGGTCACCGGTTCGGCGCCGGGCACGGGCTGCTTGCGCATCGATGGCACGAAGATCCCCATGTCCGACTCCTCTCTGGTTCGTACGCCCTCCCCAGCGCGACCTGCGCAATTGAAACGGGGCAACGGCAGGTCCATGACGCGGAAATGACCAGGAATCTGACGCGTCCTCGATTTCGGACGTCGGCAGACTCACACGTACAGTGGCGTCACCTACTGCCCTCAGGCGCGTTACTCCAGATGACATGAATGAACAAGACCTTGACCCAGGCCCCAACGACGCCGAACTGATCTCGAGCGTCCGCGGTGGGGACGTCGCTGCCTACGGGACGCTCTTCTCCCGGCACGTCGATGCCGCCAACCGCCTCGCGCAGCAGCTGATGCCCGGCTCGGATGCCGACGATCTCGTCTCCGAATCGTTCGTGAAGGTGCTCAACGTGCTTCTCGACGGGGGCGGCCCGGACATCGCGTTCCGTGCCTACCTGCTCACCGCCGTACGCCGTCTGCACATCGACAAGATCCGCGCGACGAACCGGACCAGGCCGACCGACGACCTGACGCCGCTCGACCCCGGTGTCCCGTTCCACGACACCGCCGTCTCCGGCTTCGAGGACGGCGCCGCCGGCAGGGCGTTCGCGTCACTGCCCGAGCGCTGGCAGCTGGTGCTGTGGCACCTCGAGGTCGAGCAGCAGAAGCCGGCCGAGATCGCGCCGCTGCTCGGGATGAGCGCCAACTCGGTGTCCGCGCTCGGCTACCGGGCCCGCGAAGGCCTTCGGGAAGCCTTCCTCAACATGCACACCAGTGACCTGGTCGACGAGGACTGCCGCTGGACGCACGACCACCTCGGCGGGTACGTCCGCAGCGGGTTGTCGAAGCGTGACGCCGCCAAGGTCGATGACCACCTCAACGGGTGTGCCAAGTGCACTGCGATCTACCTCGAGCTCACCGAGGTCAACTCCGAGCTCGGCGTGCTGATTGCACCTCTGGTGCTCGGCGTTGCCGCCGCTGGCTACCTCGGCACCACGGCCGTCACGGGCACCGCGGCTGCGGGCGGCACCGCCGCCGCTGGCACCGGTGGAATCGCGCTGGCCTTCGGCCGCACGAGGGACTTCCTCGGCGCCCACGCCCAGGCAGCGATCGCCTTCGGCGCGGCAGCAGCCGTCGCCGGAGCGGTGGCCGGCGGGATGCTGATCACCCAGCACAACAACGAGAAGTTCGCTGGATCCGATGTGAACGCCTCGCTGAGCACGCCGACGGCCACGGCCGACCCGGACCCCAGCGACGTGGACCCCGGCACGCCTGACGCGACACCCACGACCACAACGGGTAAGCCGACCGACACGGCAACCACGGATCCGACCGACACGACGACGCTGCCGCCGCTGCTCGTCGGCACGGCGACGACCGTTCCGATCCTCGGCCCGACGTCGACGCCGAGCCCGACCCACAAGCCGGCACACTCTCCGTCCTCGCATCCCACGACGGGCCACCCGGCCAGCACACCCACGAACGACCCCACCACGAAGCCCAGTGACCCGACCAGCGCTCCGCCGCCCCCGCCGACGGCTGACGTCGCGGTCGGCGCCTCGGCGTCCGGCATGCTCCTCTCGGCCAGGGTGAACTCCACCGTGACCGGCGTTCCCGACGGCAAGACCGTCACGATGCACGTCCGGGCCAGCAGCGGATCGTTCTCCGCGGCGTCCAGCTCGGCCTGTCAACGTGCCGGCAGCGGCTACGACTGCACGGTCGGACCGAACACCGGGACGATCAGGTTCACCATCAACCTGCTCGCCAAGTCGACGGTCAGCTTCAACGTCAGCTCGGCCAATGGGTACGACGACCCGAACAACGGCAACAACTCGACGTCGGTGACGGTCAGCGGACTCGGCTGAGTCTCGGCTCTGCGAGGTTTGTTCACCACTGAGCGGGTATGAGTAGGTCATGACCGTGACCAGAACCATCGCCCGCCCGATGCTTGCGTCGATGTTCTTCGTTGGCAGCGTCAACGCCCTCAAGAATGCCTCCGGTGCTGCGGAGCGGGCCCGGCCGGTGACCGACCGGTTAACTGCGCTGACCCAGCGGGTTGCCCCCGGTGCGCCCGTGCCGACCGACCCGAAGCTGCTGGTCCGGCTCAATGCGGCCCTTCAGCTGCTCGGTGCGGCCGGTCTCGCCAGCGGCCGTGCTCCGCGGCTGTCGAGCAGCCTGCTCGCGGTCACACTCGTGCCGACGACGCTCGCTGGTCACCGGTTCTGGGAGGAGACCGACCGGTCGGCCCGGGCCAACCAGAAGGTGCACTTCTTCAAGAACATCTCCATGCTCGGCGGACTGCTGCTCGCCAGCGTCGACACCGACGGCAAGCCCGGGGTGGCCTGGCGGGCGCGGCGTGCTGCTTCCGACGTACAGAAGCAGGCTCGGCACCTGCGCAGGACCGCTCGCCTCGAGGCACGAGTTCACGCCGGTAACCTTCGGGGGTGACCCTCGATCCCTGGCCTGCCCCCGTCGCGCGGACCCCTGTCCACGCGAGGGTCGAGCTGCCGGGATCGAAGTCGCTGACCAACCGGGCGCTGGTGCTGGCTGCGCTGTCCGACGGCCCCTCCGTCGTCCGCCGGGCGCTGCGGTCGCGGGACACGGAACTGATGGCGACCGCGCTGACGAGCCTCGGCTCGGCCGTTGACACGACCGGCATCGACTGGACCGTGACTCCTGGCGCGTTCGCCGGTGGCGTCGACATCGACTGCGGACTGGCCGGCACGGTGATGCGGTTCGTCCCACCGGTCGCTGCCCTGAGCAAGGGCGCCGTCGGGTTCGACGGCGACGAGCACGCCCGGACCCGTCCGATGGCCGAAGTGCTCACCGCGCTCCGGGGCCTGGGTGTCAACATCGACGGCGAAGGCACTTTGCCCTTCACCGTAAGGGGATCCGGCACCGTGCGGGGCGGGACCGTGGTGATCGATGCGTCCGCCTCGAGCCAGTTCATCTCCGCGTTGCTGCTCGCCGGTCCTCGCTACGAGCTCGGCGTCGACGTACGCCATGACGGCAAGCCGGTGCCGTCGCTCCCTCACATAGAAATGACTGTCGCCTGCCTGCGCGAACACGGCGTGGAGGTCGACGACAGCGACCCGAACCGGTGGCACGTGCTCCCCGGCCCGATCCGCGCGACCGACGTGACGATCGAGCCCGATCTCTCCAACGCGGCACCGTTCCTGATGCTTGCGCTCACCAGCGGCGGCTCGATGACGATCCCGGGTTGGCCCGCCGAGACGACCCAGCCCGGTGCCGAGCTCCGCGACATCCTGCGGCGGATGGGCGCGAGCGTCGCCCTCGGGTCCGACGGCCTGACCGTCTCCGGCGAGGGCACGATCAGCGGGATCGACATCGACCTGCACGATCTCGGCGAGCTGACCCCGGCGATCGCGGCCCTGTGCGCTCTCGCGGACACCCCGTCGCACCTGCGCGGGATCGCCCACATCCGCGGCCATGAGACCGACCGGCTGGCCGCCCTCGCGACCGAGCTGTCGGGTCTGGGCGCGGACGTCACCGAGCATGTCGATGGACTCTCGTTCAAGCCTGCACCGCTTCACGGCGGCGTCTTCCACACCTATGCCGACCACCGGATGGCCCATGCCGGGGTGATCGTGGGCGCAGCGATCGACGGCGTGCTCGTCGAGAACGTCGCGACCACCTCGAAGACCTATCCCGGCTTCGCCGAGGTGTGGTCGGGGCTCTTCGGATGACCAACCGGTACGACGAGAACGACCCGGAGAGCTACGAACGGCCGCGTCGGCGTACCCGCCCCAGGACGAAGGACCGCCCGGCCCATCTCGACGCCGTTCCGGCCGTGGTCATCACCGTCGACCGTGGCCGCTACACCTGCCTGATGCCCGACGACGGGCGCATCGTCACCGCGATGAAGTCCAGACCCCTTGGCCGCAAGGGCGTCGTGGTCGGGGACCGGGTGCGCCTGGTCGGTGACTCGTCGGGTGACGACGGATCGCTCGCCCGGATCGTCCGCGTCGACGAGCGCGAGACCGTGCTACGGCGTACGGCGGACGACGATGACCCGGTCGAGCGCGTGATCGTCGCCAACGCCCAGCAGCTTGTCGTCGTCACGGCCCTGGCCGACCCCGAGCCACGGCCGCGGCTGATCGACCGGGCCCTCGTCGCGGCGTACGACGCAGGCATGGATCCCCTGCTGTGCTTGACGAAAGCCGACCTGGCCGACCCCGAGACGCTGCTGTCGATCTACCGACCGCTCGGGGTGCCGTACATCGTCACCGAGCGCGGCGCGAACATCGAAGAGCTGCGAGACCTTCTGGCTGACAGGACCAGCGTGCTGCTCGGCCACAGCGGCGTCGGCAAGTCCACGCTGGTGAACGCGCTCGTCCCCGATGCCAACCGCGAGATCGGGGTCGTCAACACGGTCACCGGCCGTGGTCGGCACACCTCCGTCAGTGCGCTGATGCTTCCGCTGCCCGGCGGCGGCTGGATCGTGGACACCCCCGGCATCCGGTCCTTCGGGCTGGCGCACGTCGATCCGAACAAGCTGATCGAGGCCTTCGACGACCTCGCCGAGCTGACCCTCGAATGCCCGCGCGGCTGCACCCATGGCGACGGCGAGCCCGAGTGCGGGCTCGACAATGCGCCTCCCGGGCTGGTCGACCGGGTGGTGTCGTTCCGGCGGCTGCTCGCGAGCCGCGAGAGCACCGACTACTGAGCGTTCGCCGCCCAGACGGCCTTGGCGCCGGCATCACCGGTCAGGTAGACGAGGACCAGCGCCACGGCGGCGAGAACCGGCAGCGACACGATCAACGGCTTCACCAGCACTGAGAGGCGCGACGCGCGGTTCGACCGGCCGTCGACCGGCGTCACGACGGGAAACACCCACCAGGCGGCCACGACGACCGCGGCCAGCACCCACGACACGAACTGCAGCCGACCGGCCCACATCTCGTGGTTGTGGATCAGCGTTCCTTGCAGCCCGAGCTGGTGCTTGAGGCTGCCACCCGTCATCGCTGCGAACTGCACGCTGCCGGCAGCGGCGATCGCCAGCACCAGAGTCGGCCACCGTAGTGCCCACCGCCACCGCGGAACGACCGCGAACAGGATCGCCGAGAGCGCCGCCATCGGGGCGAACACGACTGCGGCGTGGACGACCAGAGGGTGGAGCGGAATCCCGTTGAGAGTCATGGTGGGAGTATCCCCGGAGCGACCTGCGAATAACCTGAGCACATGTCCTCTGACTTCACCGACGACCTCCGGCTCGCGCACGTGCTCGCCGACGACGCCGACTCGCTCACCACCACGCGTTTCAAGGCGATCGACCTGCACGTGATGACCAAGCCCGACCTGACCCCGGTGACAGATGCCGACAAGGCCGTCGAGGACGGAATCCGCCGCACGCTGGGACGGGCCCGGCCACGCGACGCCGTACTCGGCGAGGAAGGTGGCTCCACCGGCCACAGCCAGCGACGCTGGGTGGTCGACCCGATCGACGGCACCAAGAACTTCGTCCGCGGAGTCCCGGTCTGGGCGACGCTGATCAGCCTGATGGTCGACGACGAGGTCGTCGTCGGCGTCGTCTCCGCGCCCCAGCTCAACCGCCGCTGGTGGGCGTCCAAGGGTGGCAACGCCTGGACGGGCAAGTCGCTGATGCGCGCCACCCAGTGCCAGGTCTCGGACGTCTCGCGCATCGAGGACGCCTCGCTGTCCTACTCCTCGCTCGGCGGTTGGGACGAGCGCGAGCGCCTCGATGACTTCCTCGCGCTGTCGCGCCGCTGCTGGCGCACGCGGGCGTACGGCGACTTCTGGTCCTACATGCTGGTCGCGGAAGGAGCCGTCGACATCGCCGCGGAGCCGACGCTCGAGCTCTACGACATGGCCGCACTCGACGTGATCGTCCGCGAGGCTGGCGGGATCTTCACCTCGCTCGAGGGCGAGCCCGGGCCGGGGGGCGGCAACGCGCTGGCCACCAACGGCAAGCTGCACGACCAGGCGCTCGCCTTCCTCGGCGCCCTCCCCGATGACGAGCAGCCATCGGGCGGCGGCTCGGTACACGACCTGAGCGCCCACCGGCGTCCGAGTGCGGTCCCCGCAAACGACAGCGAAGACGACTATCCGGACGGCGACGGGTCCTACTGATCCCGGAATTGGCTGAGACGGGCGTTTCAGGCCTGTCACTTCCGGGCACCCACCACTAGCGTGGGGATTCAGTCAGCAATCGACCTCGAGGGGCCGGCCATGAAGATCAGCGAAGTCCTCAGCGCAAAGCCAAGCCAGTCGGTCATCACGATCGGGCCGGACGCCACGGTGCGTGATCTGCTCGGCGTTCTCGCCGAGCACAACATCGGCGCGGTGATCGTGAGCGGCGACGGCAGCTCCGTCGACGGGATCGTCAGCGAGCGCGACATCGTGCGCAAGCTCAACGGCGACGACGCCGTGCTCGGCGCGCCGGTCTCGCAGATCATGACGGCTGTGGTGCACACCTGCTCGCCGGACGACTCCCTGGACACGATGCGGTCGGTGATGACCGACAACCGGATCCGCCACGTGCCAGTGGTCAAGGATGGCCAGCTCGTCGGCGTCGTCAGCATCGGTGACGTGGTGAAGAGCCACATCGACCAGGTCGAGTTCGAGCGCGACCAGCTCGACAGCTACGTCCACCAGACCTGACATGATCGGTGGTCGAGCCTGCCGAAACCACCATCCGAAAGAGGAACCTCATGGCTGACAAGCCCGAGATCGATTTCCCCGATTCGCCGCCGCCGACCGAGCTCGAGGTCACCGACCTCACCGAGGGCGACGGCGACGAGGCGACCGCCGGCAAGACCGTTTCGGTCCACTACGTCGGGGTTGCCCACTCGACCGGCGAAGAGTTCGACGCGTCGTACAACCGCGGCAACCCGCTCGACTTCCGCCTCGGCGTCGGCCAGGTCATCTCCGGCTGGGACCAGGGCGTCCAGGGCATGAAGGTCGGCGGCCGTCGCAAGCTGGTCATCCCGCCCCACCTCGGGTACGGCGACCGCGGTGCCGGTGGCGCGATCAAGCCCGGCGAGACGCTGATCTTCGTCGTGGACCTGCTCGCCGTCAGGTAGCTACCAGGGCAGGCCGTCGTCGGTGGCGTCTCCAGACGTCACCCGGACGGTCTCCCCACGCAGGGTGACCTCGTCGCCGGGCACCAGCTGGCGCCCGCGGCGGGTGTCCACCTCGCCGTTGACCAGCACCTGCCCGTCCTGGACCAGTGGCTTGGCCTCGCTGCCGCTGTCGATCAGGTTGGCGAGCTTGAGGAACTGCCCGAGGCGGATGGTGTCCTCCTTGATGGGCACCTCGCGGACCGGGGGGTTCGGTTTCCTGCGCAACCTCATCAGTTCAGCACCTGACTCACCGCGTGGATCAGCAGGCCGACCAGCCCACCGACGATCGTGCCGTTGATCCGGATGAACTGCAGGTCGGGTCCGACGTGCAGCTCGATCTTGCGAGCCGCCTCGCGGCCGTCCCAGCGTTCGATCGTGCTGGTGATGATCGCGGTGAGCTCACCGCCATAGCGACGTACGGCGAACACGGCGAGGTCGGCTCCCCCGGCGTCGATCCGCTCGCGGAGCGCGTCGTCCGAGCCGAGGCGCTGGGCGAACTTCACCAGCTCGCCGACGGCTCGCTCACGCAACGGGCCGACCTCATCGGCCAGCGAGTCGACGAGGGCCGTGCGGAGGGCATCCCAGACCGCCATCCCCGCCGAGACGAGCTCCGGCGTCTCGAGCATCCGGGTCTTGAACCGTTCGGCTCTCTCCATGGTCTCGGGGTTGCTCAGCAGGTCCTCGGCCAGCTGGGCGAGCAGGCTGTCCAATGCCTCGCGGGCATGATGCTGCGGGTCGGCACGGATGTCGGCGATCCACCTGATCGCCTCGAGGTGGATCCGCTCGGTCACCCGCTCGTTGAGCCGCTGGGGCGCCCACCACGGCGCACGCTCGCCGAGCACCTCGGTGAAGGTGTCCTGGTTGTGCACCAGCCAGCGGTGACCCTCTTCGAGGACCAGGTCAACGACACCATGATGCGCGTTGTCCTCGAGGATCCCGGTGAGCAAGCTCCCTGCGACCGGTGCGATGGGCTCCTGGATCAGTCGAGGCAGCAGCACCTCGGTCACCAGTGCCGACACGTCCTCGTCGCGGATCCGACGCAGCCCGAGGCTGAGCAGCGTCGAGGCCTCGGCGACGACCTTTGCGGCGTTGTCCGGCTCGCTGAGCCAGACGCCGACCCGGCTGCTGACGTTCGCGTCCTTGATGCGTTCGCGAATCACCTCCTCCTGCAGGAAGTTCTCGGCAAAGAAGTCCTCGAGGCTCTTGCCGAACTCGTCCTTGCGGTTGGGGATCAGCGCCGTGTGCGGGATGGGTAGTCCGAGTGGATGCTTGAACAGCGCGGTCACCGCGAACCAGTCCGCGATCGCACCCACCATGCTGGCCTCGGCGCCGGCGTTGACATAGCCGAGGAACCCGTGATCGCCGAGCGTCAGCAGGTAGACGACCGCTGCCAGCACCAGCAACGAGACCGCGAGCGTGCGCATCCTCCTGAGCCGGCTGCGACGCAGCGCATCGGCTTCGGGATCAGGAGTGATCAACGAGATCGACATTGGCCGTGAACCTACCCGAACCCGGATGCGGTCCGCCGCTCACAGGATGTACACCTATGCTCCTCGCGTGCTGCTGCGATCTCGTACCCTCGCCGTCCTGACCGTTGCCGTTGCTCTCGTCGCTCCGCTGAGCGTTGCCGGCGCAGCCCATGCCGACAAGCAACCGCCGCAACCGCTCGTGCAGCCGATGAGCAAGTCCGCCGCGGCAAACGCGCTGTCTCGGGCCAAGGCACTCTGGACCAACCCGACGAGCGCCCGGGAAGTCACCGCTCGCCACGACACCGACGTCACGATGGTGCTGCGCGACCTCTCTCGCGCTCTCCCGACACTGACCGGCGACGACCACACGACGGCAGCCCGGATTCTGGCGCGACCGACGGACGGGGCCGCCGACCAGTACGGCGACGGCTACTCCGTACCCGAAGCAACTCCGGTGTGCGGTCCCGATGTCTGCGTCCACTACGTCACCAGCACGGCAGATGCCGCGACGCCCGCCCAGGTGACGCTGACGCTGAACACCATGGAGCACGTCTACACGACCGAGACGGGCACGGGGGCGGGTCAGATGGGCTTCCGCAAACCGCTCAGCGATGGCTCGAAGGGTGGCGACGGCAGGCTCGACGTCTACCTCGCGGACGTCGGTGCGGAGGGTTACTACGGCTACTGCTCCACCGACCCGACCCTTGCGCCGGGCATCCACCAGTCGGCGTACTGCGTGCTCGACAACGACTTCCGGTCCGGCCAGTTCGGCGGGGCACTACCGGTCAACTCCCTCGACGTCACTGCCGCGCACGAGTTCTTCCACGCGGTCCAGTTCAGCTACGACTTCACCGAGGACACCTGGTTCATGGAGGGCACCGCGGTCTGGATGGAGGACCAGGTCTACGACTCCATCAACGACTACTTGCAGTACGCCCCGTTCAGCGCGATCGGCGAGCCGCGGGTTCCGGTCGACTACGCCGGTGAGTTCGAGAGGTACGGCGCGTTCCTGTTCTGGAAGTTCCTGTCGGAGAAGACGCACGACAACAACATCATCCGCGACATCTGGACGGCGGCCGACGGCAGCCGGTTCTCGACCCAGGCCGTCCGCGCCGTCCTGGCGGCACGTGGCCTGTCCTGGACCACCTACTTCGCGAACTTCGGCGCCTGGAACACCCTCCCGGGCAACAGCTACCAGGAGCGCGCGCTCTACCCGGCGGTGAAGTGGTGGCAGCAGGTCACCCTGACCAAGTCGCACCGCGCCTCCGGCCTGAAGACGGTGACGCTGCGGCACCTGAGCAACGCGTCGATGCGGATCTTCCCGAGCAAGGGCCTCACCTCGCGGGCGAAGCTCCGGATCACCGTGAACGGCCCCGGCCTCACCCTCGGGACAGCCGCAACCATTCAGGTACGCCGTGGCAACGGCAAGGTCGAGATCTGGAAGATCAACCTGAACTCCGCCGGCAACGGCACCGCGACCGTCGCGTTCCCGCCGAAGCAGGTGCGTGCCGTCGCCGTCGTACTGACCAACAGCAGCCCGACGATGACCAGCTGCGGCACCGACCCGAACTACGTGTACTCCTGCGCCGGCCGGGCGGTCTACGACAGCGACAAGTTCACGATCCGCGCCAACCTGCTCTGACCCAAACGCCGGTTGGACGTGCACAGGCCCCCCACTCTGCGCCCGGTTGGGCCTGAGGTCGCGCTCTTCTGCACGTTCAGATGGTCAGCGGGCCGGAAACCGCTTGGTCAAGGCATTCGCGCACGTAGTCGGGGCGCAACATCACGTGCTCCCAGGAGAACCGCAAGATCCTCCAGTCGCCGAGCGTGAGCTTGTTGTAGCGCTCGCAGTCCTGAACAAGCGCGCCTCGCTTGCCATGGAACTCAAACGAGTCCGCCTCGATCACCAGCCGACGTCCTACGTCGACAAGGTCGGGCTGGACGACCTGCCAACCGAGCGCCACTGAGCGCTGGGGTTCGACGTCGAGTCCGCGGACATCGAGGGCAATCGCTCGGAGAACGGACTCGAACGGGTTGGCCGCGCGGGAGTCAGCGGCCAGCGCCACCCTCCGCGCGCACGCGCTACCCGGCCCGGCGAGCGCAGCGGCGACCCGGACCAGGTCGTTGCCCGTGACCGCCTCGTGCCGCAGCGCGGAGTCCGCAACGGCGAGCGCCTCGTCGAACGGCAGCGTCAACGCGCAGTCAAGGACCGTCCGTAGCGGCGAGGTCACCGGCCCGACCAGATCACCAGCTCGCAGATTCCGCCAGCGCAGGTCGACCCCATCCCGGCGATCCGCGTCGACCTTGCGATTGCGCGGCACGATCACACACGGCGCTTCGGGCTGCCACTTCAGCTGCCAACCCCAGTGAGCCGCCGCACTCAGGTGCGACACGACACCCGTGAGACGATTCGCCGCACGCAGCGCTTCGGAGGCGGTGGGCAGGGCGTACCTACCTTGGGTGTCCCGGATGACCTCGCCCCGGCGCACCGCTCGGCGCAGTCGGCCCCGCGGGACCAGACCAGCCAACTCACGAGCAGACGCGACTCCACCCAGACGGCCGAGCGCTTCGGTGACTTCCATGCGTCATTGGTGCCCGGCCCGGACCCCCGAACGCAGCATCCACAGGATCATTTCAACGTGCACAAGCGGCCACGAAGGCGGGCGCCGTGAACGCCCTCGAGCTGGTTGTGCACGTCCAACTGGTCCAGCTAGCGCAGGCCGAGCTTGCCGGCGAGGCGCTCGAGGTAGGCGAGGACCTCTTGCTCGGGCTTGTCGGGCAGGCCGTAGACGCATTCGGTGACGCCGATGCGCTCGAGGTGCTCGATGCGGGCGGGATCGGGCTTGCCGCCGAGCGCGACCACCTCTGGTTCGCCGTCGCGACCGGCTTCGTGCCAGAGCTTCTGGAGCTGCGCGACCTGGTCGTCGATCTCGGTCTCGTACGGCGTGGTCAGCCAGCCGTCGGCCGACTTCACGATCCAGTTGAACGTCTTCTCGGTGCCGCCTGCGCCGATGATCACCGGGATGTGCGCCTGGGCGGGCTTCGGGTAGGCCCAGCTCGGCCCGAAGGAGACGTAGTCACCGTCATAGGCCGCCTCCTCCTGGGTCCAGAGGGCTTCCATGGCCTCGAGGTACTCGCGCAGCACGGTCCGCCGCATGGACGGGGGTACGCCGTGGTCGCCGAGCTCGTCGGTGTTCCAGCCGAAGCCGGCGCCGAGCGTGACGCGCCCACCGGAGAGATGGTCGAGGGTCGCGATCGTCTTGGCGAGCGTGATGCAGTCGGACTCGACCGGAAGCGCGACGGCGGTGGCCAGCCGGATCTTCGAGGTCACGGCGGCGATGGCCGCAAGCGTCACCCACGGATCCAGCGTGCGCAGGTACCGGTCGTCGGGCAGCGACGAGTCACCGGTGGTCGGGTGGGCGGCATCGCGGCGGACCGGGATGTGGGTGTGCTCAGGCACGTAGAACGTGTCGAAGCCGAGGTACTCCCCTGCCTTTGCGGCGCCGGTGGGCGTGATGCCCCGATCGCTGGTGAAGAGCACGAGTCCGTGGCGCATCAGGCCTCATTCCTGGAGTCGGGTCGCCCGGTGATGAGGGGCAGTTCGTTGAAGGTGACGATCCCGGGCTCGGCCGCGACCACGACGGGTACGGCGTTGAGTACGGGCATGGCGGTGTAGATCATCCCGAGGCCCATGTAGCCGGGCTCGTCCCAGTCCTCGCCGGGAAGGACCCGGACCAGCGTGCGCATGTTGGGCCGGCCCTCGATGGAGATCACGTGGCCGTGCGCGAGCTTGAACGGCGGGTCGATCTGGTCGCCCATCGTCCAGCGGAAGCCGACGTTGACGACCGCGCGGTCCCCGACCCAGCCACGGTGATAGCCCTCTACTGCACCGACCGTGCCCTTCGGGATCGTCATGAAGCCGAGGTCGCTGTCGCCGTGTGCGGCCGTGAACGTCGCGTCGAAGGTGAGCTTGTCGAGGGTGATCCCGAGTGCGTCGGCCATCATCGCGGCGGACTCGGCGAAGACCTCGCTCTCCCGGCGTACGGCGTCGGCCAGGCCTGGCGTAGCGGGGTCCTGGGCGAAGCCCATCGCCTCTTGGGTCTCCTTGGACTCATACGTCGAGCAGTCGACCGACTCGGTGATCGTGACCCGGTCCACGCGCTCGCAGGCGGCCGTCGTGACGATGCCGATCAGGTTGGTCATCCCCGGGTGGGCGCCCGAGCCGAAGATCGACGATTTCCCTTGCTGGCAAGCCTTCTCGACGCGCTCGCGCTCCTCGGCCGGCAGCTTGCCGCCCGTGATCCAGCCGGCCGACGTACAGACATTGATGCCCGCCTCGAGAAGCCGGCAGAGCTCGTCGGTGCTCGACCAGAGTGGGTTGTAGACGCAGGCATCGGGCTTGAGCGCGATCAGCGCGTCGATGTCGTTGGTCGCGACGATGCCCGTCGGCGTCGGCCAGCCGGCGAGCGTTGCCGCGTCGACCCCCACCTTGTCGGCTGCGTGCGCGTAGACACCGACGAGCTCCATGTCGGATCTGCCGATGATGGCGTGCAGGGACCGGGTACCGATGTTGCCCGTCGTCCACTGGATCACGCGGAGGGGTGAACTCATCCGCCGATACTAGAACGTGTTCCAGTTCAGGGGTAGTGGTGTCTCGACCCGGTAGCGTGGCGAGGACTGACACCTCACGGCCGCTGCCCACTCCAGGAGCCTGCATGAAGCTGCATCTCACCGAAGAGGAGTCCGCATTCCGCGAGGAGATGCGGACTTTCTTCACCACCCAGATCCCGCAGGAGATCCGCGACACGGTCGCCGCCGGCCGGCATGTCGGCAAGGACGGCATCGTCGAGACGATGCGGATCATGAACAAGGCGGGGCTCGCGGTACCGAACTGGCCGGTCGAGTGGGGTGGGCGCGACTGGACTCCTCTGCAGCGACACATCTGGCACGAGGAGATGCAGCTGGCATCGGTGCCGATCCCGCTGGCCTTCAACGCCTCGATGGTCGGGCCGGTGATCGCCAACTTCGGGTCGCAGGAGGTCAAGGAGAAATTCCTGCCGCCGACCGCGAACCTCGACATCTGGTGGTGCCAGGGATTCTCGGAGCCGGACGCGGGCTCCGACCTCGCGTCCCTGCGTACGACGGCCGTCCGCGACGGCGACGACTGGATCGTCAACGGACAGAAGACCTGGACCACCCTCGGGCAGTTCGCGGACTGGATCTTCTGCCTGGTGCGCACCGATCCCGAGGCCGAGAAGAAGCAGGCTGGCATCTCGTTCCTGCTCTTCCCGATGGACTCCCCCGGTGTCACGCTGCGGCCGATCAAGCTCATCGACGGTGGCTATGAGGTCAACGAGGTCTTCTTCGAGGACGTCCGGGTGCCCGGCGAGAACCTCGTCGGTGAGGTCAACAAGGGCTGGAACTACGCGAAGTTCCTGCTCGGCAACGAGCGCGTCGGGGTCGCGCCGGTCGGGTCGACCAAGCGCAACCTGGCAACGGCCAAGGACATCGCCCGCTCGACCGGCCAGCTCGACGATCCACTGATTGCGGCGCACATCGTCGAGCTCGAGAACGAGCTCCTCGCCCTCGAGCTGACCGCGCTCCGGGTGGTCGCGAACTCCGCCGATGGCAAGCCGCACCCGGCTTCCTCCGTCCTCAAGCTCAAGGGCACCGAGCTCCAGCAGGCGGTCTCCGAGCTGATCGTCGACCTCGGCGGTCCACTCTCGCTGGCCTCCGGCGCGACCGACGAGTCCGACGTCCCCGAATGGGCGCGGCTGGCCACACCGACGTACCTCAACCTCCGCAAGGCGTCGATCTACGGTGGATCCAACGAGATCCAGCGTCAGATCATCGCCGGCACGATCCTGGGACTGTGAGACGACATGGACTTCACTCTTGACGAAGAGCAGACCGCGCTCCGTGGCGCCGTACGGGCGCTACTGAAGGGCTATGACGCAGAACAGCGCCGCTCGGTCGTGGCCGAGGACCCCGGCTTCGACGAAGGCATGTGGAAGAAGCTCGCCGAGATGGGGCTGCTCGGGCTGCCGTTCTCCGAGGAGGACGGCGGCATGGGCGCGGGACCGGTCGAGGTCTCGATCGTCGCCGAGGAGATCGGCCGGATGGTCGCTCCGGAGCCGTTCGTCGAGGCGATCGTGCTCGCCGGCGGACTCGTGGCCGCCTGTGGCACCGCCGAGCAGCGTGCCGAGATCCTGGGCGCCGTGGCGTCCGGTGCCAGTCTGCCGGCCTTTGCGTACGCCGAACCACACGCTCGCTGGAACGTCGCCGCCGGTGGCGTGACCGCCTCGCAGGACGGCGACAGCTGGACGCTGACCGGGGTGAAGGAGCCAGTCCTCAACGGGGCAAGGGCAGACGTGCTGATCGTTTCGGCGCGGACCGACGCGGGCATCGGGCTGTTCGTCGTCGATCCGTCCACCGTGGAACGCACCGGCTACGACACCATCGACGGTGGCCGGGCAGCCCGGATCGCCTTCGACAAGACGGCCGCAGCCCCCCTCGGCGAGGCCGGCGTCGATGCGACCGAGGCGTTGGCCACGGTCATCGCGGCAGCGCAGATCGCGTACTCGCACGAGGCGCTCGGCGCGATGGATGTGGCGCTGACGATGACCACGGCGTACCTCACCACGCGCAAGCAGTTCGGCGTGACGCTGAACCGCTTCCAGGCGCTGACCTTCCGTGCCGCCGACATGTACACCTCGCTCGAGCTGACCCGCAGCATCGTCACCTGGGCAACGATGGTGCTCCAGGACAATCCGCGAAGCGCCGACGCGGTCGAGGCCGCTGCGCGCGCGAAGCTGCAGGTGAGCAAGGCCGGTCGTCATATCGGCAAGGAGGCGATCCAGCTGCATGGTGGCATCGGGATGACCGATGAGTACGCCGTCGGCCACTACACCGCACGCCTCACCGCGATCGACCACCTGCTCGGTGACGGTCGCGAGCAGATTGCGCACCTGTCGAAGACGCTCGGCGACCACGACGTGGTGGAGCCGCTGCCCTAGGGGCCTAGTCCTCGAAGTCCTCGATCGTGTGCATCGCGGCTTCCTCGGCACTCGCGCCGGCGCCGTCGATACCTTCGTCCTCGGCGTACATCTCGGAGTCGATGTCCTCCCCGGAACCCTCGTCGGGTGCCATCAGCCGGCCGGTCCGGGCGGTCCCGACCTCGCCACCGACCGGGCCATCGAGGATGTCGGCGGCGTTCTCATCCTCGGACTCTGCCCAGACCTCCGGCTCCTCCTGGGCGAGGCGCTCGTCGATCGTCTCGCCCTCGAGCTCACCGCGGGCGGTCACGCCCTTGGCGTCCGAGCCGCGGAGCTTCTCGGGCGGCGAGATGCCTTCGTCGAGGATGTCATCCACCCCGCGGTCGTCGAGCGTGTCCTCTGGCTGCAACTGGTCTGAACCCATGCTCCGAACCTAGCCCGGGTCTCCACCATCGACCAGGGACCAACCAGTGATCAGCCCGCGAAGTGCTCGGCGAGCACCGGTCCGGTCACCTTCGCGCGAATCATGTGGGTCTGACCCGGCAGGCTGACCAGCCGGCCGTTCGGCAGCTGCTCGGCGATGGCTGCCTGGGCGTTCCTCATGTACGTCGGGCTCTTGCCACCCGCGATCGCCAGCGTCGTGGCCGACACGCCGGCGAAGTGGCCCTCAGGCAGCGGCTGCCCCTGCTCGAAGGGCACCACGAACGCCATGTCGTAGGACAGCGTGTGCGCCACGCCGGTCAGCTTCTTCCAGACCGGCATCAGCGGCATGATCGCGATCATCGGCGCAGGCGCTCCGACAACGTGCATGAAGGTCTTGACCGCCTTGCCGCGGTCCCCGGCGTCAACCATCGTCTTCAGCTGCTGCGGCAGGTCGATCGGGTTCGCCGGGTGGGTGTCGTCGAGGATGAACGGTGCCTCGTAGAGCGCGAGCCGGTCAATCGGCAGTCCCTGCCGGGCCGCTTCCAGAGCCAGTGCCGCGCCGGACGACGAGCCGAACACATGGGCATGACCTCCGACCGCAGCAAGAACCGCGGCCAGGTCCTCGATCTCCCGCTGCACGTCGTACGCCGTCTCACCGGCTCCGCTCTCGCCCCGCCCACGCCGGTCGTAGGCGACGACTGCGAACCGGTCGGCCAGCTGCTTGGCGAGCCCCCGCGCCGGGCCCATGCTGCGCTGGCACAGCGCGCCG
The DNA here is from genome assembly GCA_025965195.1 of Marmoricola sp. GTDB lineage: Bacteria > Actinomycetota > Actinomycetes > Propionibacteriales > Nocardioidaceae > Marmoricola. The sequence goes on from JAOPXK010000007.1 coordinate 45,379, forward strand.
TCCACGAGGACCAGCGACGGGCCGCGCCCGGTGGTCTCATAGGCGATCCGGGTGCCATCGGCTGAGGTCGCGTACTGGGTGTCGGTCATGGTTCCTCCTGGGTCGATCCGCTGTCGTCAGTACGTCGAACGGAGCGGTCGGCCTTCGACATCCTGGACTCGACTTCTTCGGCACGGCCCGACAACAACCTCCGCTCCCCGTCGTTGGCACTGACCTCGGCCGCCGCCCGGAACGCCTGAGCCGCATCGGCTGACCGACCGAGCCGAGCCAGCAGGTCACCACGGACGGCAGGCACCATCGGCGAGCCGGCCAGGGCGTCGACCGCGATCTCGTCGAGCACGACCAGGCCGGCTTCCGGTCCGAACGCCCGGCCGTGCGCAACTGCGCGGTTGACCTCGACCACCGGCCCGGGCGCGGAGCTGGCGAGGACGTCGTAGAGCTGGGCGATCGCCGGCCAGTCGGTGTCCTCGGCACGGGCCGTCCGGGCGTGCTCGGCGGCGATGGCAGCCTGGAGGTAGTAGCGGCCGACGGGCCGTCCGTTCGCAGCGAGCTGGTCGGCTCGGGACAGCGCCCCCTGACCTCGCCGGATGAGCAGCAGGTCCCAGCGCCGCCGGTCCTGGTCTTCGAGAAGCACCGGCTCACCGCGGCCGTCGACGCGGGCGTGCAGCCGTGACGCCTGCAGCTCGAGCAGCGCCTGCAGTCCGTGCACCTCCGGTTCGCCCGGCACGAGCCCGGCCAGGATCCGGGACAGCCGGATCGCCTCGTGGCACAGGTCCGGGCGCGTCCAGTCCGCACCCGCCGTGGCGGCGTACCCCTCGTTGAAGACCAGGTAGATCACCGCCAGCACGTCGTCGAGCCGCTGTAGCCGCTCGGCGCCCGTCGGCAGGTCGAGGCTGGCCCCTGCGTCGGCCAGGGTCCGCTTGGCGCGCGAGATCCGCTGGCCCATCGACGTCTCGGCGACCAGGAAGCCACGGGCGATCTCGACCGTGGTCAGCCCACCGACCAGCCGGAGGGTGAGCGCTGCCCGTGAGTCCGGGGTGAGGGTCGGGTGGCAGCACAGGAACATCAGCCGCAGTACGTCATCCTCGATGTGGTCCACCTGCGCGTCCAGGTCCGGCACGTCGATCTCCTCCAGTGCGTTTCCGAGCTCGTCGGTACGACGGCGCAACGTCGCGGCCCGCCGGAAGTGGTCGACCGCGCGCCGCTTCGCCGTGGTCATCAGCCAGGCCGCCGGACTGTCCGGTACGCCGTCTCGTGGCCACTGCTCCAGCGCAGCCACCAGGGCGTCCTGCGCCAGGTCCTCGGCAAGCCCGACGTCGCGGGTCATCCGGGTCAGAGCGGCGATCAGGCGGACGGACTCCCGGCGCCAGACGGCCGTGATCGCCGTACTCGCGGCATCGGAGGCTGCGGAGCCGGTCGGTTCGCCCATTCGTGCAGGGTAGAGCGAACCAACCGGCGCATCACACGTACCACCCGTCAGGCGACCGGTGAATCGGCGCCGGGACTGCCGGCGTCGTCGGGCCCCGCGATCCTGCGTGCCTCGACCGCGCCTTCCCACTCGGGCCAGTGCTGCCGATGCAGCTCGGCCATCCGGCGCGCGTTCTCGACCGCCTCCGCGTGGTCGCGGACGTCGATGATGGCGTAGCCGCCCACCGCCTCCTTGGCCTCGGTGAAGGGTCCGTCGGTTGAGGTCAACTCGCCTGCGCGGACCCGGATCTCGGTGCGAAACGACGTCGCGTACAGCCCGCCGGTGTGCACCAGGGTCCCGTCCGCGAACCCCTGTGCCATCTCGGCGCCCATCGCCTCATACAGCGCGGCAGGTGGCTCGCCGATGTCCTCGGCCATCTTCACGAACACCATGTAGTGCATTGCGTCACCTTCTCTGTCGGGG
>JAOPXK010000017.1 GCA_025965195.1 Marmoricola sp.
AGCGCCTTGCCGAGCTGCCGCATGGCCTTCGGGGTGAGCTTCAGCTTGCCGTCTGTGCCACGTTTCATCGTGCCGGTGTCGCGCAACGCCTGCTCGAGCTGTTGCAGGGTGCGCGCGTCGACCGCGGCCTCGTCGCCGAGCTGGCGCGAGAGCTTGTCGAGGTCGAGATCGTCGAGCCGCGAGCCGTGGTAACCCTGTGACAGCTGCTCAGAAAGGTCGTCGAGGTCGGCGATGTCCTGGAACACGCCCGTGCCGTCGCCGAGCCCGAGACCTTCGCCGCCCTCCATGCTCTCAGAGCCGCCCCAGTCCTCGCCGGGGCGCAGCGAACGAAGGTTGCCGTCGAGTTCGGCGAGCGACTGCATCAGCTCCGGGGAGCCGAAAGCCTGCTGCGCCAGCGCATCGAGTTCGTCGCGCTGTTCCTGGGTCATGGAGTTGCGCATCCGCTGGGCGGCGGCCGCGCGCTGGGCGAGCGAGTCGAGAAGCTCGTCGATGTTGGCGGGATTCTCGGGAAACTGGTTGCCGTGTTTCGCCATGAACTCGTCGAACTGTTCCTGCGTGTCCTCGCCGCGCCGGTGAGCGTCGAGGAGGGTGTTCAGGTCACGCAGCATCTCGTTGATCGCAGCACGGTCTTCGTCCGTCGCGTTCTCGAGCGCCTTCTTCATTCCCGCGAACCGCTGGTCGAGCAGTTCGCGACCGAGCAGGTCCTTGATCTTCTCGTAGTCGGCCCGAGCCTGCGGACTCTGCCAGTCATACGACGACAGCTCACTCACCGCGGCTGCCGTGCTGGCTGGCAGGTTGTCGAGCTGCATCTCGGCGAGGGCCCGGTCGCCGTCGTCGAGGTCGACGTCACGGGCGAGCTGCTTGCGCTCCTCGAGTACGGCGTGGTCGAGGAGCTCCCTGACCTCCTGCAACGTTCCGTCGAGCCGATGCTTCTGCAGCAGCTCCCGACGCTTCTCCGCGACCCGGCGGGCGAGCTCGTCGAGGCCTCGCTGGTCCCGGCTGCCGCGACGCAGGAACTCCTGCATCGCCCGCTCCGGTGAGGATCCGGCCATCACGTCCTGACCGATGTGGTCGAGCGCCTCGGCGAGGTCGACCGGCGGGGCAAGCGGATCCGGGCCGCCGTCGTAGCGGCCGTAGCGGGCGCGGTGGGATCTCGCCGGCACTCGATCATCGGATGGGCTCACGCGTAGACCGTCTCTCCGTCCGCCGAGTCCTTGCTGATCTTCCGGGCGAGGTACAGCCCCTCCAGCGCCAGCTCGATCGCGCTCGCGCGCTGACCGTCGTTGACGGCCTCGAGGCGGCCACAGACCTCGTCGTAGAGCTCGGACTCTCCGAGAACAGGCAAGCCGGCAAGGAAGTCGGTCGCGGTGACCTGCTCACCGGTCGTCACCGAGGCACCATCACTGATGGCCTGCAGCAACAGCCCGAGGTCGAGACCGGCCAGCCGGCTTCGAACGGTCTCCGCAGTCGCCGTACGAAGCAGGTGGTCGAGGATCTCGCGCTCGCGACCTTCTTCGCCGCTCTCGAACTCGACCTTGCCCCCCAGGACATCGACGGCCGTCTCCAGGTCGACGACCCGGGCAACCGCATCAGGCTCGCCCTGCACGGCTGCCCGGTGCAGCGCCGCTGCGGCGACGGTCTCCGCGCCCGCGATCGAGAAGCGAGCCGAGACGCCGGAGCGCTGGTCGACGGAGCTCGACCCACGCAAGGCGCGGGTGAAGCGGGCCAGGATCTCGACCAGGTGACCGGGTACGTCGGAGACGAGGTCGGCCTCCTGCAGGATCACCGCCATCTCGTCCTCGAGCTCGACCGGGTAGTGCGTCCGGATCTCGGCGCCGAACCGGTCCTGCAGCGGAGTGATGATCCGGCCGCGGTTGGTGTAGTCCTCCGGGTTGGCGCTGGCGACGACGAGCACGTCGAGCGGCAGCCGCAGCACGTAGCCGCGGATCTGGATGTCGCGTTCCTCCATCACGTTGAGCATCGCGACCTGGATGCGCTCGGCGAGGTCGGGAAGCTCGTTGATGGCGACGATTCCCCTGTGTGAGCGAGGGATCAGGCCGAAGTGGATTGTCTCGGGGTCCCCGAGCGAGCGACCCTCGGCGACCTTCATCGGGTCGACGTCACCGATCAGGTCGGCCACCGAGGTGTCGGGAGTCGCGAGCTTCTCGGCGTAGCGCTCGCCGCGATGACGCCAGCCGACCGGGAGCTCGTCGCCGAGCTCGGCGGCACGGCGGAGGGAGCCGGGCGTGATCGGCTCGAAGGGATGCTCGCCGAGCTCGGCGCCGTCGATGACCGGCACCCATTCGTCGAGCAGGCCGACCATCGTGCGCAGCAGCCGGGTCTTGCCCTGGCCGCGTTCGCCGAGTAGCACCACGTCGTGCCCGGCCAGGATCGCCCGCTCGAGCTGCGGGATGACTGTCGACTCGAAGCCGTGCAGCCCGGGCCAGGGGTCACGGCCCTCCTTCAGCGCCGAGAGCAGGTTGTCGCGAAGTTCCTGCTTGATGCCCCGGAGCTGATGTCCGGATGCGCGCAGCTCGCCGACCGTCTTGATACTGGGAGGTGTGGAAGTCACCTCTTCACGCTAGCCCACGGCACAACGGTCAGCGTCTCGACTGCGCTCGCCGAACCGGACCAGTTCAACCTGCGGCAAGATCCGCCAGGCTGATCGACTCATCGGCCAGCCTGTCGACCGCGATCTCCTTGCCCACCAAGGCCTTGATCGGGTCGATCGCGTCCCAGTCGTTCACGTGCATGCCTGCGACGACGCGACCAGCGGCGAGCCAGAAGGCGGTGAAGTTCCGGCCCTCAAGATCACCTCGGAGCACCTGCGCCTCGGGTCCATCGGGCCCGACGCTGCCGACGTACTCCATGCCGAGGTCGTACTGGTCGGTGTAGAAGTACGGCATCCGTTCGTACGCCGCATCCGCGCCCAGCATCGTCCGCGCGACGTGGCGGCCGTGCTGGATCGCAGTGTCCCAGTGCTCCACCCTCAGGCGGCGGCCGAGCACCGGGTGCTGGTGGTTCGCAACGTCCCCGGCAGCGAAGACGGCACGGTCGGCCGTACGCAGCCTCTCGTCGACCAGGATGCCGTCGGCCACGGCGAGTCCGGCCGACTCGGCAAGGCCGGTGTTCGGGGCGACGCCGACCCCAACGACGAGCTGGTCACCGGCAACGCGACCGTCCTCCAGCTCCACGACGACTCGCGATCCCTCGCGGGTGATGCCCGTGATCGAGGCTCCGAGCCTGAGATCGACGCCGTGCGAGCGATGCAGGTCCGCGAAGACCTGGGCCACGTCGGCACCGAGGACCCGAAGGAGCGGCAGGGACAGTGTCTCGATCACGGTGACGTCCGACCCGGCTGCGATGGCGGCGGACGCCACTTCGAGGCCGATCCAGCCGGCGCCGATGATCACCACGCGCAGGCCGGGTCCGAACGCAGCCTTGAGGCTCCGGCTGTCGTCGATGGTGCGCAGGTAGGCCACCGGCGCCCCGCTCCGATCGGCGGCCTCGAGGTGACGGGGGGTCGCTCCGGTCGCGATCAACAGCTGGTCGAACGCCCCTGTCCTTGATGCTGTCCTTGATGCCGTCCTCGATCCGGTGTCGAGCTCGTGGCGGTCGAGGTCGAGCCCCACCACCTCGACACCGAGGTGCAGGTCGACACCGTGCTCGTCGAACCACGCCTCGTCGTGCACGAAGACCGAGTCGGGCTGGTCCTTCCCGAGCAGCACGCCCTTCGAGAGCGGGGGGCGTTCGTAGGGCAGATAGGGCTCGGCGCCGTACAGCGCGATCTCGCCGTCATGGCCCTGGTCGCGGAGCTCCTCGATGGCCTTGACCGCCGCCAGACCGCCGCCCACGATCGCGATTCTCATCCCGACTCCTTCTAAAAGATAATGTACTCGACTTTAGGACCGCCCGTCGGCTACCGTCAAGGGTCGTCTCCGTCGGAAGGTGGGCTCATGGACCTCGCATCCCAGGTGGCCGGCATCGGAGCCCTCGCCGAGCCGGTGCGTCGCGCGCTCTACGAGTACGTCGCCGGGCAGCCCGAGGCCGTCGGACGGGAACAGGCAGCCGATGCTGTCGGCGTACCGATGCACACCGCGAAGTTCCACCTCGACAAGCTCGTCGACGAGGGCCTGCTCGACGTGGAGTTCCGCCGGCTCACCGGCCGCAGCGGACCCGGCGCCGGTCGCCCGGCCAAGCTCTACCGTCGCTCGGCCGCCGAGTGGACGGTCTCACTCCCGGCGCGGCGCTACCACCTCGCCGGCCACATCCTCGCGACCGCTCTGGAGACCGCAGCCCGCGACGGCCTGAGCGTCCCGGACTCGTTGCACGCAGCGGCCCACACCGAGGGCGAGCTGATCGGCGCGGCCACGAAGTCGACGGGTGACGAGCTCGAGCGGGTGAGCACGATCCTCAAGGACCAGGGCTACGAGGCTCGCCTCGACGACGACACCGTGGTGCTTGCCAACTGCCCGTTCGACGCGCTTGCGAAGGAGCACACCGAGCTGGTCTGCGGGCTCAACCAGTCGTTCGTGCAGGGCGTTGCCGACGGGCTTGGTTGCCAGAGTGTGGTGGCCCTTCTCGAACCTGAGCCCGGGCACTGCTGCGTGAAGACCCGTCGGAGCCTCTGACTCGTTACTGCACGGCCTACTGCACGACCTCTTGGGCGAGATGCTTGCGGAGTCCGGTGACCATCGTGCCGATCATGATGGCGAGCACCGGGGCACCGACCGGAGCGATCAGCCCGCCGAGGTGGCTGGGCTCGACGGAGACCTTCCACGTCAGCCTGGAGCCGGTCGCAGTCGACTCCACGACGTAGTCCTCGGCGAAGCGGCGGATGCCGGGCGCGGTCGAGGCGGCGACGAAGAACGACTTCCGCTTGCCCTCGTCCCAACGATAGAACTGCTCGCGGACGGTCAGCACTCCCCCGAGGGTGACCTCGCGGACCGTGCCCACGCCGCGCGGCTTCGGGCCGAGCCACTGCATCTTGGTGACACCGGCGCCCCAGCCGACCAGGGCGTCGTCGGCGGTCAGCGCCTCCCAGAGCCTCTCGACGCTGACGGGCACCTCGAGGACCTTCACCGTCCGGATCGGGGCACTGTCCAGAAAGGCGTCGTCAGTGGGAGTGAGGGGGTGCCATCTGGTCATCGGTTGTCGCCCTTCCGGGAGTTGGGTCGAGCGCAGTCACAACCTACAGCGAGCGCGCGATGAGCTCCTTCATCACCTCGTTGGCCCCGGCGAGGATCCGCAGCACGCGTACGTCGGCGTAGATGTGCGCGATCGGATACTCGTTCATGTAGCCGTAGCCGCCGAACAGCTGCAGGCAGCGGTCGGCCACCTCGGTGGCACGGTCGGAGATCCAGTACTTCGCCATCGACGCCTCGGTCGCATCGAGCTTCCCGTCGATGTGCTTGACGATGCACTGGTCGAGGAAGGCCCGGTTGACGCGCGAGATGGTCTCGCACTCCGCAAGCTCGAATCGCGTGTTCTGCAAGGCGAAAAGCGGCTTGCCGAATGCCTGGCGGTCCTTGGTGTAGGTCACGGTCATCTCGACCGCCGCCTCGATCGCGGCCTGGGCGATCAGACCGGTGATGAGTCGCTCCTGGGGGAGCTGCTCCATCATCTGGTAGAAGCCCTTGCCCTCTTCGGGTCCGAGGAGGTTCGCCGTCGGGACGCGCAGGTCGTCGAAGAACAGCTCGGCGGTGTCCTGGCCCTTCTGCCCCATCTTGTCGAGGATGCGACCGCGCTGGAACCCAGGCGTCTCGTCGTCGACCTCGGCCACGATCAGCGAGATCCCGGCGGCACCCGCCTCCTCACCGGTCTTCGCCGCGATGATCAGCAGGCTGCAGAGGTGTCCGTTGGAGATGAAGGTCTTGGAGCCATTGATGACGTACTCCGCCTGTCCCGAGCCTGTCGAGGCGTCCTTGACCGCACGGGTCGTGATCGCCTGCAGGTCCGAGCCGGTGCCGGGCTCGGTCATCGCGATCGACGCGACCCACTCACCTGAACAGATCTTCGGCAGCCACCTCTGCTTCTGGTCCTCGGTCGCATAGGCGTTCACGTAGTGCGCGACGATGCCGACGTCGACGGCGAAGCCCATCGTCGTGTCGCCCGCCCTTGCCTGCTCCTCGATCAGCGCAGCCTCGTGGGCGAACGATCCACCACCACCGCCGTACGCCTCGGGGAGGGACATGCCGAGGAGACCGAGCTCACCGGCACGCCTGTAGAGCGCGCGGTCCGGGTGACCCTGCGCGACGTGCTTCTCGGCGTTGGGCCCGACCTCCTTGGTGAAGTAGGCGGCCGCGAGGTCGCGGACGGCCTCGATCTCGTCGTCGTTCCAGCTGGGTCGGACAGTCATGGGGATCCTCTGTTTCAGCGGGTGGTCACGGCAGGTACGACGTGGGAGACGATCGCGCGCAGCGACTCGATCAGCAGCAGGCGCACGTCGTCGCGGGTGAGGTTGCCTTCCCGGACCCATTCGCGGACGGAGCCCTTGACCAGGCCGCCGTACGCACGGATCAGGGCCCGGTCGCGGGAGCCGGCCGGACTCCCGGAGTCGATGCCGGAGTCGATACCAAGGGTCTCCAGCACCTTGCGGGCGGCGAGGTCGTCGGCATCGGCGAGCATCTGGCCGATCTCGGGATCGTCGCCCACGCCTTCGGCCCCCCACACCGCGATGAAGGTCTTGCCGTGCGGGGAGACGGAGTCGAGGAACCAGTCAACGGCGACCTCGACCTGGTCGCGGCCGTCGCCGACCTCCAGCATCTCGAGCTTGGGGACGAAGAGCATCCGCCGGACGACCTCGACGTACAGGCCGCGCTTGGTGCCGAAGTAGTGATGCAAGAGGCCGCGGGTCACGCCTGCCTCGTTGGCGAGCTCGGTCGTCGAGACGGCCGAGTAGGGCCGCTCGCCGAACAGCCGGATCGCGCACTCGAGGATCTGCTCGCGACGCTCGTCGGGCTCGAGCCGGCGAGCGCGTTCAGTGCTCATCGGGGGCTCATCGGGGGCTCATCGACTGCTCATCTGTGCCAGGGCAGGAAGTCGGGCTGGTCCTTGCTCACCGTGCCGGTGAACTCGGGCGGACGCTTCTCCAAAAAGGAGATCACGCCTTCCATCGCATCCGCGCTGTCGGCGAGGCCGCCGATCAGCTTCGAGTCCAGGAGGAAGGCACCCTCGGGCGAGTCCAGCGCACTCATCCGGAACAGCGCCTGGCGGATGACGGCCGTGCTCACCGGAGCCGTGGTGGCGATCAGCTCGCGGGCCAGCTCATAGGCCTTGGCGAGCACCTCGTCGGGGGCGTGAACGGCGCTGACCAGACCGGCTGCGAGCGCCTCGTCGGCCGGGATGATGCGGCCGCTGATCATCCAGTCCGAGGCCTTGCCCATCCCGACGAGACGCGGCAGGAACCACGACGAACCGCCCTCGGGGTAGAGACCACGACGAGAGAAGACGAAGCCGAACCGGCTGTCCGTGCTGGCGATCCGGTAGTCGGCAGGCAGGATCATCGTCGATCCGACGCCGACCGCGGCACCGCGGATGGCCGCAATCACCGGCTTCTCGAGATTGAACATCGCCCGGGTCGCCCGGGTGGCGGGCTCGACCCAGTCACTGCCGTCGCTGCCCTCGGCGACCTTCAGCTCGCCACCGCTGAGGTCCGCGCCCACGCAGAAGTTGTCCCCGGCGCCGGTGAGGACGACGACCTGGACGTCATCGTCCTGACCGGCCTTGGTGAGCGCATCGCCGAGCTCGTCGGCCATCTGGACGGTGTAGCCGTTCCGCGCCAGCGGACGGTTCAGCGTGATCGTCGCGATGCGGTCCTCGACCGAGTACAGGATCTCTTCGTAGGCCATCCCACAAGGATGCGACCTTGTTGGCATGTTGTCAATAACCTTCGGAGGCGGCCAGGTGCGCCGACCGGGTCAGGCGATGTTTCCGAGCACCGCCTGGGACTCGATGATCCCCTCGTCACTCGGCGCGAGGTGCTCGCCGAAGACTCGCTGCGCCTGGCGCTCGCGCAGTTCCAGGTGCGCCTCGGACGGCTTGTCGTAGCCGTAGCGTGCGCGCGCCTCGGTCGGCGTCAGGGTCTCCGGGTTCGTCGGGGGGACGCCGAGCAGGATCGGCGCCACGACAGGCCTGGTCATCGGCGAGAGCAGCCCGACCAGCAGCACCTTGGCGTGGGCGTTGCTGTTCGCCACCCGGAAGCTGACCTTGAGGATCGGGGTGATCAGCCCGTCGACGAGCCTGGACTGCTTGAGTCCACTCATCTCGCGCATCCAGACCGGCATCGTCCCGATCGTGCCTGCGCGCAGCACGATCGCGGCAATCTTGTTCACCGGTGCGAAGACCCGCGGCACCGGCGGAAGCATGATCTCGGCGTTCAGCAGGTGCGCCATCATCTTTTGCGCGGTCTCCGAGCCGACCAACCGCGGACGCATGTGGTCGAAGTACGACTGGATGCCCTCGCGGGTGCGGGGTACGTCATCGGGCGAGCAGGTCTGCAGCTCGGCGCCGATTGCGCACTCGTTCCAGTACTGCGCCTCCTCGGCGGGCGTGAGCTTGCCCGGTCCGTATTTCTCGTAGGCGTAGAGGATCGAGTGCCAGGCAGTCAGGTGGATCCAGAGCTGGGAGTCCGGGTCGTTGGCGTCGTACTTCGCACCGCTGAGCGGCTCGATGCCGATGCCCTTCGAGTGCACCTTGACGAGGATGTCCGCGGCCTTCGACGTCGAGCGGGAGTCGCCGAACGCGACCAGGGCGAAGTAGCGCAGGGTGCGGTCGTAGCGGGTGCGCGGTCGGTAGACGATCGCCTGCGTCTCGTCGACCGCGGCGATCAGCGCGGGGTCGAGCTCCTCGATGACGACGGCCCGCTGGAAGCCGACCGTCAGCGATGTCGGGTAGCTCCAGACCTGCCAGGTGATCGAGCCCGGTCCGAAGAATCCGTAGTCCTCGTGCGGCTCGACGGCCGGCTTCCCAGTCAGCGCCCCAGTCAGCGCCCCGGTCAGTGCGCCGGTCAGTGCGCCAGTCAGTGCGCCAGTGAGCTTCATGGTGCAATTACTACATAGGTGTAGTAATTTGACAAGGGTGAAGTCCAGTCGCCGCCCCTACGCTGCGCGGCTCCCTCCCGACGTACGCCGGGAACAGCTGCTCGACGCCGCAAACGAGATGATCGCGCGCGACGGCTATGACGCGCTGTCCGTGGATGCGATCGCCCGTAAGGCCGGCGTGACCCGGCCAGTGGTCTACGGCGTGTACGACGGGCTCGGTCCGCTGTTGTTCGCGTTGCTCGACCGACAGGAGAAGCGGGCGCTGGCCCAGCTCGAGGCTGCGATCGCCGGCGGGGACGAGCTGCTCACCGACCCGGACGAGTTCCTGGTGCAGGCCGCGCTCCGGATGATGGCCACGATCAAGGCCGATCCGTTGACCTGGCGACCGATCCTGCTCGCACCGCAGAGCACGCCCGAAGTGGTCCGCGGCCGGATGGAGCGGGACCGCGACCGGGTGCGCCGCGAGATCGCCAAGCTTCTCGAGGTCGGCCTCGCCCTGCGGGGTGGACCGGAGCTCGACGTCGAGATCGTGGCACACGCGCTGGTGGCCGTCCTGGAGCACTTCGGACAGCTGATGCTCGAGGATCCCCCGCGCTTCGAGGACGACCGGGTTGTCGCGACGCTGCGCGCCCTGCTGGCTGGCCTGCGTCCCTGAGCACGCCTGTGTGCGATGGTTTTGCCGTGCACAGCTTGACGATTCCCCTCATCGCGGCCCTGGCCCTCTGCCTCGTCGCGCTCATCGTCGTCGGGACCTCGCTGGCGCACGCGCGCCAGGAGATCACCCGGTTGCAGGCCGAGGCCGCCCGGACGCACCGACCGCTGAACACCGCCGAGCGGGCGGTCCGGGCCGTCGTCGGCACGGCCGCCCGGGTGCGTGACCAGGGCGTCACCGGGCTCCTGATGAGCTCGATCGACGACCTCACCAAGTGGGCGCTGGAGGACCGCCGGGCGATCGCCCAGGTCGCGGCTCCCGACGGCACCGTGACGATCTTCTTCTCCGACATCGAGAGCTCCACCGCGATCAACCACGAGCTGGGCGACGAGGAGTGGGTCAAGCTCCTCGCGTCACACGACAAGCTGATCCGGGCCTGCGTGGACAAACAGGGGGGCCACATCGTGAAGTCGCAGGGCGACGGTTTCATGATCGCCTTTCGCGAGCCGGCCGACGCGATCCGGGCCGGCGTCGACATCCAGGCGGCCCTGACCGCAGGCCGCAGCCGCCGCCTTCGTCGTACCCCGATCCGGGTGCGCATCGGCATCCACACCGGCACCGTGATCACCCGCGACGGGGACTACTTCGGCAGCAACGTGGCGATGGCCGCCCGCGTCGGCGCCCAGGCCGGCGGCGGCGAGATCCTGGTCTCGACGGCGACCCACGACGCCCTGGGCGAGCAGGATGAGTTCACCTTCAAGCAGGCAGGCAAGGTCGAGCTCAAGGGCTTGCCCGGGAGCCACCTGCTCTGGAGAGCTGCCTAGATCCGGGTCAGCTCATAGTCGGCCGGATCGAGCCGCTTCGTGCGGCGCTGGTACTCCGTGACCGTGCCCGGCCAGTTGGTCGTGACCCGACCCGCCGCGTTGCGATACCAGCTCGTGCACTGCGTCCAGACGCTGTCCCCGATGCGGGCCTGGGTCTCGGAGTCGAACCGCTCCTCGACCGCCGGCTTGACCGCGACGTACGACGGACCCGACTTGTCGAGCAGCTGCACGGCCTGACGGACGTACGCCGCCTGCGGTTCGAGCATCGAGATGATCGAACCCGAGCCGAGGTTGGTGTTCGGTCCGTACATCACGAACATGTTCGGGAAGCCGGGCACCGCCAGCCCGTAGTAGGCCCGACCGCCCTCGGCCCAGACCTCGTGCAGGTCCTGCCCACCGACGCCCTTGATGCTCATCGGAGCCAGGAACTCGGTGGCAGCGAATCCGGTGCCGTAGACGATCACGTCGACCGGGTGCTCGACCCCATCGGCGGTGCGCACGCCTGACGGGGTGATCTCGGTGATGTCCTCGGTCACGATCGACACGTTGTCCTGCGACACCGCCGGGATGTACTTGTTCGAGAACAGCACCCGCTTGCAGCCGGCCGGGTAGTCCGGAGTCAATTTCGCGCGCAGCACGGGGTCCTTCACCGATCGACGAAGCCGCAGCTTGGCAGCCGCGCTGAGCGCCGGCACCAGGACCTTCGACTCGACCGTCATCGCCTTCTGCAGCTGCTCGAGTCCCGTCCAGAGCACTCGGCGCTCCAGCGCCTGGGCGGCCGGCACCTTCTCGAACAACGCGTGGTGCGCCTTCGTATAGGTCCGTTGCGGCTGCGGCATCACCCAAGGCGCCGAGCGCTGGAAGATCGTCAGCGCACCAACGGTCGGCTGGATCACCGGCACGAACTGGATCGCGCTCGCTCCGGTGCCGATCACGGCGACCGACTTGCCGGTCAGATCAACGTCGTGATCCCACGTCGCGGAGTGGAACGCCTGACCAGTAAAGGAATCCTGGCCAGGGATGTCCGGCCAGATCGGCCGCGAGAGCAGGCCTACGGCGGGCACGAACACGTCGGCCTCGAGGACGCCCCTGTTCGTCTCGACCTGCCACCTGCCGGTTGCCTCGTCGAAGCTCGCGCTGCTCACCGCGGTGTCGAACTGGATCAGCTCGTCGATGCCGTACTTGGTGGCGGTGCGCTTCATGTACGCGAGGATCTCTGGCTGCGGGGAGTACCTGCTCGACCAGTGCGGATTCGGCTCGAACGAGTAGGAGTAGAGCGGAGACGGTACGTCGCAGGCGGCGCCCGGATACGTGTTCTCCCGCCAGACCCCGCCGAGGTCCGACGCCTTCTCGAGGATCGTGACGTCGTGATAGCCGCTCCGGGTCAGCTCGATCGCCGCGCCGATGCCACCGAAGCCGGCGCCGACGATGAGCACGGACGGTTTCCGCGCGCGGGATGTGGACTCACTCATGGCAGGTACCTCTCTGCAAGATCCGAGAGCACGAAGGCGACTTCCTCGGCCGACTCGAACTGTCCCATATGTCCGACGCCGGGTCTGATCACAAAGGTCTCCAGTTTCGGGAGTCGCTTCGCGATTCGCCTGGAGTGCACCGGCGGAAGAAGACGGTCCCGCTGGCCGGCGTACACGACGACCGGGACGGTGAGCGCCGACAGTCCGCCGAGCAGCTCCATCCGGGTGAGCGACTGGATGAAGCCGTGCAACGTCTGCGGCGGGCACTGCCGGATCATCCTTCGCAGGTGCGCCAGGTCCTCGGTGCGGGCGACGTCGCCGAAGACGAGGTAGCGAAGCGGCCTGGTCGAGGATCCCCGGATGACGGCGAGCAGCCGTTGCCGGACAACTGCCCGGGCGACGCCGTGCGCCGGCCTCGGAATGCCGACCAGCGCGATGTGGTCGAGAATTCCGTTGGCCGCGGTGTTCAGCAACAGCACTGCCGCGACGCGAAGCTCGACTTCGCCGGAGTGTCGTTGCGCCCAGGACATGATCGAGATGCCGCCCATCGAGTGTCCGGCCAGCACCACCCGCTCACCTGCGGGCACGCACTTCTCGAGGATCGCCTGGACGTCCTCGGCGAGCGCCTCGACCGAGAGCCGTTCCCGGGCGGCCGGCGCACTCTGACCGTGGCCGCGCTGGTCATAGGCCACGACACGGAACCGGTCGGACAGTGCCTCGATCTGGTACTGCCAGGCGGTGTTGTCGTTCGTGATCCCGTGCGAGAGGACGATCGTCGGGGCGCCCTCGGGCCCGAAGACGAGCGCGTGCAGCCTGGTGCCGTCACTGGAGTAGACCTGCATCGGCCGACCAGGAGCGCCGGAGTTCGCGACCCGCTCAGCGGTCACCGAGCGGCCTCCGTGTCGGCCTTTGCCTTGGCCTTGGCCTTGCGGGTCGGGCCGAGCGTCAGCCGAAGAGCGCCGGGCGCAGTGTCGGGCACGGCGGGCCGATGCGGGCTCACCGGCTCGATGCGGACGTACGCCGATCCGAGCTCCGGTCGCGGATCGGTCTCACCCTTGTTGGGCCAGAACGCCAGCGCCCGCTCGGCCTGCGCGGTGATCGTCAAGGACGGGTTCACCCCGAGGTTCGCGGTGACGGCAGAACCATCGACCACGTGGAGTCCGGCGTACCCGTAGATGCGCTGGTAGGGGTCGATCACCCCGGTCTCCGGCGAGTCCCCGATCACCGCTCCCCCGATGTAGTGCGCGGTAGACGGGATGTCGAAGACGTCCATGATCAGACCGTAGGGATCGCCGTCGACCAACTTGGCGAACCGGCGAGTGATGTCGTGCGCCATCGGTATCCAGCTCGGGTTCGGCTCGCCCTCGCCCTGTCGGGTGAGCAGCCTCTTGCCCTTGCGGTAGGAGGTCAGCGAGTTGTCCAGCGACTGCATCACCAGCAGGATCACTCCGCGGTCGGACGCGTTGCGCGCATTCAGGCTGCGCAGGAAGCGGAGCGGGTGCAGCACCGCCAGCAGGAGGAACCGGAGCACCCGGAACGGTCCCCCGTCGACGATCGGGACGGCCATCGGGAACAGCGCGTTCTGGCCCTTGCCGTAGTGGCAGACCTCGACGTGAGTCGTTGCCTCTGGATGGATCGAAGACGTGATCGCGATCCCCTCTGCAAAGTCCGACCGGGTGCGGCTACTGGCGGCGCAGATCGCCTCGGAGTTCGACCGCGACAGCTCACCCAGCCGCGGCGAGATGTCCGGCAGCCGGCCCTCGTCCTTCAGCTGATGCAACAGCTTCTGGGTGCCGAGCGCGGCGGCGGAGAAGACCACCTGCTCAGCGGTGAATGAGCGTTTCCCCTTACGCAGCAGGCGATCCGGGCGCTGGGCGTGTACGACGTACCCACCACTCGTCAGCGGCTGCACGTCAGTCACCTGGGTCAGCGGATGCACCTCGGCGCCGAGTCCTTCGGCGAGATAGAGGTAGTTCGTCGGTGTGGTGTTCTTGGCGTTGTGTGGGCAGCCCGTGAAGCAGCGCGCGCAGTGGATGCAGCCGTTGCGGGCGGGCCCGGCACCACCGAAGTAGGGGTCGGCGACCTCTTCGCCCGGTGCCTCCTCGTTGAAGAAGACGCCCACATCGGTCCGATGGAACGTGTCCTCGACTCCGAGGTCCTTCGCGACCTGCAGAAGCACGTCGTCGGCCGGGCTCATCCGTGGGTTCTGCTCGACGCCCAGCATCCGCTTCGCCTGGTCGTAGTACGGCGCCAGCTCGGTCTTCCAGTCGGTGATGTGCGCCCAGGCCCTGTCGGTGTAGAAGTCCGGTAGCGGCTCGTAGAGCGTGTTGCCGTAGATCAGCGAGCCACCTCCGACGCCCGACGCGCTGAACAAGGCGCACTTGCCGAGCAGGCTGATCCGCTGGGTGCCCGTGAGGCCAAGCTTCGGCGCCCAGATGGAGTTCCGGAGATTCCAGTTGGTGCCCTCGAACTCGCTGGGCTCCCAGCGGCGGCCGCACTCGAGTACGCCGACCCGATAGCCCTTCTCGCTCAGGCGCAGTGCACTCACGCTGCCGCCGAAGCCCGAGCCGATCACCAGCACGTCGTAGTCGAACTTCGTCAAGGTTTCCTCCATCGTGATGATCCAGAGTGTCGGACGGCGCGGCGTACATCAACGCTTCGTCCATGCTGTTCGGCGTCCGATCGCTGGCGCCCCGCGCTCCGCCAAGTCGCGCTGGCGTGTCCGAGCGCTAGGCGGCTGCGCCGTTGAGCCTCCTGGCGGCACGCTCGAAGGCGACATCTATCCCCAACTGGCCCTCGCGCTTGTACGCCGCCCGGGCCGGCGCGAGATAGCGCACCGTGCCCGGAAGCAGCGGCCAGGTGCGCCGTACGGCAGTGCGGACGGCGTCGAAGGCAACCTGGTCGGCGCGTGACCAGGAGAACCCGAACAGCTCCCGGATCTCCACGGGGAAGGTTCCGACCGCGAGCCAGCGATAGGACCGAACACCTGGCGGCGCGAGCACTCGCCAGATCGGATCGGGAATCCAGGGCTGGTCCATGGTCTTTGGATCGCGCAGCATCTCGACGAAGCGCTCGGCGGCAACGGTCGGCGCGAGGACGTCGTGCAGGGTCCGGTCCCAGTACTCGACGAACTCGTCGTAGTTCGGGGGCACCGGCCGCATCGACAGCCCGTACATCTGCCACCACTGGATGCCCTCCAGGTAGAGCAACCGCTTCTCAGCCAGGCTGAACGGCTTCCCGAACAGGTCGTGCGAGGCGATAACGGTCTCGATGAAGGTCGCATGTGCCCAGAAGTACGTGTCCGGATCGAGCGCGTGGTAGCGCTGCCCATCGTCGTGGGCGCCCTTGATGCCCTTGTGGTACTCGCGAATCTTGTCTGCGGTCGGCTGGGCCGCGGGACCGTCGAAGATGGTGCCGATGATCTGCGGGACCGACCGGAAGAGACGCTCCCAGGGCTCGTTGTAGAAGTCCGAGTGCTGCTCCACCCCCCTGCCCAGATCGGGGTAGGCCAGCTGAAGCAGTCCCGCACGAGGCGCATTGAGGTAGCCGAGTCGGCTGCCGTAGCACTCCCAGAGGATCGAGCCCGGTCCGAACGTCACGTTGGAACCCCATCTGTCGGCTGAGACAAACTTGAACCGTTTGTCTCACTTAGACTAACCGGAGCCCGCGTTGCTGACTAGAGTTTGAGATGTCATGACAGACCTCACGCCTCGCGACGAACGCATCCTCGAAGCAGCGCTCGCGGAGTTCGAACGGCACGGCATCAAGCGTGCCCGCGTCGGCGCGATCGCCAAGAACGCGGGCGTCGGAAGGGCCACGCTCTACCGGTCCTATCCCGACAAGGATGCGTTGGTGACCGCAGTGCTGACGGCCAAGGTGGACCTGTCGCTGGCGGCCCTCGACCAGGTGATGATCGACTACCAGACCATCGAGGACCGGATGGTCGAAGGCTTCGTGGTGATGCTGAAGTCGTTTCGCGACGACTCGCTCCTGCAGCGGCTGATCGCCCTGGAACCCGAGTCGGTGACGCCTTGGCTGACGGTGAAGGGCGGCCCGATCCTGGCGCTCGCCCGCGAGCACCTCGCCAAGGTGATCCAGTCTGCGGACCTCCGCCTACCTCCCGACCTCGACATCGAGGTGGTCGCCGAGATGGCCGTCCGGCTGCTGCACTCGCTGTACGCCACCCCACAGGGGCTGATCGGCCGGGACGACGACTCCAGTCGCGAGTTCGTCCGCCGGTACCTGGTCAGCACACTGTTCCGGTCCGCTCGCCACCCCGAGTAGCTCAGGCGCATCAGCGGTGATCGTGCTGTCCCCGGGTGATCGAGCTTGTCGAGATCACTCAGGTCCGCCGAGTGAAGCGGATGTCGCCGTTGGGCAGGCGTTGGTGGTCGTAGTTGGTGTGGTGGGCGAGGCGGTGGTGGTGTCCGCAGAGCAGGACACCGTCGGCGAGGTTGGTTTTTCCGCCGCGGGACCAGGGCAGGGTCTCGTGATGTGCCTCGCACC
>JAOPXK010000032.1 GCA_025965195.1 Marmoricola sp.
CCGCCGACTCCTCGATGCCGGTCGACATCGTCCTGGTTTGACGGATAGTCCGACACGAAACGGCTGACAATTGGCTGAGTTTCGGTGCTTTTCGTGGCGGACTATCCGTCAGGGCCGGACTCCGAAGGCAATGGGTGGGACCGGTCCGGTGGTGGTGAGCACGTCGCTCGCCCGCTCGACCGATCCATCGGTACCGATCCGGAGGACCGCCCAGTTGCCGGACGGGTCCTTCACCTCGGCGAGCAGGTGTGTGGCGTCCTCCCACACGACGGGGCCGTCGAAGGCAACGCCGACCTTCCCGTCGTACGACGCGACGCGGTGGCCGGTGGCTGCGTCGAGGATGAAGGCGTTGCCGAAGAGTCCGTTGCTGGCGAACGCGACCACATAGCGACCGTCCGGGCTGAACTGGCCGAGCCGCACGCCGTCGCAGTTGTGCCAGAGGACGGTCGGCGATACATGACGCGTTCCGGTCGTGGCCAGCTCGGAGCGCTTGAGCTCGACCACACCGGCGCACTGCGAGCCATCCGGGTCCGGGATGTCTCCGGCGAACAATGCGGTCGAATCCTGCGGACCGTCCGTCTCGAAGACATCTGTGGCCCGGGTCAGGTTGTCCAGGTGGGTGACGCAGTTCGAGAAACAGGTGATCTCCACCCCACCGGGATCGGTGTCGATGTCGTAGACGCCGTTTCCAGCGAAGTAGCCGACCGGTGTGACCGGCTCAATCGCGACCCTGGCCTCGCCGTCTGCCATCCCGGAGGAGATCCCGGAGAGCAGGTGGCCGGTGCCGTTGGCGCCGTCCGCCCACCACCACATCGTCTGCAGCTGGTCGTTGCTCATCGCGATCCCGGTGCCGATGTGGGACGCGACCAGCTTGCCGGTTCCGTCGAACTGGCTGACCATCGGCGTCCGGCCGCTCGTGGCTGCGATGGTCCCGCCGTGGTAGGGCGCGAAGCTGGTCCAGTTGCCGTCCGGCAGCTGCACGTCGTTGTTCGGCGTGTAGTGGATGACGTTGTCCTCGAGGTACGGCTCACCGATGGCCTTGCCCCGCGCGATGCTGTCGAGGCCGGGCCCAGTCGACGGGTTCGGGGTCTTCGACGACACAGCCGGGCCGGGTGCGGAGTCTGGACTGCCGCCGAGCAGCAGCGCGGAGGGGATGGCGATCGCGGCCACGGCGACGACAGCGACAGCCGCGGCCGTCGTACGGCGTCGCCGCTGGATCCTGTGCGCACGGTTGACGACATCGTCCATGTCGGGCGCGCCTGCGGCGTGAGCGGCACGTTGCCGCAGGGCCCGGCTGAGCTTGTCCTCGGAGTTCATCGGTCCTCCTCCCGGCGGGAGAGTTCGGGGTGGTCGTCCACGCGGCTGCGCAACGTGGCGAGGGCACGGCTCGCCTGTGACTTGATCGTGCCGACCGATACCCCGAGGACGTCGGCGGTCTCTGCTTCGGAGAGCTGTTCGTAGTAACGCAGCACGATCACCGCGCGCTGCTTCGGCGGAAGGGTCGAGACGAAGTCCCAGAGCGCATCGCTCTCGCCGTCGTACTCCGCAGCCGGTGCGCCGCGTTCGGGCACCTGCTCGCTGACCACCTCGCGCTTGCGCCACGGCCGCCGCCAGCCCGAGCGGTGCTCGTTGACCAGGATCCGGCGCGCGTAGGCGTCGATGTGCTCCCGGTCCTGCACCCGGTCCCAGGCGAGGTAGAGCTTGGCGAGCGAGGTCTGGACGAGGTCCTCGGCGGAGTGGCTGTCGCCGGTGAGCAGGTACGCCGTACGCAGCAGGGCGCCGTGGCGTGCAACCATCCACGCCTCGAAGTCGGCGTCCCTGGACGCTTGCCGCGTGCGCATCCCAGCCCCCCTTGGTGGGTCGGTCTCGAGCACCAGTCTTGCCGTGTTCACTCCCTCAACACGTACCGGCGTCTCAGAAGGTTGCATGCGAGCGCAAACTTGGGGAACCCTCTCCGAGAGAGCGGCAACCCACTGGAGGAGACACCATCATGCAGCAGGTCAAGGGGGTCGTCGCGCGCGGCAAGGGCATCGCCGTGAGCATCGAGACGATCAATGTGCCGGATCCCGGTCCGGGCGAGGCCGTCGTACAGGTTCAGGCGTGTGGTGTCTGCCACACCGACCTGCACTACCGCGAGGGCGCGATCAACGACGAGTTCCCGTTTCTGCTCGGCCACGAGGCGGCAGGAGTGGTCGAGTCGGTCGGTCCGGATGTCACCGAGGTCGCGCCCGGCGACTTCGTGATCCTCAACTGGCGGGCGGTCTGCGGCAACTGCCGGGCGTGCAACCGCGGTGAGCCGTGGTACTGCTTCAACACGTTCAACGCCACCCAGAAGATGACACTGGCCGATGGCACCGAGCTCTCGCCGGCGCTCGGCATCGGAGCGTTTGCGGAGAAGACGCTGGTCGCCGCGGGCCAGTGCACCAAGGTCGACCCGTCGGCGCGTGCCGCTGCGGTGGGGCTGCTCGGTTGTGGCGTGATGGCTGGGCTGGGTGCTGCGATGAACACCGGAAACGTACGCCGTGGACAGTCGGTCGCGGTGATCGGTTGCGGTGGTGTCGGCGCTGCTGCGATCGCAGGTGCCGCCCTCGCCGGGGCGAGCAAGATCATTGCTGTCGACGTCGACGAGAAGAAGCTCGAAGGAGCCACCGGGATGGGGGCGACCCACACGGTGAACAGCTCCGAGATCGATCCGGTCGCGGCCATCCAGGAGCTCACCGACGGGTTCGGCGCCGATGTCGTGATCGACGCGGTCGGTCATCCCGAGACGTGGAAGCAGGCGTTCTACGCGCGCGACCTGGCCGGGACCGTCGTACTCGTTGGTGTTCCCTCGCCCGAAGCGAAGATGCCCGACATCCCGCTGATCGACGTGTTCGGACGCGGTGGTGCACTCAAGTCGAGCTGGTACGGCGACTGCCTGCCCTCGCGTGATTTCCCTGTGCTGGTTGACCTCTACCAGCAAGGACGGCTCGACCTCGACGCGTTCGTGACCGAGGAGATCGGCCTCGATGACGTCGAGGCTGCGTTCGACCGGATGCACACCGGCGACGTCCTTCGCTCCGTGGTCGTCTTCGGATGACGGCGCGGGTCGACCACGGCGTCTCGTCCGGGACGTTCTCGCTGGACGGCCAGACATTCGAGGTCGAGAACAACATCTGGGTGGTCGGCGACGACCACGAGTGCGTGGTGATCGATGCCCCGCATTCGGTGGCGGACATCCTCGCCGTGGTCGGCGGTCGGCAGGTGAAGGCCATCCTCTGCACCCACGCGCACGACGACCATGTCCGGGTCGCGCCCGCGCTCCGCTCCGAGGTCGTCGCGCCGATCCTGCTGCACCCTGCGGACAGGCCGCTCTGGGAGCTCACCCACACCGATGAGCTCTGGGACGTCGACCTCGCCGACGGGCTGTCGATCCCGGTCGGCGGGACCACGCTGACCGTCCTGCACACCCCCGGCCATGCTCCGGGTGCGGTCTGCTTCCACGCCGCCGACCTGGGGTGCGTCTTCACCGGGGACACCCTGTTCAACGGCGGCCCCGGAGCCACCGGGCGGTCGTTCAGCGACGCGGACCTGATCGTCGAGTCGATCCGTTCCCGACTGTTCGAGCTTCCCGACGACACCGTCGTACACACCGGTCACGGGGCCGACACCACCATCGGCGCCGAGAAGTCCAACTGTTGAGTTGGGTCAAAATCACCGTCGAGTTGGGTCTCAATCACGCCCGGCCGGTGACCGAGGCACAACTCAACGGTGACCGGGACCCAACTCAACGGGTAGGTCAGAAGGTGTACGTCGTCTGGGAGTGAGGGTCCTTGGCGAAGGACAGCACCTTGCTCGGCGTGATGCGCCAGAGGCCGCTCGGGCGGTCGCCCTCAGAGAGAGCGTCGCCTTCGACGCGGAAGGTCCAGCCGGCGCCGTACTTGTCGGCGAAGGCCTTCGCGGCGCCCTGGAGGCTCGGTGAGTCGGTCAGCCGGGTCGCCGTACCCTCCACAACGACGTCGTGGCCCTTGTTCCACGTGTTCGTGCCGGCTGTCAGCGCAACCAGTGGGGACCGCGCGAGGTTGCGGGCCTTCTGCTCGTCGTCACCGGTCGTGAAGTACGCCGAGCCGTCCAGCCAGAAGCCGACCAGCGGGGTGATGTGCGGCCGACCATCGGCACGCAGGGTCGTGAGCCAGTAGAGCTCGGCGTCCGTGAGGATCTGCTCGGTCTCGCTCCACGGCGTGGCATCCGTGCCGGGCTGGCTGAACCGTTCATCGAAGCGTGTCGCGGGCATGGGGATCCTCCTCGTTGTCGTCAGGGATACGACCGCGCGCCCGTTGAGAACTCATCGGTGAGGGAGACCCAACTCAACGGTGAGCGACGCCCAGCTCATCGGTGAGGGAGACCCAACTCAACGGTGAGCGACGCCCAGCTCAACGGCGACGGAGACCCAACTCAACGGATCAGTCGGCGACCTTGATGAGGAGCTTGCCGAAGTTCTTGCCGATGAGGAGGCCGCGGAAGGCTTCGGGGGTGTTCTCGAGGCCGTCGACCACGTCCTCGCGATAGACGACGCTGCCGTCGGCGATCCAGCCGGACATGTCCCTGAGGAAGTCCCTCATCTGCGAGCCGAACTGGCCCTGGATGAAGCCCCGGACGGTGAGCTGGCGCGTCAGGATCTGACGCATCAGCGCGGCCGAGCGGTCCGGCCCGGGAGGCAGCTCGGTCAGGTTGTAGTTGGCAATCAGGCCGCAGACGGGGACGCGACCGTAGGTGTTCATCCGTGGGAGTACGGCGTCCCAGACCGCGCCACCGACGTTCTCGAAGTAGACGTCGATCCCGCTTGGCGTGGCTGCAGCGAGCTGCTCCTTGAAGTCCGGAGCCCGGTGGTCGATCGCCTCATCGAACCCGAGCTCGTCCTTCACGAACGCGACCTTGTCCGGCCCGCCCGCTATGCCGACCGCCCGGGCGCCCTTGACCTTGGCGATCTGTCCGACAGCGGAGCCGACCGGGCCCGATGCCGCGGCGACCACGACCGTCTCGCCGGGCTTCGGCTGGCCGATGGTGAGCAGTCCGGCGTACGCCGTGAAACCGGGCATCCCCAGCACACCAAGGGCTGTCGAGACCGGAGCGCGCGTCGGGTCGAGCTTGATCAGCCCCTTGGCCGGCTCGACGGAGTGCGACTGCCAGCCCGCGTAGCCGAGCACGATGTCGCCCTCGGCAAGCGACCGGTCGTCCGAGGAGAGCACCCGTGAAACCGTTCCGCCGACCATGGTCTGGCCGATCTCGACCGGGTCGGCGTACGACTTGGCGGTGCTCATCCGCCCACGCATGTAGGGATCCAGCGACAGGTACAGCGTCTCGAGCACGGCATCACCCGGGCCCGGCACCGGCAGGTCAACGGTCTCGGTGCGGAAGTTCTCGTCGCAGGGTTCGCCTGTCGGGCGCGAGGCGAGCACGATGCGGGTCGTTGTCGTCATGGGGTCTGTCTACCAGCCGCGGCGGTACTGATCTCAGCGCCCGGCGGACGGCGACTTCCCCCGAGGGTCGATGCTGCGGCAACCGCGGGCTGCACGACACCGTGATCGCCATGGAGCGTGAACGGATCGCCCGGGATCGCGTGACGATGAAGCTGCCCGCCGCCTGAGCGACGCCGCAGCCATCAGGCCTTGCGGGCAGCGGCGTGCTCCTCGGTCTCGTCGCCGTGGCCGGGCCACCAGGCGGCGTGCCCGACGAGGGCGGTCAGTGCCGGCGTGAAGAACATCGCCATCACGAACGCCGACACGAAGATGCCGAACGAGATCGAGAAGCCCATCGAGACCAGCAGCGAGTTGCCGCCGAGCATCAGGGACGCGAAGGTGCCGGCCAGGATCAGGCCGGCCGCGGCGATGGTCGGACCCGCGTGTTTCACGGCTTCGGCCGCCGCCTCTCGAGAGTTCTTCCCTTCGCGCGCTTCCTCACGGAGCCGCGCGATCATCAAGATGTTGTAGTCGGTGCCGAGAGCGACGACGAACAGGTAGATGTAGATCGGCAGCAGGAAGATCAGTCCCGGCTTGCCCTCGATGTGCTGGAAGAGGATCACCGCAGAGCCAAGGGTGGCGCCGAAGCCGAGGCCGACCGACGCCATCAGGTACCACGGCGCGACCAGGCTCCGGAGCAGCAGCGCGAGGATCAGCATGATCACGACTGCGGCGACCGGGAACACGATCGAGTAGTCGCGGTTCATCGCCTTCTGGAAGTCCACGAAGACCGAGGTCGTGCCTCCGACGAACGCCTCGGATCCGGCAGGCGCGGCCTCGTGTGCGGTCGTCCTGATCGGGCCCTTGACGTTGGCCAGTGAGGCGTCAGAGGTCGGGTCCTGGTTGAGCAGCACGTTGAAGATCGCGGTTGTCTGGTCCTTATTGAGCGTGCCTGGTGCGACCTGGCCGACACCCTTGGCGTGGCTCAGCGCCGAGGCGTACGTCGTCAGGGTGCTGGCGGCCAGCGGCTTGCCGTTGGTGGAGTGCAGCAGCACGGTCGTCGGGTCGGTGGCGCCCGCCGGCAAGCCCTTCTGCAGGGTCGTCAGGGCGACCGAGGACTCGACGTTCTTGGGCGAACCCGAGCTGCCGAGGTCGAAGCTCGGGTTGAAGCCGAGCGCGAAGATGGCGAGCACGGCCAGAACGAGACCGGACACCAGCGCGTAGAGCCCGGGCCGCTTGCCGAGCGAGTTGCCGATGGCAGCGAACCGGGCGCCCTTGGGCTCGACCAGGTACGACTTCGACGGCCAGAAAACCCGGGTGCCGAGAAGCGAGACCACCGCAGGGACGAGTGTCAGCGCGGCGATCACGGTCACGGCGACGGCGATGGCGAGCGCCGGACCGATGGACTTGAAGATGCCGAGCGAGCTCAGGATCAATGCCATGAAGGACACGATGACGGCGCCGCCGGCGGAGGCAATTGCCTCACCTGCACGCGAGATCGCCTCGACGACGGCGAGGTTGCTGCGCTCGCGACGGTCCTCGGTGGCCTGGTTGGCACGGATGCGTTCGCGATAGCGGAACAGGAAGAACAATATGTAGTCCGTGCCGATACCGAACAGCACCACGATCAGGATCACCTGGATCGAGCTGTCGGTCTTGAGGTCGAACAGCTTGTTCGCGGCGCCGATGAAGCCGAGCGCGACCTGGGAGACCAGCCCGATGACGAAGATCGGCAGCAGCGCGATGATCACGCTTCGGAAGATGGCGATCAGCAGGATCAGGATCAGGCTGACGGTGGCGATCCCGACGATCGCCTCGGCGTTCTTAGAGGCGTTCTGGGAGTCCAGCGCCTGGGCGGCCTGACCGGTGATGCCGAGTGTCAGGTCGGTGCCCTTGACCAGTGGCTTGGCGTCGTCACGAAGCTTCTGGGCAGCCTTGGTCGAGGCCGGGTCGTAGGGGTTCTTGCCCTTCGCCGTGCCGACCACCGCGATCTCGACAAGCTTGTTGCTCGACGGCGGCTGGGCAACGATGCCCGCGAACGGTGACTTCACCTTCGGGGCGAGGGCCTTCACGACCTTCGAGATGTCTGCGCTGTCGGCAGCGGTGAGCGCCTTGCCGTCGGTGCGGTCGAAGACCAGGATCGCCGCCGTGCCGTTCTGGCTGGGGAACGCCTCCTGCTGGAGGTTCGCCGCCTTGATCGACTCGTAGTGCTTGGGCAGGAACTCCGACTGGTCGCTGGTCGAGCTCAGTTTCGGTGCGGTCGCGATGACGACGACGGACACGATGATCCAGCCGAGGATGACGAACCAGGGACGACGGGTGGCGATACGACCGAGGGCAGCAAACATGTCAGCCAAACTAACCGAGCGGTCAGTCCTGTTGCCACTGATTTGAGGCGTTGCGGTCAACAGTTGTGTCTCGACCCGTTCGGCTGAGCCGGGACTGTGACGGGAAACATGTTTCCGGCCAGAGCTCGCCGCACGCTAACGAGGCGGCGGCGTGGCCGGTCGCTCGACACCACCCACCCGACCACGCACCCGGGCGCCGTGCCGGTACAGGTCGAGCCCGCCGACGAACACCGCAGCCACCACGAAACAGAGCGCCGCGAGCACCGCGTTGCCGAGCGCGTGGGCGTACGACGCAGCACCCGGCCCATGCACGGAGGCGAAGAAGACCGCGCCGATCACGGACTGCCCGACGGCCAGCCCGATGCGCTGGGCGGTCTGCAGCACCCCGCCCGCCGTACTCCCCACCAGCGGGTCGACGTCCATCAGCGTCAGCGTCTGGTTCGGCGTGATCAGCGCCCCCGACCCGATACCCATCACGAACAGCGGTCCGGCGAGCGCGAGCGCCGCATGCGACCCGGTGTGGTGGACGGTGACGGCCATCGCGACCGCGCCGAGCCCGAAGGTCAGCGCCGCGCCGACGATCATCGGGCGGCCGATCCGGGTCACGAACCGGCCCGCGGTCGGCGCGGACACCGCATTGCCGACGGCGTACGCCGTGATGCCGACACCCGACTCGATCGCCGAATATCCCAGGCCCTGTTGGTAGTAGAGCGCCATCACCAGCGGCAGACCGGCCATTGCCGGGAAGTAGACGAGTGCCAGCACTACGCCCGCCGTGTACGACGGCCGGCGGAACAATCGCAGGTCGACGAGAGGGTCGGCGTCGAGCCTGGTGAGCAGGCGCTCGCGTCGGAGGAAGAGCCCGAGCAGCACCACAGCAGGTAGGACGAGCCACACCAGCCGGAGGTCGCGGAGTGAGTCGTACTCGACGGCAGCGAAGAGCACGCAGAACGTGGCCAGGCCGAGCAGCCCGGACCCGAGCACGTCGAGCCGGTGATGACCGGTCGCCGGATCGTGGGGGAGGTAGCGCCGTGCCAGCGCGATCACCACGATGCCGACGGGGACGTTGACGAAGAACACCAGCCGCCAGCCGAGGTGCGGACCGCCCAGGGCGATCAGCGCTCCGCCGACGAGAGGCCCGAGCGCGGTGCCCAGGCCGACGGTGGTGCCGAGCGCGCCGAAGGCCCGGCCGCGTTCGTTGCCGTGGAACATCTGCTGGATCAGCCCGGAGACCTGCGGGTTGATCAGGCCACCGGACAGTCCCTGCAGCACGCGGGCGAGGATCAGCAGCCCGCTCGTCGGCGCGACGCCGGCGAGCATGCTCGTCAGCGCGAAGGACGCGACGCCGATCTGGAACATCAGCCGCCGGCCGTGGTCGTCGCCGAGCCGTCCGGCCAGCACGGGCACCAGGCCGAAGGCGAGGGTGTAGCCGCTGATCACCCACTGCAGTTCCGACGGTCCTGCTCCGGTTGCGTTGGCGATCGAAGGCAGTGCGACGTTGGTCACGCTGACGTCGAGGAGGGTCATGAACAATGCGGAGCAGCAGACCACGAGTGCGATCCAGCGGCTCCTCTCGGCGCGGCGCTCGGCTTCGGTCACGTGCGGGCCAACGGTCGAACGAGCAGACAGATTCCCTTGTCCTCGGCCCGGGTCAGCACGATCGTCGCCTCGTTGTCGCCGGCGAGCGAGAGCCGCTTGCGTAGCTCGTCGGGTACGACGTTGACGCCACGCTTCTTGATGGTGAGGCGGCCGATGGCTCGCTCGCGGAGGGCGGCGCGCAGTGCCTTCTCGCGGTAGGGCAGCTCCTCGATGACCTCATAGGTCCGCGCGAACGGCGTACGGAACGGCTCGTCGGAGCCGACGTAGGCGATGTGCTGGTCGAGTAGCCAGCCCTTCACCCCGGCACTGACGGCCGTCACGAGACCGGCGCGGATGACGGCGCCGTCGGGCTCGTAGAGGAACCTGCCCCAGGCGCTCACCGCTGCCCCACCCGGGTCGTCCTCGCTGGTGATCGTGGCGAGCCCACCGTCGCCGATGACCGTCGCGCGCCGAGCTGTGGTCGCCAGCCACGACGACCAGAGTGCGGCCTCCTTCACCTCGCCGTGGTCGCTGACCCACTCACCCTCGACGCCGTCGGGGATCAGGTCGTGCGGGATGCCGGGTGCCACCTTCACGCAGGACGCGCGACCGAGAAGGCCGGAGACGAACGGCCATGGTGGCGTCCAGTCGTCGACGTTGAACGTGCGACCGCGCGCCGACCGCCGGGCCGGATCCGCGAATGCAACGTCGAAGGGACTCGTGTCGAGCGCGGTCGCATCGGCGACGGACACGGCCCCGCCGACGTCGAGCGCGGCCAGGTTCGCCGTTGCCACGGCAACGCGGACGGGATCCAGATCAACACCCACACTGGTGATTCCCGCCCGGGCGAACGCGACCAGGTCGCCGCCGATGCTGCAGCCGAGGTCGATCACCGATTCCGTCTCGCCCGCCGCGAGCCGGGCTGCGCGGTGGGTGGCGACGGACAGCCGGGTGGCCTGCTCGAGCCCGTCGGGGGTGAAGTACATCCGCTCGGCGAGGTCGCCGAACTTCGGCACCGCTCGCCGGCGCAGGGTGACCTGGGTCAGTGCGGCCGCGACATGTTCGGCCGATGCGGAGCGACGCAGTGCGGCCCCTGCCTTCAGCGGATCCTCGGGCGCATCGGTGGCGGTCGACAGCAATCGTTGGCCCTCGTCGGTCAGCAGCCATTGAAAGGCATCGAGGTCCATGCTGCGAATACTCTCAAGTCCGGTGGTCGCGCCGATCTGCGGCCGACCCCGGGTCTGGCACTCACTTGAGGAGAGTGCTAGTTTTTGCCTTGGCACTCTCCCCGTGAGTGTGCCAGCGCAAGCGACAAACGTGCGACCCCCGCGACGGCGTACCGGACCCGCAAGCGCCTTTCTTGATACAACCCAACGACGTGTGCAGAAAGTGGAGGTCGACAACGTGTCGGTCAACATCAAGCCTCTCGAGGACCGGATCGTCGTCCAGCCGCTCGAGGCAGAGCAGACCACGGCTTCTGGCCTGGTCATCCCGGACACCGCCAAGGAGAAGCCCCAGGAGGGCGAGGTCATGGCGATCGGTCCCGGCCGGATCGACGACAACGGCAACCGCGTTCCCCTGGACGTGGCGGTCGGCGACAAGGTCATCTACAGCAAGTACGGCGGCACCGAGGTGAAGTACGCCGGAGCGGAGTACCTCATCCTCTCCGCCCGCGACGTCCTCGCTGTCGTTTCCTGATCGACCAACTAGTCGTGTGCTCAGGTGGTCGCTCTGGCAGCCACTTGGGCACACGACTGTTTTGTTCTGAGAGAGAGAAGTAATGCCGAAGATTCTTGAGTTCGACGAGAACGCCCGCCGCGCCCTCGAGCGTGGCGTCGATGCCCTCGCGAACGCCGTCAAGGTGACGCTTGGCCCCAAGGGCCGCTATGTCGTCCTGGACAAGAAGTGGGGAGCCCCCACGATCACCAACGACGGTGTGACCGTCGCGCGTGAGATCGAGCTGGACGACCCGTTCGAAAACCTTGGTGCGCAGCTCACCAAGGAGGTCGCCACCAAGACCAATGACGTCGCCGGTGACGGTACGACGACCGCGACCGTGCTCGCCCAGGCGATGGTCCACGAGGGCCTCCGCTCCGTGGCAGCCGGCGCCAACCCGATGTCGCTCAAGCGCGGCATGGATGCAGCGACCGCAGCGGTCAACGAGGCGCTCGACAAGGCCGCCGTCGAGGTCGGTTCGCGGGAGGACATGGCGGCTGTCGCCACCGTGTCCAGCCGCGACGAGGTCATCGGTGACCTGCTCGCACAGGCCTTCGACAAGGTCGGCAAGGACGGTGTCATCACCGTCGAAGAGTCCAACACCATGGGCACCGAGCTCGAGTTCACCGAGGGCATGCAGTTCGACAAGGGCTACCTGTCGCCGTACTTCGTGACCGACCCGGAGAGCATGGAGGCGGTGCTCGACGAGCCTTACATCCTGCTCAACCAGGGCAAGATCTCGCAGATCTCCGAGCTGCTTCCGCTGCTGGAGAAGGTCATCCAGTCCGGCAAGCCGCTGTTCATCCTCTCCGAGGATGTCGAGGGCGAGGCGCTGTCGACCCTGGTCGTGAACAAGATCCGTGGCACCTTCAACGCCGTGGCGGTGAAGGCTCCGGCCTTCGGTGACCGTCGCAAGGCGATGATGCAGGACATCGCGGTGCTCACCGGCGCCCAGGTGATCGCTCCTGAGGTCGGCCTCAAGCTCGACCAGGTCGGTCTCGAGGCGCTCGGCACCGCACGTCGCGTGGTCGTCACCAAGGACAACACCACGATCGTCGAAGGTGGCGGCGACGCTGCCGAGGTCGCCGGTCGGGTCAACCAGATCAAGGCCGAGATCGAGGCCAGCGACTCCGACTGGGACACCGAGAAGCTCCAGGAGCGGCTCGCGAAGCTCGCCGGTGGCGTCTGTGTCGTCAAGGTGGGCGCGGCCACCGAGGTCGAGCTCAAGGAGAAGAAGCACCGCATCGAGGACGCCGTCTCCGCGACGCGTGCCGCGATCGAAGAGGGCATCGTCCCCGGCGGTGGCTCTGCTCTGATCCACGCTGTCTCGGTGCTCGAGGGTGACCTCGGCCTGAGCGGTGACGAGGCCATCGGCGTACGCATCGTGAAGAAGTCCGCTTCCGAGCCGCTGCGCTGGATCGCCGAGAACGGTGGCGAGCAGGGCTACGTCGTGGTCTCCAAGGTCCGCGAGCTCGGCGTCGGCAACGGCTACAACGCCGCGACCAACACCTACGGCGACCTGGTCGCCCAGGGCGTGCTCGACCCGGTCAAGGTGACGAAGTCGGCTCTGACCAACGCGTCCTCGATCGCGGGCATGCTGCTCACGACCGAGACGCTGATCGTTGAGAAGCCCGCCGACGAGGACGAGTCCGCTGCTGGTGGCGGTCATGGCCACGGTCACGGGCACGGCCACTGATCCACTGATCAAAAGATTTCGCACAACCTCTCGCCAGGTTGTCGGAAAAGAACCGGCGTCTTCCCGCAGGGGGAGGCGCCGGTTCGCCTTTGCCGGCTCAGTCGGCTCGATCGATCACCAGTGGCACGAACCGGTACGGCCCATGGGTCGTCAGCGAGTAGTCGTCCCGGGTGCGCACCACCAGCGTCATCTCCGAGGAGACCGGGAGAACCAGGCGTGCCTCGCCAGCCAGCTGGTCGACGAGTGGCTGGGGCAGCTCCAGCGCGTTGGCCGAGCACAGGATCCGGTCGTAGGGCGCGAGGTCCGGCACCCCGAGCACGCCGGCGGTGGCGGGTCGGATCGACGCCCACGAGTACGACGTACGCCGCAGGTTCTGCTCGCCCCAGACCGCCAGGTCGGGAAGCCGCTCGACACCGATGACGGAACCGTCGGGTCCGGTCAGGTCGGCGAGCAGCGCGGTGGTCCAGCCGGAGCCGGAGCCGACATCGAGGACGCGGTCACCCGGCCGCACGTCGAGCAGCCTGAGCATCGCCACGACCGTGCTCGGCTGGGAGTTGGTCTGCCCGTGGCCGATCTGGACGGGCGCGTCGTTGGCAGCCTCGCGCCTCGACCCCCTCGGCAGGAAGCCCACCCGAGATACCGCGGCGAACGCCGCAGCGACGTTGTCCACGTCAGCCAGTCTCCCACCGGATCGGCCGCCGACGAGAGCATCAGTTTTCACGCCCGCAACATTCCCGGCGCATTCACGCAACATCGATCGGCCATTCTCAACACATGTTCTTTCGCGTACGCACCCGGCTGACCGACCGGCCCGGCGCGCTCGCACGCCTGGCGGAGCGTTGCGGGGAGGCCGGCGTCAACATTCTCGGGCTGCAGCTCTTTCCGAGCCTGGGCACAGTCACTGATGAGCTCGTCGTGAAGGCACCCGACGACTGGACCGCAACGGCGGTCGCGGATCTCGTGAGTGGTGCAGGGGGAGACGAGGTGAGCGTGGAACCCTGCACCACTCACGACTTGGTCGACCAGCCGACCCGCTGGCTGGCGGCGGTTCGTGATGTCATCGAGGACCCGGCCAGGCTGCCCACGGTCCTCGGTCAGCTCGTCGGTGGCGACGGGTCGAAGTGGACGGCCACCGAGCACGTCCGGGTGGCCATGCTCGCCGACATCGCCGACGCCGTACGTCGGCCCGACACCAGCGCGAAGGACAGCCGGGAGATGGTCGTCTACGACCTCACCGAGACCGGGGTCGACGCCCGCATCGGTGGACACGTCGTCGGCGCGGCGACACTGTCCGATGCCACGGTTCCTGATCTGACGATCGAGGTCGCGCCTGCCTGGCGACGGCTCGGCATCGGCACCACGCTGCTGAGCCAGGCAGCCGGGGTTGCCCGCGGTCGGGGAGCAACCGAGCTGATCCTGGTGGCTCCGGCTGCCGACGAGGCCGTCGTACCGATGCTGTCGTCGTCCGGCCTGCGCGGCCTGATTCGCCTGTCCGGCGGGATTCTGAGTGCCCGGGTGGGTCTGATGGCCGTGCGCCCCATCGACAAGGTCGTGGCAACGGGCCGATAGACTGGGGCATGACCTCTGGCGTACCCGACAAGTTCCTGCCCCTCGGGCTCACCTACGACGACGTCTTGTTGTTGCCGGGCGAAACCGACGTCATTCCCAGCGAGGTCGACACCACCTCCCGCCTGACCCGCGGCATCAACCTGCGAGTGCCGCTTGTCTCCAGTGCGATGGACACGGTCACCGAGTCGCGGATGGCGATCGCGATGGCCCGTCAGGGCGGCATCGGCATCCTGCACCGCAACCTCTCGATCGAGGACCAGGCCTACCAGGTCGACCTGGTGAAGCGGACCCAGACCGGGATGATCTCCAACCCCGTCACGATCGGTCCGGACTCCACGCTCGAGGAGCTCGACCAGATCTGTGGCGAGTATCGAGTCTCGGGCCTCCCGGTCATCGACACCGATTCGCGGCTGCTCGGCATCATCACCAACCGCGACCTGAGGTTCACGCCGGTCGCGGAGTGGTCGACCACGAAGGTCGACGAGGTGATGACCCAGATGCCGCTGATCACCGCGCCGGTCGGGATCAGCCGCGACGACGCCACCACCCTGCTGCGCAAGCACAAGCGGGAGCGGCTGCCGATCATCGACGAGCAGGGTCGGCTTGCCGGGCTGATCACGGTCAAGGACTTCGTGAAGTCCGAGCAGTTCCCCGACGCCTCCAACGACGACCAGGGCCGCCTCCTGGTGGGGGCGGCGATCGGTTACTTCGGTGACGCCTGGGAGCGCGCCGCGACGCTCGCCGAGGCGGGCGTCGACGTGCTCGTGCCCGATGTCGCGAACGGTCACGCTCGGTTGATGCTCGACATGATCCGCAAGCTCAAGTCCGACCCCGCCACCCGGCACGTCCAGGTGCTCGGCGGCAACGTCGCCACCCGCGCCGGAGCGCAGGCGCTCGTCGACGCGGGCGCCGATGGCGTGAAGGTCGGCGTGGGTCCTGGCTCGATCTGTACGACCCGGGTGGTTGCCGGCGTCGGCGTCCCCCAGGTGACCGCGATCTACGAGGCAGCGCTCGCTTGCCAGCCGGCCGGCGTACCCGTCGTCGGTGATGGTGGCCTGCAGTACTCCGGTGACATCGCGAAGGCACTCGTCGCCGGGGCCGACACCGTCATGCTCGGCTCGCTGCTGGCTGGTTGCGAGGAGTCGCCCGGCGAGCTGATCTTCGTCAATGGCAAGCAGTACAAGACCTATCGCGGCATGGGCTCGCTCGCCGCGATGGCCTCACGCGGCAAGAAGTCGTTCTCCAAGGACCGCTACTTCCAGGCGGACGTCGAGAGCGACGACAAGATCGTGCCCGAGGGCATCGAGGGCCAGGTCTCCTTCCGTGGTCCGCTCTCGGCTGTGGCTCACCAGCTCATCGGCGGCCTGCACCAGTCGATGTTCTACGTCGGCGCTCGCACGATCCCCGAGCTTCAGCAGCGCGGTCAGTTCGTCCGGATCACCTCCGCGGGCCTCAAGGAGAGCCACCCGCACGACGTACAGATGACGGTCGAGGCGCCGAACTACTCCGGCAACTGACCCGGTCCTCGAGCCTGTCGGCATCCGCCGGGGTGCTGGGGACCTACGTCCTGCATCTGCCCCTGACCGATAGTCCGAGACGATCTGGCCCCGCTGGAGTGGTTTTCAGGGGCCAAAACGTCTCGGACTATCCGATCCCAGCGGCCCGGTAAGGTTCTCCGGTGACTGAAATCGAGATCGGCCGCGCCAAGCGGGGTCGCCGCGCGTACTCCTTCGACGACATCGCGATCGTCCCTT
Organism: Marmoricola sp.; assembly: GCA_025965195.1. GTDB lineage: Bacteria > Actinomycetota > Actinomycetes > Propionibacteriales > Nocardioidaceae > Marmoricola. The sequence continues at coordinate 16,100 of JAOPXK010000032.1, forward strand.
CGCGACGGACCCGTGACCCCGAGGAGGTCTCGGTGGCCTGGCAGATCGATGCCTACCGCTTCGAGCTCCCGATCGTGGCTGCGCCGATGGACTCCGTGATGTCGCCGGACATGGCGATCGCGCTGGGCAAGCACGGCGGTCTCGGCGTACTCAACCTCGAAGGCCTCTGGACGCGGTACGACGACCCGACCGAGCTGCTCGAGGAGGTCGCCACCCTCACCGGCCAGGCTGCCGTCAGTCGCCTTCAGGAGATCTACACCGAGCCGATCAAGGCCGAGCTGATCACCTCACGCCTCAAGCAGATGCGCGAAGCCGGCGTGACCGTGGCGGGCGCACTCTCGCCACAACGAACCAAGGAGTTCGCTAAGGCCGTCGTCGATGCCGGCGTCGACATGTTCGTGATCCGCGGGACCACGGTGAGCGCCGAGCATGTCTCGGGTCAGGCCGAGCCGCTGAACCTCAAGGAGTTCATCTACGAGCTCGACGTGCCGGTGATCGTCGGCGGTTGCGCGACGTACCAGGCGGCCCTGCACCTGATGCGCACCGGCGCGGCCGGCGTGCTGGTCGGCTTCGGTGGCGGCGCGGCGCACACGACCCGGACCGTCCTCGGCGTCGCGGTCCCGATGGCCTCGGCTGTCGCCGATGTGTCCGCCGCCCGGCGCGACTACATGGACGAGTCGGGTGGCCGCTACGTGCACGTGATCGCGGACGGTTCCATCGGCCGCAGCGGCGACGTCGCCAAGGCGATCGCGTGTGGCGCTGACGCGGTGATGATCGGGTCACCACTCGCCCGCGCGACGGAGGCGCCCGGCAAGGGCTTCCACTGGGGCGCCGAGGCTCACCACCAGGACCTGCCGCGCGGTGAGCGTGTCGAGATCGGCACAGTCGGCACGCTCGAGGAGATCCTCTTCGGCCCGTCGCGGGTCGCGGACGGCACCATGAACCTGATCGGCGCGCTTCGTCGGGCGATGGCGACGACCGGCTACACCGAGCTCAAGGAGTTCCAGCGCATCGAGGTCGTGGTCCAGTAGTCGTACCGCCCTGCGCATCGGCGATCCGGTGCCCGGGCCGCAGGATGTCTGCGAAGGGGGAGCAGTCAGCAGGTGGCGACGGCTTCGTTGATCTGGTCGACCAGTGCCCGCGGGTCCTCGACGCTGAGGTAGAGGCGTGCGTAGCGCTCGCCGGCCAGCTCGACCTCGACGACGCCCTGAGCTGCGGACGCGTTCCAGAACGTGAGCTCGCGTCCGCGCACGAAGGTTCCGGCCCACTTGTAGCCGGGCAGGCGCATTCCGATCTTGAGTCCCTTTGACGAGTGCTTCGCCCCGGGGTCGTACGTCGCGCCGCGCACATGTCCGAGCGGGTACTCGAGCCGACGCCGGAGCGACCAGACCTTGTCCCAGCCCTGGGGTTCGACGACGAGGCGACCATCGTCGATGGTGACTGTGTTCATCGAGACTCTCCTTGGGTGGCAGGGATGTGAGCGCGCTCGAGAAGCCGGGCGCCGAGGGCGTGGGCGGACTCCGGGCCGACATGTGCGGCCAGGATCGTGCGTACCTCACGGTCGCGAGGAGCCAGCTCGAGGAGCGCGACGAGCGTGAGGTCGGTGGCGTCGTTGCCGGGAGACGACTTGAGCACCGCTTCCAGGCAGGTGACGAACAGTCCGCGCTTGCTGCCGAATGCCTTGTAGAGGCTGCCGCGATGAAGGCCGGTCGCGCTGACCAGCTCCTCGATGGAGGTGCCTTCGTAGCCCGAGGTCAGGAACGCCGCCGCCGAGCGTCGCACCACATCGTCCTCATCGAAGCTCCGGTTTCGTCCCACATCCCCACCGTACGCATAGGTGAACGATCAGTTAAGAACGATCGGTCAACAATGCGGCAACACGACTCTGCAGCCCGCCTGCGAGGATGGGTGTCATGGCTGTGAACACCCGGTTGAGTCCGCAGGCCCGTGCTGATGCGATCGCCGCGATGAGCTCGGGCACAGCGGAGCTCGACGTCCTCGTCGTGGGTGGAGGCGTGGTCGGCGCCGGGGTGGCCGTTGACGCCGTGACGCGCGGGCTCGCGACCGGCCTTCTGGAGCAGCGTGACTTCGCGAGCGGCACGTCCTCGCGGTCGTCGAAGCTCGTGCACGGCGGCCTCCGCTATCTAGAGATGTTCGACTTCGGCCTGGTCAAGGAAGCCTTGCAGGAAAGGGGACTGCTGCTCACCCGCCTCGCCCCGCACCTCGTCCGGCCGGTGCCGTTCCTCTATCCGTTGCACAAGACCATCGAGCGCCCGTACGTCGGAGCCGGGCTCGTCCTCTACGACGCGATGGCAATGGCCGGCAAGTACGACATGGGCGTCCCGAAGCACCGCCACCTGTTCCGCCGCCACGTCGCGCGGATGGCTCCGGACCTGAAGACCGACGAGCTCACCGGCGCGATCAAGTACTGGGACTGCCAGGTCGACGATGCTCGACTGGTGATGACGCTGGCCCGGACGGCTGCGTCGTACGGCGCCCAGATCGCGACCCGCAGCAAGGTGATCGGCTTCCTGCGTGAGGGGGAGCGGGTGATCGGCGTCCGCGTGCGGGACCTGGAGAACGGCGTCGAGTTCGAGGTCCGGGCGCGAGTGGTCGTCAATGCCGCGGGCGTCTGGACCGACGAGATCCAGGAGATGGTCGGAGGTCGTGGTGCGCTCAACGTCCAAGCCAGCAAGGGCATTCACCTCGTAGTGCCACGTGACCGGATCCGCTCCGAGACCGGCTTCATCACCAAGACCGAGAAGTCCGTGCTGTTCGTCATCCCCTGGGGGCGACACTGGATCATCGGCACCACCGACACCCCCTGGGACCTGGACAAGGCACACCCTGCCGCGTCGAAGGCCGACATCGACTACGTGCTGCACCACGTCAACTCGATCCTCAAGGTGCCGCTGGACTACGACGACGTCGAGGGCGTGTACGCCGGGCTGCGACCGCTTCTCACCGGAGAGTCCGAGCCGACGTCGAAGATCTCGCGCGAGCACACCGTGGTCACACCGGTCCCGGGGCTGGTGATGATCGCCGGCGGCAAGCTGACGACGTACCGCGTGATGGCGGCCGACGCCGTCAACGCCGCGGCACACTCGCTCAACCAGACGATGCGCGGCACCGTCCGGGACTCGATCACCGACCGGGTGCCCCTTGCTGGTGCGTCCGGCTACGAGACCCGAACCAACCAGCGGGTCTCCCTCGCAAGAACCGCGGGCGTCAGCGTGGCCAGGATCGACCATCTGCTCGGCCGCTTCGGCGGCCTGATCGACGAGGTCCTCGAGCTGATCGCACAGCGCCCCGAGCTTGCCGAGCCGCTGGCGGGCTGCGACGACTACCTCCTCGCCGAGATCGTCTATGCGGTCACCCATGAGGGCGCACGGCACCTGGACGACGTCCTGGCCCGACGTACCCGCGTCTCGATCGAGTCCTTCGACCGGGGCGTCTCGTCGGCCCGGCCTGCGGCCGAGCTGATGGCTGCCGAGCTCGGCTGGGACGCGGACCGCCTCGAGGAGGAGGTCGACCACTGGCTGCGACGGGTCGAGGCCGAACGGCAGAGTCAGCGGATGCTGACCGACCAGGAGGCCGACGAGGCCCGCGTCAAGGCGATCGACATCGTCTGAGCCGGACCAGACCAGCTGTCAAGAATTCCCTTGTTGATAAGGGAACGACACCCTTCAGTAGCCTGATCGGACCCCCTTGAGGTAGTCCGTTCGGGCTACCGCGCCGAGTGGGCAGGCGACGTTCAGCACGTGTTCACGTCGACAGCCCTGATTGGTCGCTCGTCCTCCTGAGATTGTCATCGGCCACACCCGGCCGATGCCAGTCAGGACTCAGGACAGGACGACCAGTGACCACGTTGCCCCGCGAACACCTCGACGCGGTTGAGGCCGTGCCGCGCGTGCTCGCGTCAACGAACACGGGGAGCGACCGGGTCTTCGCGTACGTCGCCCGATCCACCGGCGCCACCGTCCTCGTCATCACCGGCGGCATCGGGGTCTTCCTCGCCGTCCAGTCGGTCCCGACCCTCAAGCACTACGGTCTGCACTTCTTCACCCAGACCCAGTGGCAGCCCGACGCCGACAAGCTCGGCATCGCGGCCGTGCTGGTCGGCACGCTCGAGGTCGCGATGGTGGCGATGGCGATCGCCTTCCCTCTCGCGCTCGCCACGGCCCTGTTCATCAGCGAGTACGCACCCGCGAAGCTGCGCTCGACCCTGATCTCGCTCGTCGACCTGATGGCCGCGGTGCCCAGCATCATCTACGGCCTCTGGGGCTTCTTCCTGGTCGAGCCGCATGCGAGCGAGATGGCGCTGTTTCTGCAACGACACTTCGGTTTCCTGCCCTTCTTCCACATCGGCGCCGATCCCAACGCTGCCGTCTGGGACCGCTCGCGCTACACCGCATCGGCGTTCTGTGCCGGCATCGCGGTGGCGATGATGGTGCTGCCGATGTCCTGCGCGGTGATGAGGCAGGTGTTCTCCCAGACGCCCGACGGTGAGAAGGAAGCCGCTCTCGCGCTCGGATCGACTCGCTGGGGAATGATCCGGACGGTCGTGATCCCGTTCGGTCGCGGCGGCATCATCGGCGGCACCATGCTCGGGCTCGGGCGCGCGCTCGGGGAGACGATCGCGGTGCTGCTGATCATCTCACCGGAGTTCCTGATCAAACCGCGGATCCTCGAGATCGGCACGAACACGGTCTCTGCGCTGATCGCCGGCCAGTTCGGTGAGGCGACCGGCATCCAGCTCTCGGCACTGCTGACCGCCGGGTTCGTGCTGTTCATCATCACGCTGATCGTCAACACGCTTGCCGCGATCGTGGTCAACCGCAGCCGCTCGGGCGCCGGGACGGATGCCTGATGACCACGACCCATCAGGGGACGTACCAGGGCGAGATCACCCAGGCCGTCGTCCTCGAGAGAACCCACGTCCCGGTCCTCGCGGAAGACGTCTCGCCCGCCGTACCCCGTGCGTCGCTGCGTCGCCCGACACCACAGCAGCGCTTCGTCGGCATCGGGTCCTGGGCCGGCGCACTCGCGATGGCGTGGGTGATCTGCGAGCGGATGCTGCCGTTGCCGGGACCGACGTGGTTCGTGATGACGACGCTGGTGATGGGAATGCTGCTCACCGCAGTGACCACGGCGATGACCGGCTCGATGATCGAGGTGCGCGACCGTCTGGCCAGCACTGTCATCACCGCTGCGACCCTGCTCGTCGGCTTCGCGCTGGTCACCACGCTGGCGTTCGTCTTCGCCCGTGGCTGGAAGCCCCTGACGCATCTCAACTTCTTCACCCACGACATGGCCGGCGTCGGCCCGAGCGACCCGCTCAACAAGGGCGGTGTCCTGCACGCGATCGTCGGGTCGCTGATCGAGGTCGGGATCGCCACCGCGATCACGCTGCCGCTCGGAGTCGGTACGGCGGTCTTCATGACCGAGATCGGCGGCAGGTTCGCAGGCCTGGTCCGCACCGTCGTCGAGGCGATGACCGCACTGCCGTCGATCGTCGCCGGGCTGTTCATCTACTCGGTCTTCATCATCGCGCTCGGCTTTCCCCGCTCCGGTCTCGCCGCCGCGATGGCCCTGTCGGTGATGATGCTGCCGATCATCGCCCGGGCGTCGGACGTCGTGCTGCGCGTCGTACCCGGTGGTCTGCGGGAGGCGAGCCTCGCTCTCGGCGCCTCGCGGTGGAAGACCGTCTGGTACGTCGTCCTGCCGACCGCCCGGCCCGGTCTGGCGACGGCGCTGATCCTCGGCATCGCCCGTGGCGTCGGGGAGACCTCGCCGGTCCTGATCACCTCGGGTGCGGCGTCCTTCATGGTCACCGACCCGCGCTCCGGAGTGATGAACTCCCTGCCGCTCTACATCTTCACCACCGTGCGCAGCGGGGTCCCGGTCGCCATCGACCGGGCGTTCGGCACCGCGGCGGTGCTTCTCGCGCTGGTCCTCGTCCTCTTCATCACTGCCCGGCTGCTGGCCCGACCGAGGGGCAACCGCCGCTCGCTCACCGGCCGGGTGCGCGCGCTCCTGTCCCTGAACCGGAAGACAACATGAACCGCCACCTGAAGTGCTTCTCGGGCGCGCTCCTCGCGCTCGTCGTCCTGACGATCGGGGCGCTCTCCAGCGCGGGCCCGGCGTCCGCGAAGAACGAGTACGCGCAGATCGAGGGCTCCGGGTCGACCTGGTCGCAGGTGATCCTCCAGCAGTGGATCTCCGACGTGAACCCGCTCGGCATGCAGGTGACCTACAACGGCAGCGGTTCATCGCAGGGCCGCAAGGACTTCGCCAACAACGTCACGGACTTCGGCATCAGCGAGATCCCCTTCCAGGGCACGGACCCGGTGACCCACCAGGCGGACACGAGCAACGGGCGCGCCTACGCCTACCTGCCGATCGTCGCGGGTGGCACCGCGTTCACGTACCAGCTCAAGGTGGGTGGCAAGCTGGTCCGCAACCTCCGGCTCTCGGGCGAGACGCTTGCGAAGATCTTCACCCTCAAGATCACCAACTGGAACGACGCGGCGATCACGGCGGACAACAACGGTCACGCCCTCCCGTCGCTGCCGATCACCCCGGTCGTGCGCTCGGACGGCTCGGGTACGACGGCCCAGTTCACCCGCTACCTCGACACGATGTACCCGTCGATCTGGCGGCCCTACAACGGTCAGGCCGGGCTGACGTCGCAGTACCCCCGCAAGGGCAGGGAGATCGCTGCATCCGGCTCCGACCAGGTGATGAACACCATCGACGGCGCCGCCGGCAACGGCACGATCGGCTACGTCGAGTACTCCTACCCGCTGAACGCGCACTACCCCGTCGTCAAGGTGGAGAACGCTGCCGGCTACTTCGTCGAGCCGACCCAGTACAACGTCGCGGTCGCACTCACCCAGGCCCAGATCAACCAGGACCAGAACTCGCCGGACTACCTGACCCAGGTCCTCAACGGCGTCTACACCTACAAGGACTCGCGGACCTACCCGCTGTCGTCGTACTCCTACATGATCATTCCGACCGGCGCCAAGGACCAGCGGATGACGACCGCGAAGCGCCAGACCATCGCCGACTTCCTCTACTACTCGCTGTGCCAGGGACAGTCGAAGGCCGGACCGTACGGCTACTCGCCGTTGCCACTGAACCTCGTCCAGGCCGGGTTCTCCCAGATCAGCAAGCTCAAGACCGCCGACAGTGCGGTCGACCTCACCAACCGGTCCGTGACGTCGTGCAACAACCCCACGTTCGTCGCCGGCCACCTCAGCGAGAACCATCTGGCCCAGGTCGCCCCGAAGCCGGCCGCATGTGACAAGGCCGGCGCAGGTCCCTGTGGCTTCGCCACCGGCACCGGGGTTCCGTCGACGAACACCAACCAGCCCACCGGGTCGACCACCGGGACTTCCGCAGGCACGGGTACGGCGAACACCGGAACGCCCGGGACGCCTGGCGCGGCACCACCCGGTGGATCGATCGATCCCGCAACGGGCGTCGCCTCCGGGACGGGTGCGGTGGCCGGTCAAGCCGTCACCGCCACCCCGATCGAGCTCAGCGCCTCGCGCACCGGCGACACCAGCGTCTTCGGCTGGGTGGCCGCGCTCGAGCTGGTCGGCCTGGTCCTGATCCCCGGCCTGTACGTCGCCGCGATGCGTCGTCGCTCGGCCACCGGGGACTCGACATGAACCGCCGGATGATGGTCGGCGCCACCGTGCTGGTGGCCGCTCTCGGCGCGGTGCTCGTCCCGGCCGCTTCGCAGGCGCAGCCGGCCAGCACCTCTGGAGTCGCGTGGTCGCAGACCCACGACCTCACTCGTGACTACACGGTCGGAGGGGTCGCGAAGACCGACGAACGCCACGTCACCGTGACCGCCTCGAAGCGGACCGACCTCCAGGCCCGGGAACGAATCAATGTCAGCTGGTCCGGGGCTCACCCGAGCGGGGCTCGCGCCGCCAACCCGTACGGCGAGAACGGGATGAACCAGGAATACCCGGTCGTGATCATGGAGTGCCGCGGCCTCGACGACGCGTCGCTCCCGGCCGATCAGCAGCTCTCGCCGAACACCTGCTGGACCAGCACCTGGGGACAACGTACGACGAAGGGCCCGACCTCGACCGCCGCCTGGCTGCACGACAAGTACGCCACCGACGCCGACACCCAGCAGGTCTCCGGGGTGTCCACGCTGCCGGCAGAGTGTGGGACGTTGCCGGCAACGTTCTCCGAGCACATCACCCCATTCGATGCGGTGGGAGCCAAGACGTTCAGCGGCTGCAACGCCGACACGATGCCGCCCGAGGCCGCGATCGGGTCGACCGATCCGCCGAACGAGCTCGAGGCCTTCACCGGCACCGACGGCAAGGGCTCGGCGCAGTTCGAGGTCCGCAGCGACACCGAGAACGCATCGCTCGGGTGCTCGCACACGGTGGCCTGCTCGCTCGTCGTGGTCCCGATCATGGGACTCAGCTGCAAGGACACCAACGTGTTCTGCAACCAGACCGGCGCCTTCGCTCCGGGCAGCAGCAACTTCGAGCTCAACGGCGTGAACGCGGCGGTCTCGCCGCAGTACTGGTGGTCGGCGTCGAACTGGCGCGGCCGCTTCAGCATCCCGCTGACGTTCGGCCTGCCGCCGAGCACCTGTCAGCTGCTCGGCACCGGTGTCCCGACTCCGTTCTACGGCTCCGAGCTGCTCAGCCAGGCGGCCCTGCAGTGGTCGCCGGCGTACTGCCTGCGCAAGGACCGCTTCAACTGGCAGGACAACACCATGCCGGACGACGCGGCGTTCGCCCTGATGCAGAGCGGACAGAGCGCGGCCGCCGAGGTGTCCGGCAGGAGGTCCGCGGATGGGCCCGATCCGGTCGGCTATGCGCCGACCGCCGTGACCGGCTTCGGGATCGCCTACGAGATCGACAAGCCCGACAACGCAGGTGAGGTGACCACGCTGCGCCTCAATGCGCGGTTGCTGGCCAAGCTGCTCACGGAGTCCTACCCGGCGTCGACGATGGGCCTCGCCCATCCGGGACTCTCGAAGAACCCCATCTCGCTGAACCTCGACCCGGAGTTCAGGAAGCTGAACCCGGGGCTCGACACGTCGCACTTCAGTGAGGCGGCGTCCACGCTGCTGACTCTCTCCACCGCCTCCGACGTGATCAAGACGATCACCGACTACATCGCCCACGACCCCGAGGCGATGGCGTTCATCGATGGCAAGGCCGATCCGTGGGGGATGAGGATCAACCCGTCGTACAAGGGGATCAAGCTGCCGGTGAGCACCTGGCCGCTGCTCGACACCTGGATCCCGAGCACTCCGGGCCAGATCTGCCTGAAGAACAACCCGGCGCCGTACCTGCCGAAGGTGGCGGCACCCGTCAGCAGCCTGCGGCTGATCGCGACAGCGACCCTTCTCAGCTGGCCCAACGTGCAGACCGTGTGCGACACCGACCCGACGACCGGCCTCTACAAGCTCGGCAGGATCGCCCCACAGGGTGTCGGCAGCCGCTTCATGCTCGGGGTGGTCACCCTCGCCGATGCGCAGCGGTACGGCCTCCGGGTTGCTTCGTTGCAGGCGGCCCCCGGCAAGTACGTCGCCCCGGACAACGCCGGCCTGTCCGGTGCCCTCGCGGTCGCGAAGCACGGTGACCCGTTCGACCCGTACACGATCTCCCAGGCCAGCATCCGCAAGTCCAGCAAGGCCTATCCGGGCACGATGGTCGTCTACACGGCGGCGAAGACCCACGGCCTGAACGCAGCTGATGCGAAGAAGGTCGCCCAGTTCATCTCGGTCTCCAGCACCGAAGGCCAGCAGGCCGGCCGCGGGAACGGCCAGCTCCCGGCCGGGTACCTGCCGATCAAGGACTCCGGTGTCACCAAGCCGCTCTTCGCGACCGCGGCCAAGGTCGGCAACGCCATCCGGACGCAGAGCGGGAAGCCCGCGGCGACCACGCCACCGAAGACACCGACCGTTCCGGCGAACGACTCAGCCCTGCCGACCGGTGTCGACGCGGCGCCGACCACATCGACGCCCGCCACGGGTGCGCCGGTGAAGACCCCTGTCGTGGTTGCCACTGCGACGCAGCCGGTCGCTCGGACGATGCCGATCACGTCCGACCTGGGCGGCGTACTGCTCCCGATGCTGCTGTTCGTCGGACTGGCAGGCGGAGTCGTGGCCGGCTTCGGCCGGATCGCGCTGCGGGCCAGGGGTCGGCGATGACGACTCTCGCCTTCTTGGGCAGCGGCTCCCGCAAGCGCCCGGTCACGCGTACGGCGATCCGGGCCGGCGAGCCGGCCGAGACGATCGCGGTCACGTCGTCGGCCTTCCTGATGCTGGCGCTGGTGAGCCTGTGGTTCGTCCTGCAAGCGCTCGCCCTGGGCGGCCTCAGTGAGCACCGGTCCCAGGCCTTGTTGTACTCAAGCTTCCGGCAAGAGCTCGCCGCGGCGACCGCGCCGACCGGTGGCGTCATCACGCCAGGCACGCCGGTCGCCTTGGTGAGCATCCCGGCGCTCGGCGTCGAGCAGGTCGTGGTGGAGGGGACCGCGTCGGGCGACCTGCTGGCCGGGCCGGGCCACCTCCGCAGCACGCCGTTGCCCGGGCAGGCCGGCATCTCGGTGGTCTTCGGCCGGGCGAGCACCTACGGCGCGCCGTTCTCCGAGATCACCTCCCTGCGCGTCGGCGACGAGGTGGTTGCGCAGAACGGCCAGGGCAGCGTGACCTACCACGTGGCCGACATCCGCCGGGCCGGGGATCCCTTTCCCGCTGCCCCCACGGGCACGCAGGGACGACTGACCCTCGTGACTGCCGAGGGCTCGGGAGCCTTCTCGGCCCTGCGTCCGTCCGCGGCCGTCTACGTCGATGCAACCGCTGACAAGGCGCTGCCCGCGCCCGGCGGACTTCCGGCTGGCGTGCCTGCCAGCGAACAGGTGATGGCTTCCGACACCGGCGCGTTGCCGATGCTCGTGCTCTGCCTCGCCCTCCTTGTCGCGTTGACGCTCGGCGTGAGTGCCGCTCGTCAGCGTTGGTCGACGGCGTTGGTGTGGGTCATTGCCGCACCCGTCGCGATCGCACTGTCCTGGTCCACGAGCGATGTGGTGATGCGACTACTGCCCAACCTGATGTGACCCGTTGTTGTTCGTCCAGCTGAATCCAATGAATACGAAATCAGGAGTGAACTGATGTCTGCACGCAAGATGTTTGCCGGACTCGGGGCGACCGCACTGGTCGCCTCGGCGCTGGCCCTGACCGTGGTGGCACCTGCCAACGCGGATCCCATCTCCACCCCCGGCGCCACCGACCTGGTCGGCGTCGGCTCGGACACCACGCAGTTCGTGATGGACAGCCTCGCCGATGGCGCGACGGTCAACGGAACGGCTGTCGCCGGCTTCAACGCCGGCAAGACCACCGGCCGGATCGCGACCTTCGCAGCCTGCACCGTTGTCGGAACGACGCTCTACCCGTGCACGCCGGGCGGCAACGTCACCCTGCGTACCGGCGCGTCCCCGATCGCCCGTCCCAACGGCTCCGGCGCAGGCAAGGGCCTGCTGTACGGCGCCACCAACGACCCCAACGTGACGTTCGCCCGGTCGTCCTCGGGCCAGAGCACGGCCGAGGACAACGCTGGCCTGTTCTCCTACCCGTTCGCTCGGGACACCCTGGTGATGGTCACGTCCAGCCACACTGCGTCCCATGCACCGGCCAGCCTGACGCCGACCGACATCCTCAACATCTACACCGGTGTCGACACCAACTGGAGCCAGATCGACTCCACCAAGAGCGGCGTCATCAAGCCGGAGATCCCGCAGACCGGCTCGGGTACCCGCACGTTCTTCCTGGCCCAGCTGCAGGCGATCAACGGCGGCACCGCGCCGACCCTGGCCGGCAGCGTCACCGAGGTCCAGGAGCACGACCCGACCACGATCCAGGACGACCCGAACGCCGTGTCGCCGTTCTCGCTCGGCCGCGCGAACCTCGCCGGGACCGTCCGGGTCGAGTCCGGCTGGAAGGCTGACCGGGCCGTCTACAACGTGGTTCGTGGCACCAACACCGACAACCCGGACTGGGCCGTCGGCACCGACACGATCGAGGCAGCCTTCGGCAACAGCGGCTTCATCTGCTCGGCCGCCGCTCGTCCGCTGATCGAGGCGGCCGGCTTCAAACAGCTCAAGTCCATCGGCGACGGCGGCTCCTGTGGCACGCCGACCCAGGGTTCGGACAACAACCTGGCGGTCTACGACGACCTGAGCACGCCGTCGACCACCACGGTCGCGTTCTCCCCGGCGGCGACGGCGTACGGCCACGCCCGTACGGCATCCGTCACGGTTGCCGGCGCCGGTGGCACACCGAGCGGCACGGTCACTGTCAGCTCGAGCGCCGGGACCGCGCACGGCACCCTCTCGGCCGGTCACGCGTCGGTGGTCATCCCGGCCACCCTCCGGGCCGGCACGGACGCCATCACGGTCTCGTACTCGGGTGACAGCACCTTCGGGTCAAGCAGCGCCACGAAGAGCCTCGTTGTTGCCAAGACCGGCTCTGCCGACAGCGAGACCTTCGCTGCCACCGTCAAGAAGGGCAAGCGTGCCAAGGGCAACGTCCGGGTCGTCCTCGCGCCGGCCTCGACTCTCAAGGCGACCGGCGCGGTGTCCATCAAGAAGGGCGCCAGGGTGATCGCCCGCGGCACCGTCCGGAACGGGGTCGTCACGATCACGCTCCCGAAGCTCGCCAAGGGCAAGAACAACCTGGTCATCTCGTACGCCGGCAACGCGAACGTGAAGGCCTCGACCAAGAAGTTCGTCATCACCCAGAAGTGATCCAGCGAGGTGGGACGGGTCTCCCGGGGGCCCGGCCCACCTCAACACTGCACCAACCCGAACGAAATGAAGACAAGGACCTGCGATGAGCATCGAGACCGACACGACCATGCTGCCGCGCATTGATGCAACAGGCGCGGCCCCCGGCTCCGCCGACCTCGCCGAGCTCCGCGCCGTCGACATCTCGGCCTGGTTCGGCACCCACAAGGTCCTCGACCGCGTCTCGCTGACCATGCCCGCCGGCGGCATCACCGCCCTGATCGGGCCGTCGGGCTGTGGCAAGTCCACCTTCCTTCGCATCCTGAACCGGATGCACGAGCTCGTCCCCTCGGCCCAGCTCGCCGGCGAAGTGCTTCTCGACGGGCACGACATCTACAGCCCGGACCGCAAGCTGACCGACGCCCGCCGCTCGATCGGGATGGTCTTCCAGAAGCCGAACCCGTTCCCCGCGATGTCGATCCGCGACAACGTCATCGCCGGCCTCAAGCTGACCGGCACGAGTGCGAGCCGCTCGGAGAAGGACGCCCTCGTGGAGTCCTGCCTGACCAAGGCCGGCCTCTGGAAAGAGGTGCACAACCGCCTCGACGCACCGGGCGGCGGGTTGTCCGGCGGCCAGCAGCAGCGGCTCTGCATCGCGCGGTCGCTGGCCATCAAGCCCCGGGTGCTGCTGATGGACGAGCCCTGCTCGGCCCTGGATCCGACGTCGACCCGGGTGATCGAGGAAACCATGCTCGAACTTGCCGAAGAGGTCACCATTGTCATCGTGACCCACAACATGCAGCAGGCCTCCCGGGTGTCGACGCAGTGCGCGTTCTTCCTCGCCTCGCACGGCACGCCGGGTGTGATTGTCGAGTACGGCGACACCTACGCGATGTTCAACAGCCCGCAGGACCAGCGCACCACCGACTACGTCAACGGTCGTTTCGGGTGACGGATCGCCACCTCAAGGCAGGCGCGATCGGGATTGCCGTCGTACTCGTCGGTGCCCTGGCCCTGACCGGCTGGGCGGTCGCGAAGTGGCATCCGAAGGTCAACGTGCCGATGGTGGTGCAGGTCGCGCCCACCGCCGCGCGAGTTCCTGTCGTCACCAGGCGCTCGCCGGGCCGGCCGACGGTCTCTGGTGCCTGGGTGGAGGACACTGCGGCGAAGGCGGGCATCCCTGCGCCCGCGATGAGGGCGTACGGCGAGGCGACCCTGCTGCTCAGCAAGGAGGATCCCGGCTGTCATCTCGGCTGGACCACCCTCGCCGGCGTCGGTTACGTCGAGTCCCTGCACGGCACCATCGGCGGCCGAACCCTCCGCGCCGACGGCCTGTCGTCCACCCCGATCATCGGCCCGGCACTCAACGGCAAGGGCAAGTTCGCCGCGATCAGCGCCACGCCGGCGGGCACCAGGCTGCATGGCGACCCGACCTGGGACCACGCGGTCGGACCGCTCCAGTTCATCGAGTCGACCTGGCAGCGCTGGGCTGCCGATGGCGACGGCGACGGCAAGAAGGACCCGTTCGACATCGACGACGCCGCCTACGCGACCGCGCACTACCTCTGCGCCGACGGCCACGACCTCGCAACCGCGGCCGGCTGGAACGGCGGGATCTTCTCCTACAACCACTCGGCCGACTACATCCGCTCGGTCTACGCCGCCGCCGAGGCCTACGCCACGCGGACGGCGGGCTGACCTCGGCGCACGCTGGTGCAATACTGGAACACGTTTCAGTTCTGTACGGAAGGCCGAGCAACGCCATGACTGCCACATGACTGCCACACCCGCGATCGAGGGCTGGTTCACCACCGGCGCCGCCCCTGCGCTTCTCGGCTCCCGGTGCACCGACTGTGGCACCGTCTACTTCCCGCGCGAGCTGGTGTTCTGCAAGAACCCGGCCTGCTCGGGCGAGACGTTCGAGGAGTACGCGTTCTCCCGGACGGGCAAGGTCTGGTCCTACACGGACGCGCAGTACCAGCCGCCGCCGCCGTACGTGCCTGTCGCCGATCCGTATGTTCCCTTCGCCCTCGCCGCGGTCGAGCTCGAGGAGGGTCTGGTCGTGCTCGGCCAGGTCGCCGACGGCTACGGCGTCGCGGACCTGAAGGTCGGGACGCCGGTCGAGCTGGTGGTCGAGACGCTCTACACCGATGACACGGGTGATCGGACGATCTGGCGCTGGAAGCCCGTCGGGCGGTCGAGCGAGCCCGGTCGGTCGAGCGCGGTCGAGACCCCCGGAGGTGCCGGATGAACACCGACGTCGCGATCGCCGGAGTCGGCATGCACCCCTGGGGCAAGTGGGGTCGCTCCTTCGTGACCTACGGTGTCCACGCCGCGCGCGCGGCCCTCGCCGATGCCGGTGTCGACTGGCAGGACGTCGGCCTGATCGTGGGTGGCGAGACGGTCCGCAACGGGTACGGCGGCTATGTGGCCGGTGCGACGTTCGCCCAGGCGCTCGGCTGGAACGGCGCGAAGGTGGCCACGTCGTACGCCGCCTGCGCGACCGGCGCACAAGCGCTGGACACCGCCCGTTCCCGGATCCTGGCCGGCCAGACCGACGTAGCCCTCGTCGTCGGTGCGGACACCACGCCGAAGGGCTTCCTCGCTCCGAATGCCGGCGAGCGCTGGGACGACCCTGACTGGTTGCGGTTTCGCCTGATGGGCATGACGAATCCCGGTTACTTCGCGCTCTACGCGCGCCGCCGGATGGACCTGTACGGCGCGACCCAGGCGGACTTCGCGGCCGTCAAGGTCAAGAACGCCAAGCACGGACTGAGCAACCCGAACGCCCGGTATCGCAAGGAGGTCAGCGCCGAGGACGTGCTGAACTCTGCGGTCGTGTCCGATCCGCTGCACCTGCTCGACATCTGCGCGACCTCCGACGGTGGAGCGGCCGTGCTGCTCACTTCGCTGGACTACGCCCGCAAGCACGGCATCGCGGATCCCGTGAGGATCAAGGCGATCTCGACCGTCACGCCGGTGTTCCCGCAGACCGTGATGGACATGCCGAACTTCTCCACCGACTCCTCGGCGGTCGTTCCCGCGCAGGACCGGACGTTCAAGGAGTCGCTCGGCGATGCGGCGTACGCCGAAGCCGGCATCGGTCCCGAGGACGTGTCGGTGGCCGAGGTCTACGACCTGTCAACGGCCCTCGAGCTGGACTGGATCGAGGACCTCAGCCTCTGCAAGCGCGGGGAGGCCGAACACCTCCTGCGCGCGGGGGACACCACCATCGGCGGCCGGATCCCGGTCAACCCCTCGGGAGGGCTGGCGTGCTTCGGTGAGGCCGTTCCCGCCCAGGCGCTGGCACAGGTATGCGAGCTCACCTGGCAGCTCCGCGGCCAGGCCGAAGGACGTCAGGTCGAGGGAGCCCGAATCGGCATCACGGCCAACCAGGGTCTCTTCGGCCATGGCTCTTCGGTGATCGTCGCTCGCTAGGGGGTGGAGTTTTCACAGGGTATGAGGTGAAAGCTCCGCTTCGCACACGTCGTGACATGTGCGATGTGCAGGTTTGGGTTCATACCCTGTGAAAACTCCACCTCGGAGGCGCCCCGTAGACTGCACCCATCACCCCCTGTCGTTCATTGACCGGGGGCTGTCGTGCTGTCTGACCTGTCCTACCAACTGGAGCTCTCGTGCGACTCGCCGGTCTTGCCGACGCCGTCCTGACCGAACCCACCCTCGCCGCCGCACTGGCCGATGCCCGAGAGAACCTCGTCCCGACCCTCGACCTGACCGGCCCGGCTGCCCTGCGCCCCTTCGTCGTCAAGGGCCTGGTCGACCAGGGCCGGACCGTCCTCGTCGTGACCGCGACCGTTCGCGAGGCCGAGGATCTCGTTGCTGTGCTGGGAGATCTCGTCGATCCGGCGTTGGTCGGCTACTACCCGGCGTGGGAGACGCTTCCCCACGAACGACTCAGCCCGCGCAGCGACACCGTCGGAAAACGGCTCGCGATCCTTCGCCGGCTGGCGCATCCCGGCACGGATGAGTCCAACGGTCCACTGAGTGTGATCATCGCGCCCGTCCGCTCGGTGCTCCAGCCGCAGGTCCAGGGACTCGCCGACCTGGTGCCGGTCGAGCTCAGCACCGGCCAGGAAGTCGAGCTCGACGACGTCGTACGCCGGCTCGCGGATGCCGCCTACTCGCGGGTGGACCTGGTCGAGAAGCGTGGCGAGTTCGCTGTCCGTGGTGGCATCGTCGACGTCTTCCCGCCGACCGACGAGCACCCGGTGCGCATCGAGTTCTTCGGTGACGAGATCGACGAGATCCGGGCGTTCGCGGTTGCCGACCAGCGCACCCTCGAGAAGGTCGAACGGCTGTGGGCACCGCCCTGTCGTGAGCTGCTGCTGACGCCCGAGGTACGGGCCCGTGCCGCCGCGCTCGGCGAGGCCCACCCGGAGCTCGCCGAGCTGACCACCAAAATCGCCGAGGGCATGGCCGTCGAGGGGATGGAGTCGCTGGCGCCGGCTCTCGTCGACGAGATGGAGATGCTCGTAGACCTGCTGCCCACCAACACCCATGTGCTGTTGCTCGACCCGGAACGGGTGCGCACCCGCTCGCACGACCTCGTCGCGACGAGTGAGGAGTTCCTCGGCGCGAGCTGGGCTGCTGCGGCCTCCGGCGGGGAGGCGCCGATCGACCTTGGCGCCGCTTCGTTGCGGTCCCTGGCCGACGTACGCGCGCTCAGCCTCGGCCAGGGCAAGGCCTGGTGGGGGATCAGCCCGTTCGGTCTGGACGAGGTCTCGACGGCGCTCGACCAGCCGGTCAGGGACTCACTCGGCGAGGTCATCCGGATCGATGTCGACGTCGAGGCCGGTGCGGTCGAGTCCCGGCTGATCGGTGCGAAGCCGGTCGACCCCTACCGCGGCGACATCGAGGCCGCGGTCACCGACATCCGCGGTCACCTCACGGCTGGTCGCCTTGTCGCGATCGTGCACCAGGGCCACGGGCCTGCGCAGCGGATGGTCGAGGTGCTCGCCGACCACGACATCGCCGCGCGCTATGTCGAGGAGATCTCGACTGCGCTCGATCGACCGGGAGGCTTCGAAGCGGGGATTGTCCTTGTCACACAGGGATGTCTCGAGCACGGCATCGTTGTCGAGACCCCCGGGATCGTCGTACTCACCGGTGACGACATCGCCGGTCAGAAGGCCTCGACCCGCGACATGCGCAAGATGCCGGCACGCCGCAAGAAGCAGATCGACCCCCTCGAGCTCAAGTCCGGCGACTTCGTGGTGCACGAGCAGCACGGGGTCGGCCGCTTCATCGAGATGAAGCAGCGCGAGGTGCAGGGCGCGGTCCGCGAGTACCTCGTCCTGGAGTACGGCGCGTCCAGGAAGGGTCAGCCGGCCGACCGTCTCTATGTCCCGGCAGACGCACTCGACCAGGTCACGAGGTACGTCGGTGGCGAGCAGCCGAGTCTTGACCGTCTCGGCGGCGGCGACTGGGCCAAGCGAAAGGGCCGGGCCCGCAAGGCTGTCCGGCAGATCGCGGCGGAGCTGATCAAGCTGTATGCCGCCCGACAGGCCACCAAGGGCTACGCGTTCGGACCGGACACGCCCTGGCAGCAGGAGCTCGAGGACGCCTTCCCGTTCCACGAGACGCCCGACCAGCTGAGCACGGTCGAGGAGGTCAAGGCCGACATGCGCCGGACCGTCCCGATGGACCGGCTGGTGTGCGGCGACGTCGGCTACGGCAAGACCGAGATCGCGGTCCGGGCTGCCTTCAAGGCGGTTCAGGACGGCAAGCAGGTCGCCGTACTCGTGCCGACGACACTGCTGGTGACCCAGCACTTCTCGACGTTCTCCGAGCGGATGAGCGGGTTCCCCGTGGTGCTCAAGCCGCTGTCGAGGTTCCAGACCGACAAGGAGGCCAAGGAGGTCCTCGAGGGCCTGGCCGACGGGTCGGTCGACATCGTGATCGGCACCCACCGGCTGCTCAACCCGGACATCAAGATGAAGGACCTCGGCCTGATCGTGGTCGATGAGGAGCAGCGTTTCGGCGTCGAGCACAAGGAGCAGATGAAGCGGCTCCGGACCAGTGTCGACGTGCTCGCGATGTCCGCGACGCCCATCCCGCGCACGCTCGAGATGGCGATCACCGGCATTCGGGAGATGTCCACGATCACCACACCGCCGGAGGAACGGCACCCTGTCCTGACCTATGTCGGCGCCTACGAAGACCGCCAGGTGATTGCCGCCGTACGCCGTGAGCTGCTGCGTGAGGGCCAGGTCTTCTTCATCCACAACCGGGTGCAGTCGATCGAGAAGGCCGCCGCCAGGATCAAGGAGCTCGTCCCCGAGGCACGCGTCGCGACCGCCCACGGCCAGATGGCGGAGCACCAGCTCGAGCAGGTGATGCTCGACTTCTGGGAGAAGCGCTTCGACGTGCTGGTCTGCACGACGATCGTCGAGTCCGGTCTCGACGTCTCCAACGCCAACACGATGATCATCGAGCGCTCCGACACCCTCGGCCTCTCCCAGCTGCACCAGCTCCGTGGCCGGGTCGGCCGAGGTCGGGAGCGGGCCTACGGCTACTTCCTCTATCCGGCCGACAAGCCGTTGACCGAGACCGCGCACGAACGGCTCGCGACCCTGGCCCAGCACTCCGATCTCGGTGGCGGCATGGCGATCGCGATGAAGGACCTCGAGATCCGTGGAGCCGGCAACCTGCTCGGTGGCGAGCAGTCCGGCCACATCGCCGACGTCGGCTTCGACCTCTACGTCCGGCTCGTCGGCGAGGCCGTCGCGGAGTTCAGGACAGATGGTCGCGACCCTGCTGGTGACCAGCCGTACGTCGAGGTCAAGATCGAGCTGCCCATCGACGCCCACCTGCCACACGACTACATCCAGAGCGAACGGCTCCGGCTGGAGATGTACAAGCGCCTCGCCGAGGTCCGCGAGGACGACGACGTGGCGTCGCTGCGCGAGGAGATGGTGGACCGCTACGGCGAGCCACCGGCGGCCGTCGAGAGGCTCTTCGAGGTGGCCCGGTTCCGCGGTCGCGCCCGTCGCGCCGGTCTGACGGACGTCACGCTGCAGGGCAAGTTCGTCAGGTTCGCTCCCGTCGAGCTGCCCGACTCTCGCGTCGTACGCCTGGATCGGCTGTACCCCAAGAGCCTCTACAAGGCTGGCGTGCGTACGATGCTGGTGCCGCGTCCGCAGCCCACGGCGTTCGGGGCGCCACAGCTCCGGGACCAGGAGCTGATGACGTGGGCGAGGCAGGTCATGGACACGGTCATCGATCCCGAGAACCCCGCAGGAGCAGTCACGTGAAGACCCACCGGATCGCCGCCATCGTGCTGACGCCTGTTGCGCTTCTCGCGCTCTCCGGCTGTGGCACCCACGCCGGCGTCTCAGCCACCGTGGACGGCACCAAGATCAGTACGTCGGACGTGGACCTGCTCACCCGGGTGCAGTGCGACGGCCTGGACCAGGCCCAGGGTTCCTCCGGTGCGACGACGACCCCGGTCGCGGTGGTGCGCCAGCAGGCCCTCAACGGCCTGATCGACTCGGTGCTCAACGAGAAGTTCGCGGCGGCCAAGGGCGGCGCCTACGACAAGGCGGCCTATCGCGCGGAGATGAACCAGGTCGAGCAGCAGCTGCTGACCGAGGTCCCGAAGAACGACCAGGACCAGATGCGTGCCGTCATCGCCCAGTTCGACAAGGGCCAGCTCCAGGCCCAGGAGATCGGCCGGCGCGAGCTGTTGAAGCAGGGGGTGGCCAAGCCTTCGGCCGACGAGGACCTGAATGCGGCGTACACGCTGCGGGCGGACTGGGCCAAGGCCCTGAAGATCACCGTCGACCCGGCGTACGCCCCGGGCAAGTCCGGCCTGCCTGGCACCGGCGACCGCTCCGTCTCCAAGCCGATCTCGGACTTCGCCAAGCAGGGTGTGGCCAGCCAGCCGGCCACGACCTGGGCGGATGGCCTGCCCAAGGTGCAGAAGTGTGGCTGACGAGCCGCTGATCGAGCGGTCAGCGTCGATCGAGCCGTCGCCGTTGATCGAGCTTGTCGAGATCATGTCCCGGCTTCGCCGGGAGTGCGCCTGGAAGGCCGAGCAGACCCACGAGTCGCTCGCCCGGTACCTCCTCGAGGAGACTCATGAGGTGCTCGAGGCCATCGACACCGGCGATCGGGTGCACCTGCGCGAGGAGCTCGGTGATGTGTTGCTGCAGGTGTACTTCCATGCCGCGATTGCTGCCGAGGACGAGCTCTTCGACATCTCCGACGTCGCAGCCGACCTGATCACCAAGCTGATCCGCCGCAACCCGCACGTGTTCGGCGAGGTCTCGGCGACAGATCCCGCAGAGATCAACGACAACTGGGAAGCGATCAAGGCTGCCGAGAAGCAGCGCGACTCCGTGCTCGACGGCATCCCGCTCGAGCTGCCGGCTCTGCTCCGTGCCTCGAAGGTGCTGGATCGCCTCGAGCGAGCCAACCCGGTCCTCGAGTCCTCCAGGCTGGTCGAGCTTCCCCCGGTGGTCGAGCTTGTCGAGACCACGTCCACCAACATCGGAGACCGGCTGCTCGCCATCGTTGCCGAAGCACGCGCGGCCGGCATCGATCCGGAGCAGGCCCTGCGCAACGCCGTACGCCGGCTCACCGACTGACCCACGCGCGGGGACACAACTCAACGGTCAGATGCGACGAGACGGGCGGAGCACCTTCTGGTGGGTGGGGCCGCCGGCGCCGAGCTCGTCGAGGAACGCTGCCGCCCAGTTGGCGACGTCGTTCTCCGCAACGGTCTTCCGCATCGCGCGCATCCGCTTGGTGAGGTCCTTCTCGTCGGCGTGGTACGCCTCGAGCATCAGCGCCTTCATGCCGTTGATGTCGTAGGGATTCACCAGGTACGCCTGGCGAAGCTCCTCGGCGGCGCCGGCGAACTCCGAGAGCACGAGCGCACCGTCGCCGTCGTAGCGGCAGGCGACGTACTCCTTCGCCACCAGGTTCATCCCGTCGCGGAACGGCGTGACCACCATGATGTCGGCGGCGCGGTAGAGCGCGGCCATCTCCTGGCGTGGGAAGGACGAGTGCAGGTAGGAGATCGCGGGCCGGCCGATCCGGCCGAGATCGCCGTTGATCCGGCCGACCAGCCGGTCGATGTCGTCACGCAGGATGCGGTACTGGTCGACCTGTTCGCGCGAGGGTGTCGCCACCTGCACGAACACCGCGTCCTCGACGGTGAACTTGCCGTCGGCGATCAGCTCACCGAAGGCACGCAACCGGGCGTAGATGCCCTTGGTGTAGTCGAGCCGGTCGATGCCCAGGAAGATCTTGCGCGGGTTGCCGAGGTCGCTCCGGATCTGCGCAGCCCGCTTCTGCACGGGTTCGGAGCGGGCGAGCTTCTCGAAGCCGGCGGCGTCGATCGAGATCGGGAATGCCTTGGCCATCACCACCCGGCCGTCGGGCAGATAGACGGTGTCGCGGTGCGTCTTGTGGCCGACCCGCTGGCGGACCAGCCGGACGAAGTTCTGCGCCGCCCCGGGCAGCTGGAAGCCGACCAGGTCCGCGCCGAGCAGGCCCTCGAGGATCTGCCGGCGCCACGGCAGCTGCTGGAACAGCTCGGCCGGAGGGAACGGGATGTGCAGGAAGAAGCCGATCCGCAGGTCGGGCCGGAGCTCGCGCAGCATCGCGGGGACGAGCTGGAGCTGGTAGTCCTGCACCCAGACCACGGCGTCCTTCGCAGCAGTTGCCGCCGCGGCTTCGGCGAACCTCTGGTTGACGGTCACATAGGAGTCCCACCACTCACGGTGGAACTCCGGCTTCGCGACGAGGTCGTGGTAGAGCGGCCAGAGGGTGGCGTTCGAGAAACCCTCGTAGAACTCGGCGTGCTCCTGCTGCGAGAGCGAGACCGGGACGAGAGTCAGGCCGTCGTCCTCGAACGGCTCGACCACGGAGTCGGTGTCGCCGGGCCAGCCGATCCAGGCGCCGTGGTTGCTCTGCATCACGGGCTCGAGGGCGGAGACCAGACCGCCGGGGGAGCGGCGCCAGTCCACGCTGCCGTCTGCCCGCACGACGCGGTCGACCGGCAGCCGGTTGGCCACGATCACCACGTCCGCAGGTGCACGCCGACGACTGATCCTGCTCACCCCCCGACCCTAGTGGCTCGTGGGTCGCGTTTTCTCAGGGTGTGAACCCAAACCTCCTCTTCGCACATGTCATGACGTGTGCGAAGAGGAGGTATGACCTCATACCCTGTGAAAACTCCAGCGCCGAGAACCTCAGGTCGGCGTGTAGCCGGGACGTCCGGAGCCGTCCCACTTCGCCCAGAACTCGGTGAATTCGTCGCCCAGGAAGGGATCTCCGCCGGTGAGGGCGATCCCGCCGCGGCGTACGGTCCAGTCCCACGGGGACAGCTCCTGGGCCGTGGCGAGGTGCGCACGAGCGGCGTCGGTGCGTCCGCCTCGTTGCAGCCAGGCGGCGATCCGGCGCTCGGCGAGGGCGAGCTGTTCGTCGTCGGTCCGTTGCGGTGGCTCCGCGGTTGCACTCTCGGGCAGCTCGCCGTGATCGACCCAGGCCCGCAACGCGTCGTGGTGCCGGTTGGCGTCGATCTGGGTGAAGTCGACGAACTGGTCATCGCCCGGAGCGATCGTCGGCGGCTTCACGATCTGGTCGTCCTCGTCGATCCAGACGACCGACGGCACGTTGGTGATGCCGAAGCGCTCGGCGGTGACGTGGGCGGTGTCCACCGCCACGGGGTACGTCGGAGCAACCGCCTCGATCCACGGCCGGGCATCCTCGGGCGACGCGTCGAGCGCGACGGAGAAGAGCTTCAGGCCCGACGAGGCGAGCTCGTCCTGCAGCCGCTGCCAGCCGCCGAGCTCGTGCCGGCAGCCACACCAGGACGCCCACGTCACGAGCACCCGCTTGTGGCCGGAGAAGTCGTCGAAGGAGACCGGGTTGCCGTTCACGTCGGGAAGGGTGAGGTGCGGCGCCGTACCGCTCGTCAGGGACCGCGACCGCTCGGCAGCCGAGGTGGCCAGCGCGGCCACGGCCTCGACCGGGTCCTGCGCCAGCAGCAGCCCGAGGGCGGAGGCCCAGGCGGCGAGGTCGACGTTGCCCGCGTCGTCGAGGATGGTTCGGCCGAGCAGCGGCACGCACACCTCGCCCCGGCACAGTCCCTCGGGCTTCAGCACCCACCCGGTTGCCGCGGCCAGCTCGTCGGGCGTCGGCCCCTGGAGGCGGTGCTCGTTCCCGTCCAGATCGATCAGCGTCAGCATCGGCCCATCGTTCCAGAGATCTAGAACATGTTCTAGATCTGGTCGGGTCTAGCCGAGGATGCCGAGCTGCTGGCGCAGGCCGTCCATCTGTCGCATCAGGTCGAGCGTCTGTGCATGCGGCACGAACGGGCTCTCGAGCTCGCCAGCCCGCAGGCAGCGCATCACTTCCGCGGCCTCGTTGCCGTAGCCGCGGCCGATCACCGGGTCGTCGGCCGGCGTTTCGATCACCTCGACCTGCGGGTCCGGCCCGTCGTACGCCGTGAACGTGATCCTCACCGGAGTGTGGAAGTCGGCGGCGACGTCGAACCGTCCCCGGTCGGTGGCGACGGTGGCAGTGCGCGCCGTCCAGGACGTCATCGAGGAGGTCAGCGCGGCCACGGCTCCGGACGGGTAGGCCAGGCTGATCGCGATGTCGAGGTCGACTCCACGATCGGTGAGATTGGCGACGGCACTCGTCTGGGAGGGCTGGCCGAGCAGCAGGTGCGCGAAGGTCAGCGGGTAGATCCCCATGTCCAGCAAGGTGCTCGCGCCGAGCGCGGGATCCAGCATCCGGCTCGCCGGATCGGCATCGACCCGGAAGCCGAGGTCGGCGACGACCTGTCGGACCTCCCCGTAGTCCCCGCCCGTCGCCAGGTCGCGCAACCGCCTGACCAGCGGGTTGCAGGTCATCCACATGGCTTCCATCAGGAACAGTCCGCGCTCCCGGGCCAGCGCGATGAGCGCCTCGGAGGACGGTGCGTCGAGGGTCATCGGCTTCTCGCAAAGCACCGCCTTGCCCGCGTCGAACGCGAGCCGGACATGTTCGTCGTGCAGCGAGTGCGGCGAGGCGACGTAGACGACGTCGACCGCGGGATCGGCGACCAGCTCCGCATAGCTTCCGTACGGCGTACCGCCGTGCTCGGCCACGAACGCCTCGGCCGAGGCCAGTGACCGGGAACCGGCAGCGACCAGACGCGCATCCGGCAGCAGCTTGAGGTCGTTGACGAAGGTGTGCGCGATCTTGCCGGTCGCGAGAACTCCCCAGCCGATCTGTTCCATGCCTTGACGCTAGTGGGCGTACTGTCGCGCGACTTGCCGAGGGTGCAAATGACATCACTGTTGTTTGTCGCCTACGATGGGCCGCAGTCACTCAGAAAATGCCCCGGAGGAGTCGACGATGGTCGCCGCGAACGCACTCAACAACCCACAACCGGACGAGTCCGGTGAGCTGTCGGCGCGCGACCGCGACATCTTGGACTTCGAGCGTCAGTGGTGGAAGTACGCCGGCGCCAAGGAGCAGGCCGTCCGGGAGAAGTTCGAGATGTCCTCGACGCGCTACTACCAGGTGCTCAACGCGATCATCGACCGTCCCGAGGCACAGGCCCACGATCCGCTGCTGGTGCGCCGACTTCGGCGGCTCCGGGCGATGCGCCAGCGCCAGCGCTCGGCACGTCGACTCGGCTTCGACCTCTAGGTCAACGTGATCTCCCGGTCCCGAGACGAGCGCGGCGTCGTGCTCCCGGCACGGCTGATGGTGCTCAGCATCTCCGCCGTCGCACTCGCGGGGCTCGTCTTCATTGCAACCGGGCACGGCCATGGCGAGGACCGCGCGAACATCGTCGCCGCCACGCCCACGGCAACCGCGACTCCGAAGGTCGTCGTCGTCAAGCCCACGCACAAGGCCCCGGTGGTCAGGCGTCGCGATGTGTACGTCGTGGTCTTCAACAACTCGATGGTCCATGGTCTCGCGGCCACCGCCTCTGCGAAGGCCTCCGCTGTCGGCTGGAACGTGGTCGGCTCGGACAACTGGTACGGCAACATCGCCGCCTCGACCGTGTACTACCCGCCTCGGCTGCAGGCAGCGTCGAAGCTGCTGGCCCGCGACCTCGGGATCCGCCGGATCAAGCCGGCCATCGACCCGATGTCGGGCGACCGCCTCACCGTGATCCTGACCAGCGACTACCACTGACCCACGGTCGTCAGTTGGCTCGTCAGTCGGGCCAGCGGTGCCGGTTCTTCCGGCGCGCGACCTTCCACAGCTGGGCAAACTCCTTCGCGCTGCCCGCGGCCCGGGCTTCCTCACGTGTGTGCAGGATGCCCAGCGTGAAGGGGTCCTCGCCCTCGGCCGTTGCGGCCTCGGCCAGACGCATCAGCTCCGCCTGGGCCACGACGGCATCCTGATGCGTGCCGAGCACTGACTGGATGTCCTCGGCCGTCGCGACGAGCCTCCGGGCCTGCTTGCCGTACAACGGGACCAGCGGTTCGGCTGCGTACCGGACCCGCTTGGCCGCCTTGCGCACGTCGTGGAGCCGGGCCGCGCGTTCGTCGGGCTCGCCGGCCGCGTCCGCCGCCACGATCTGCCGTTCGAGGCGCTTGAGGTCGTGACGCAACCGGCCGGAGAGAACCTCTTGCGCGGGCTGCCTGGCGGGTGCGGACCAGGGTGGCTCCGCGACCAGTCCGCGCAGGTCCTCCAGCAGCGCCAGGTACCGCGGTGACGCCAGCGCCCGTATCAGCGAGTCCTGGGCGCTCCGCCAGCGGTCGGTCATCGTCCGGTCGACGAACGCGACGACGCCGCCGCGCACCAGGTCGGGCGGCTCCTCGGCAAGCAGCTCCCTCAGCCTGCCGTGCAGGACCTCGACGTCCCGCGGCTCACCCAGCTCGGAGGTCAGCCACTCGAGCTCACGACGTAGCCGATTCGTCGTCTGGCGGTCGAGCAGTGGCCGGTAGCTGGCCAGGGCGTTGCGCAGTCGCCGGGCGGCGACCCGCATCCGGTGGATCGACTCGGGAGCGCCGTACCGCACCAGTGGCTCGCAGCGTTCGAGCTCGGTCAGCAACTTGGTGAACCGCCGATGGACGACGTACGCCGCCGAGCCGTCGCTGGCGGCATCGTGGCTCATGTCTCAGGTCTACTCCTCGCAGATGAACGAACTGGCGGGCTTTGGACAAGTCGCCGTCGCCGGTCTGATTGAGTGGACGCATGGAGTTCAGCTCGCTCGAGGGCGAGCGGCAGTACGCAGCACTGGTGCGCGCCGCAGACGATCTGGTGATCGGACTGGACTTCGACGGCACACTCGCCCCGATCGTCGAGGATCCCGAAGCCGCGGACATGCATCCCGATGCGTCCGGTGTCCTGGTGAAGCTCGCCCAGCAGGTGCGTGCCATCGCGGTGATCACCGGCAGGCCCGCCCGGCAGGTGCTCGCGCTCGGGGAGCTCGACCTCGTCGGTGATGCGATCGCTGAGGCAGGGCGGGAGCTGTTCGTGCTCGGCCAGTACGGCAACGAGCGCTGGACCTCGCGCGAGAGACGGGTGATCTCCCCGAAGCCGCCGCGAGGGCTGGCCAGCTTCATGAGCGACCTGCCGCGTGTGCTCCGCAGGGTCGGTCTGCCCGATGCGTGGATCGAGGAGAAGGGCCTGGCCGTCGCCGTACACACCCGCCGGCTGGCCGACCCCGAGGGCGCGTTCACGACCCTCCTCCCGGTGATCACGGAGGAGGCGCGCTCCCACGACCTCGACGTCGAGCCGGGCCGCTACGTGATCGAGGTGCGTGCCCCTGGCCGGCACAAGGGCAACGCCGTACAGCTGCTCGCCGAGGAGCTCGGGGCGAAGGGCTTCGTGTTCGTGGGCGACGACCTCGGTGACGTCGAGGCGTTCAAGGCGGTCATGGAGCTCCGGAAGTCGGGGATGCCGACCATGCTGGTCTGTTCGGGATCGTCGGAGCAGACCGCGCTAGTCGAGCTGGCCGACGTGGTGGTGGCCGGGCCTGACGGCGTACTCGGCGTGCTGCGCGAGCTCACTGCGGACATCCGGCACGCTCGCGCCTGACCGTCGGTCTTGAGGCGTGGATGGTCGTCTCACATAGCGGGACGTCGATGTGCGCCCCGGACCCGGTCGCTCGTAGGCTCCTTCTAGCTCATCGAGAGGGACTGAGGGAACGGCCCTGTGAAGTCCCGGCAACCGCCACGAGCCCCCTGACGCAGCGTTGGTCAGTCGTGGAAACGGTGCTAATTCCGGCCCGCGTCGAGATCCGGCGTTGGGGAAGATGAGAAGGAGGCCTCCTTGAGCACCGTAGTTGAGACGCCCGTCGACACCACACCTGAGCCTGGCTCCGACCGTCCAGGAGTGCGCGAAGGCGCCTTCGGCAACGCGACGGGCCTGGTGTGCCGTGAGTGCGGCGCCACCCAGGAGCTCGGTCCGCACTATGCGTGTCTGGAGTGCTTCGGCCCACTCGAGATCGCCTACGAGTTCCCGGCGGTCACCCGCGAGCAGATCGAAGCCGGACCAGCGAACATGTGGCGCTACAAGGCGCTGTTGCCGGTGCCCGCGGACATCGAGCAGAGCCCCAACATGGAGCCCGGCTTCACCCGGTTGCTCAAGGCCAACAACCTCGGCAAGCACCTCGGCATCGACAACCTGTGGGTCAAGGACGACTCCACCAACCCCACCAACTCGTTCAAGGACCGCGTCGTGGCGTGCGCGCTGAGTGCGGCCACGGAGTTCGGTTCCAAGGTCTTCGCGTGTCCCTCGACCGGCAACCTCGCCAACGCCGTCGCGGCGGCGGGTGCGCGGGCGGGCATCAAGACGGTGGTGTTCATCCCGGCCAACCTCGAGACCCCCAAGATCGTCAACTCCGCTGTCTACACCGAGTCGCTGGTCGCCGTGAACGGCAACTACGACGACGTGAACCGGCTGGCCTCCGAGATCGCCGGCGAGGAGGAGGGCTGGGCGTTCGTGAACGTCAACGTCCGCCCCTACTACGCCGAGGGCTCCAAGACGCTGGGCTATGAGATCGCCGAGCAGCTCGGCTGGCGACTTCCCGACCAGATCGTCATCCCGGTCGCGTCCGGCTCGCAGCTGACCAAGGTCGACAAGGCCTTCCAGGAGTTGATCAAGCTCGGCCTGGTCGAGGACAAGCCCTACCGGGTCTTCGGTGCCCAGGCCACCGGCTGCTCGCCGGTCTCGGTCGCGTTCAAGAGTGGCCAGAACGTCGTACGCCCGGTCAAGCCCGACACGATCGCCAAGTCGCTCGCGATCGGCAACCCGGCCGATGGCCCTTATGTGCTTGACGTCTGTCGCCGTACGAACGGTGCCGTCGAGGACATCACCGACGACGAGGTCCGCGCCGGCATCCTGTTGCTTGCCCGCACCGAAGGCATCTTCACCGAGACGGCCGGCGGTACCACCGTCGGCGTGCTCAAGAAGCTCGTCGAGACCGGCCAGCTCGACCCGACCCTCGACACCGTGGTGATCAACACCGGCATGGGCCTGAAGACGCTCGATGCGATCTCCTCCCAGGTCGGCCCCGCGGCGACGATCGACCCGACCTACGCCGCGTTCACCGCAACCGGAATCGCCTAGCCCGCGACCCGGCGCAACTTCACGCCAGCAGCCCGCCGACCCGGCGCAACCTCACGCCAGCAGCCCGCCGACCCGGCGCAACCTCACGAACCAGGAGCATCCATGAGCGTCTCCGTCCGCATCCCGACGATCCTGCGCACCTACACGGGTGGCGAGTCCGAGGTGTCCGCCGAGGGCGCGACCCTGACCGACGTGCTCGACGACCTCGAGGCCAACCACGCCGGCATCAGGGCGCGGATCCTCGATGATGCGGGCGAGATCCGCCGTTTCGTCAACGTGTACGTCGGAAACGACGATGTCCGATTCCTCGAAGGCCTTGCGACTCCGGTGCCGGCCGGGACCCAGATCAGCGTGATCCCCGCGGTCGCCGGAGGCTGCTGACCGTTGAGACAACCGCACCACTCGGGAGACAGCTATGGCACGCAAGCTTGCAACCACTGACCACGTCGATCGGGAAGCCCTGCTCGACTTCGTCCGACCGCGGCACCGGGCGACGCTGGTCACCCAGCGGCGTGACGGTCGCCCGCAGCTCTCGCCGGTGTCGTGTGGGGTCGATGCCGACGGCCGGGTCGTCATCTCGACGTACCCCGCCCGGGCGAAGGTCGCCAACCTGCGCCGGGAGCCCGTGGTCTCGGTGCTCGTGCACTCGGACGACTGGGATGGTCCCTATGTGCAGCTCGACGGCACGGCCGAGGTGATCGACCTGCCCGATGCGGTCGAGCCGTTGGTCGACTACTACCGCAGCATCTCCGGCGAGCATCCCGACTGGGACGAGTACCGCCAGGCCATGCGCAACCAGGGCAAGTGCCTGATCCGGGTGACGATCGAGCGCTGGGGTCCGCTGGCGACAGGCGGCTTCCCGGCACCCTGACCCGGCCCGACTTCACGCCCGGACGCAACCGACCCGGCAGAACTTCACGAGCGTGTCGTGAAGTTCTGCCGGGTCAGTGCTGTCCGGCGGTGAAGATCTGCCGGGTCGGCGGGATCAGGCGGCGAGTTCCACATTGAGGGACTCGGCTGGTGCCTCGACCGGTGCGCCGCGCCTGCCGAGCAGCAGCCCGGCCAGCACGAACCCGACCGTTACGAACGCGGCAGCCGTGTGGAACGACGCCGACATCCCGGTCACCACGTGGCCCGGCACGGTCTGCGACGCGTAGACGGTCACCAGGACCGCGAGTCCGAGCGCGCCACCCATCTGCTGGGCCATCTGAAGCAGGCCGGACGCCGATCCTGCGTGCTCCGGCTCGACGTCACTGAGCACCGCGACGGTCAGCGGCATGAAGCCGAGGCCGGCGCCGATCCCGGTGAGGATCATCGGGCCAAGCAGGTCGCCGAGGTAGGTGCTGCTGGTGTCGAGCTGGCCGAGCCACAGGTTCGCGATCGCGACCAGCACCAGGCCCGTCATGATCAGCGGCCGTACGCCGAACCTTCCGACCAGCCGTGGCGTCACCCGCGACGTCGTGAAGATCAACAGCGTCAGGGGCAGGAACGCGAAGCCGGACTTGAGCGCGCCGTACCCCAGGATCGCCTGCATGAACTGCACGGTGAAGAAGAAGAACGCGAACTGTGCACCCACGAAGAGCGCCATCACGGCAACCGCGCCGCCGCGCATCCGGTCCTTGAGCAGGTTGAGGGAGAGCAGGGGTGCGGGCACCCGGCGCTCGGTCACGAAGAACCCGGTCAGCAGTACGGCGGCCGCGATGAAGGCACCGACCGTTCCGATCGACGACCAGCCGTGGTCCGGCGCGTTGATGAAGCCGAAGACCAGGCTTGCCGACCCGAGCGTCGCGGTGACGGCGCCGGTGATGTCGAAGTGGCCGGGCTGACGCTCGGTCTCGGTCACGTACCGGCGGACGAACAGCAGCACGAACAGGCCGATCGGGACGTTGATGAACAGCGCGAACCGCCAGGAGGCGTAGCCGGTCAGGGCCCCGCCGAGGATCAGGCCGAGCGAACCGCCAGCGGACGAGACCGCACTGAAGAGCGCGAGAGCGCGGTTCCGCGCCGAGGCGGTCTTGGCGGACGTGGTGAGGAGCGCGAGGACGCTCGGGGCGGCGACGGCAGCACCGATGCCCTGCAGCGAACGGGCCGCGACGAGCAGCTCGGAGGTCGGAGCGACTCCGCCGAGGAACGAGCCGAGGGTGAAGACCGCCAGCCCGCTCATGAAGGTACGGCGACGACCGAAGACGTCGCCGATGCGACCACCGAGGAGCAGCAGACCGCCGAACGTCAGGGTGTAGGCGTTGAGCACCCACGACAGGGACGAGGCGCTGAAGTCGAGGTCGGTACGGATCTTGGGTAGGGCGACATTGACGACGGTCATGTCGAGGATGAGCATCAGCTGGACTGCGAGGATGAGCGCGAGGCCGATGGCCGAGCGCCTGGTCTGCGGAGACGTGACGCCATTTGCCTGCGGGCGCGATACCTGCTGGGTCATGGGAGTTCCTTATGGTTGTTGGTTCAATGCATGTGACGTAGACTTATCGGAGAGTTCCTCCGGTTAGGAAGAACTATACGGAGATAGTCTCCGTTTAGCAAAAGGGGAGATGTTGACGGTGACCGCAGACGTGTCGACCCAGACAGCTCAGAAGCCCCTGCGTGCCGACGCTCAGCGCAACTACGACAACCTCATCGAGGCGGCCCGCGAGGCCTTCCGGGAGCGCGGCGCCGAGGCGTCCCTCGACGACATCGCCAAGCGCGCGGGCGTCGGACCCGGCACCTTGTACCGACACTTTCCGACCCGCGATGCCCTGATCGACGCGATGATGCGCGACTGGGCCGAGCGGATCGACGCCGACAGCCAGGCCGTGGTGGACTCCGGCCTGCCGGCCCGTGAGGCGCTGCAGATCTGGTTCACCAGGTTCGTCGACAACATCGGGCTCTACCACGGGGCGGCGGCGAAGGTGATGTCCGCGATGGACGACCCGAAGTCCCCGATCTACCGCAAGTGTCAGGTGCTCGCCGCGGCCAACGAGAAGGTCGTGGCCAAGGCCCGCGAGGACGGTGCCCTGCGCGACGGCGTCGACGCCCGCGAGGTGATGCGCATCGTCAGTGGCGTCTCGACGGTCATCGACCAGTCCGGCCTCACGCCCGCGCAGGCCGAGCCGATGCTCGCGATCGTCCTCGACGGCATCCTGCTGCCCGACTGACCGGCAGCCGCCGGTTGACCGATGGGCGTTGCGTGCAGTCGGCGTACTAGGGTCCGCGGCATGGTTCAAGTCCTGCTCGTCACCTGTGATGCCTGGCCCGAGGGCGAACCCGGAGCCGAGGTGCTCGATGCGGCTTTCGCCGACCGGGGCGTGAGCACGCGCTGGGTGTCCTGGCGGGATTCGTCCGTCGACTGGCAGGACGCCGACGTCGTCGCCGTGCGCTCGACCTGGGACTACGCCAACCACCGCGAGGAGTTCCTCGGCTGGGCCCGGTCTGTCGGGCCGACGCTGCTCAACGGCGTCGACCTCTTCACCTGGAACACCGACAAGGCCTACCTCGTCGCGCTCGCCGCGGCTGGGGTTCCGATCGTGCCGACGATCCTGGTCGATGGCGAGGAAGACCTGCCCGCTTCAGTCGCGGAGTTCGAGCGGGCGGTCGTGAAGCCCTCGGTCGGTGCGGGTGGCCGGGGCGTGGTGATCTTCGACGGGCCGGACAGCTCACCCGACGGTCTCGGCTCACCACCGTGGGTCGTGCAGCCGCTGGTCGAGTCGGTGCGCACCGAAGGGGAGATCTCGGTGTTCGTCCTCGGTGGCGACCCGGTCTCGCAGGTCGTCAAGCGGCCGGCGGGCGGAGAGATCCGCGTGCATGAGAGGTACGGCGGTGCGACGTACGCCGCCGAGCTGACTGACGAAGCCGGATCCCTTGCAGTATTGACGATCCGGGCTGCGGAGAAGCTGCTCGGCACGTCGCTGACCTATGGCCGGGTCGACATGATGCGGATGCCGGACGGCCAGCTCGTGGTCAGTGAGCTCGAAGCCACCGAGCCCGGCCTCTACCTGGACTTCCTGCCCGGCAACGGTGCTGCCTTCGCCGACCTGGTCGCCGCTCAGCTCGCCGGCTGACCCGGGGTGCGCCGGCGGAGCGCCCGGGAGAACTCCGCAACCACGTCGGCCGCGGTGGTCTCGCGCGTGAGGTCGGCGACGCCTTCTCCCGCATAGAGGTGCGCCACGTCGAACTGCTGCGCGGCGACCGCGTCGCGATGCTGCGCCCGAGCGGCCTCGTCCATGGAGTCCTCGCGTCCGGCCCACTGGTCGAAGTAGTCGTTGGCGACCGCCCGGCCGCCGAACTCGGTCGGCCAGTCGACCTGCTGGGCGACGTCGAAGACCCGTCCATAGCCGGTCTGGCCTGCGGCGAAGAGGCCTTGTTTCGCCTCCGGAGTGCTGGCTGCCTCCACGCAGCCGAGGAACGCGGTGCCCACCCAGGCTCCGACGGCTCCGGCAGCGAGGACGGCGGCGAGCCCGCGGTGGTTGACGATGCCGCCCGCTGCCAGCACCGGAAGGTCCGTCCGGTCGAGCACCAGCTGGAGCAGCGGCAGGGTGGCGATGTCGTTGCGGCCGTGCCCGCCGCCCTCGCCGCCGCGGGCCACGAGCAGGTCGACGCCGGCTTCGAGGGCCTGGTCGAGATCGGTCAGGTTGCCGATCTGGGTGGCGGTGCGGATGCCGGCGTCGCGGAGCCGGGCGACGGGCCCGGCGTACGCACCGAAGGAGACCGAGACCAGCGCCGGTTGCAGCTCGAGCACCGCCTCGAGCTGGTCGGGTGCGGCCTCCAGTGCCCAAGCCATCAGCCCGACGCCGTACGACGTCTCGGCGGCGCCGGCAACCGATGCCTCGGCCCTGATCCAGTCGCCCGGACGGGTCTGGTTGACGCCGATCATCCCGAAAGCACCGGCCTGCGAGATCGCATGGGCGAGCCGGCCACCGCCCGGCCCAGCCATCGGGGCGCCGACGAGAGGTACCGAAATGCCGAGCTCGTCCTCCAGCCACATGTCGTCGAGGGTAGCCACGGGGGGCGTCCACTGGGGGAGAGCCGTTTGCACTCGCCCTGGCCGAGTGCTAAAAATGCAGTTGGCACTCTCACCATGAGAGTGACAGTTTGTGGGCCGTCGAAGTCGAGGTCCGAGGCACCGGCGGGAAGGGTTCGCCGGGCAGCCGAGGATCGTCCGTCGCGGGCGACGAGATGGCCATCCGAACTCTGACGCGTGAGGAATCGCAGGAGTTATGCCAAAGCTGATTGCCTTTAACGAGGAAGCCAGGCGCGGCCTCGAGCGTGGCATGAACACGCTCGCAGACGCCGTCAAGGTGACGCTCGGTCCCAAGGGCCGCAACGTCGTACTCGAGAAGAAGTGGGGCGCGCCCACCATCACCAACGATGGTGTGAGCATTGCCAAGGAGATCGAGCTCGAGGACCCGTACGAGAAGATCGGGGCCGAGCTCGTCAAGGAAGTTGCCAAGAAGACCGATGACGTCGCCGGTGACGGCACGACCACGGCGACCGTGCTCGCGCAGGCGATGGTCCGCGAGGGCCTCCGCAACGTTGCTGCCGGTGCCAACCCGATGTCGCTCAAGCGCGGCATCGAGAAGGCTGTCGTGGCTGTCATCGAGCAGCTCGAGGCGATGAGCAAGGACGTCGAGACCAAGGAACAGATTGCTTCCACGGCCTCGATCTCCGCTGCTGACACCACCGTCGGCGAGATCATCGCCGAGGCGATGGACAAGGTCGGCAAGGAAGGCGTCATCACCGTCGAGGAGTCCAACACCTTCGGGCTGGACCTCGAGCTCACCGAAGGCATGCGCTTCGACAAGGGCTACATCTCGCAGTACTTCATGACCGACCCGGAGCGCATGGAAGCGGTTCTCGACGACCCGTACATCCTGATCGCGAACCAGAAGGTCTCCACGGTCAAGGACCTCCTCCCACTGCTGGAGAAGGTCATGCAGAGTGGCAAGCCGCTCCTCATCCTCTCCGAGGATGTCGATGGCGAGGCGCTCTCGACCCTGGTCGTGAACAAGATCCGCGGGACGTTCAAGTCCGTTGCGGTGAAGGCTCCCGGCTTCGGTGACCGTCGCAAGGCCATGATGCAGGACATCGCGATCCTCACCGGTGGCCAGGTCATCTCCGAGGACGTTGGCCTCAAGCTGGAGTCGACCGGCATCGAGCTGCTCGGCCAGGCCCGCAAGGTCGTTGTCACCAAGGACGAGACCACCATCGTCGAAGGTGCCGGCGACGCTGGCCAGATCGAGGGTCGGGTCAACCAGATCCGCGCCGAGATCGAGAAGTCGGACTCCGACTACGACCGCGAGAAGCTGCAGGAGCGCCTGGCCAAGCTGGCCGGCGGTGTTGCGGTCATCAAGGTCGGCGCGGCCACCGAGGTCGAGCTCAAGGAGCGCAAGCACCGCATCGAGGACGCCGT